>CALWNE010000032.1 GCA_944382705.1 uncultured Allofournierella sp.
GTCATTTTGGCACCCCCGGCGAGACTCGAACTCACTACATTCCGCTTAGGAGGCGGACCCTCTATCCCGGTGAGGTACGGGGGCTTATACAACAAATATTCAATTTTCAGGCTCCACAGGATTCGAACGAACTGCCGCTTAGGAGGGGCTTGTTATATCCATTTAACTAAGGGGGCATATTCTACTATACGGGTGCATTGCTGCATGGCGTGCGGCCCAGGGCTGTGCAAAGTTACGCTGTACCGCTGCCGCTGTTTGGGCCAAGCCATGGTGCAGGCGGTGCTTTGGCCCCCGGGGCCGCAATGCTTTTTTATTATAAAGGATACCGTGGGTAAAATCAAGTTGAAATCACCTTTCCTTCATTGTATAGTATACTAAGAAACCGCCATGCCGGGTTTTGCCCAGGGTATGGCGGGCAGCATTCATTCACTTGTTTGCGGCTTGGTTTGCAGCCGCAAGGATATGGTTTGACCCTCGGCACTGCCCTGGCTGGGCAGGCAGGGCCAACTGGTAAAACAAAGGAGGTATTTTTTTTGGACCAACAACCTCAAACCGGCACATCGTCCCAATTTAGTCGTTTGTTAAGCCGGAGCTCCCACGCACCCAAAACCATGCGCAAACGGCTGGAGGAAATCTCCCCCACCCGGTTGATTGTATCCAGCTTTTTGGGGGTCATCATCACCGGTACGCTGCTGTTGCTGCTTCCTTTTTCCACCCACAAGGGCATTGCATTTTTGGATGCCCTTTTTACCGCCACCAGTGCCACCTGCGTAACCGGCCTGATTCGGGTGGATACCTTTCAGGCCTTTACCCGCTTTGGCCAGATTGTTGTTCTTGCACTCATTCAGGTGGGCGGTCTGGGGCTTGTTACCCTCACCAGCTTTGTGATGGTGGCACTGCGCCGCCGGGTGGGTTTTAAATCCATGCGGCTGGCCAGCGAATCCATTGGCTCCACCAATGTGGCGGATGTGATGAAGCTTCTGCTTTGGGTCATTCGCATCTCCGCTGTGTTTGAGGCACTGGGCTTTGTGCTGCTGCTGCCGGTGTTTGTACCCCGGTTCGGCGCAGAGGGCATCTTTGTATCCCTGTTTCTTTCCATTTCGGCGTTCTGCAATGCAGGGTTTGATATTCTAGGCCGGGCCGCTCCCTATGTGAGCCTTACCGGGTATGCGGGCAACTGGTATGTGCAAACGGTTATTATGTTTTTGATTGCAGCCGGCGGCCTTGGCTTTATGGTCTGGTACGAGCTGAGCCAGTGGCGCAAACAGCGGCATCTTTCGCTCCATGCCAAGGTGGTTCTCATCTGCACCGCCGGGCTGATTGTGGGCGGCACGGTGGCCTTTGCCTTTTTGGAGTGGAACAACCCCCACACCATTGGCCCCATGGGCGTGTTTGATAAAGTTGTAAACAGCGCCTTCCAGTCGGTAAGCGCCCGCACCGCCGGGTTTAACACGGTAGACCTGGCCGCCATGAACCCCATTACCAAATGTATGCTGTCGGTGCTTATGTTTATTGGTGCAGCACCGGGCGGCACCGGCGGCGGTATCAAGGTAACCACTTTCAGCATACTTTTGGTTACGGTTGCCTCGGTGGCCACCGGCCAGGAGGACGCCCAGCTGATGCAGCGGCGCATCAACAAAAAAACCGTTTATCAGGCTTTGTCCATCACCATGCTGGCCATTGCCATTGTGGTAGTTTCCACCCTGTGCGTCTTTTTTTACAGCGGCGAAACCGTCAGCCCGCTGGACTGCCTGTACGAAACCGTCAGCGCCTTTGCGACGGTGGGCTGCAGCGTGGGCGTAACGGCCACCATGCAGGCACCTGCTTTGATTGTAACCATTCTCACCATGTTTATTGGCCGTGTAGGCCCCATCTCCATGGTCATCAGCCTGGCCAGACAAAACCAAAAGAAGGGCCGGTTTGCTGTACTGCCCGAAGGCAAAATTAATGTGGGCTAAGTTCTCAGGCATACCCACATAACGCAAGCTGCCTGTGGATTGCAGCCGGGCTGTTCCCCGGATTTTTTTAGCAGGCTTCGCATTAATCCCATGTCCATTCGTAATTTTTTCTTAAAAAAAGTTCTTGCTCTCTCCTTTCTGCTGCTGGTTCTGCTGGAGTGTATTCTGGGGGCCAGTGTGCTGTTGTTCCGGGATCACCTGCTGCGCAATGCACAAAGCATGGGTATGCTACTGACGGAAAGCCACGCCCGGGAGATTGAAACCCAGCTGAACGAGTACAGCACCCTGCTGCAAATGGCCAAGGTAAACATTCAAAAAATGCAGCAGGAACAAGCCGATAAGAGCGCCTTTTTGACCCAGGTGAAAAAACACCTGCGCCACGCCAACGCAACCCTGGTGATAATTGACCTGGATAACTTTAAAAAGGTGAACAATCTGTATGGCCACGACCAGGGCGATGCGGTACTCCGCCAGACCGCAAGCCTGCTTTCCAGCACCTTCCGCAGCACCGACCTGGTGGGCCGGTTTGGCGGCGATGAATTTATGGTACTGATTCCCAAACATCTGGACGAACAGGTGTTGAACCGTAAATTCAGCCATCTGTGCGACTCTCTCAATCAAATCAGCCTGCAATATCCGCAGGCCAATCTTTCCATGAGCATTGGCGCTGGTTACTGCTTAAAAGGCGCAGACTACGAGAAGGTATTCAAACAGGTGGACGAAACCCTTTACCAGGTAAAGCGCAGCGGCAAAAACTCCTTTCAAATCCACCGGCCAGAACACGGCGCCGCCCATTCCAAGGGGTAATTTTCTCGCAGGTTCAGCCCTCTGGCGGCAAATCAACCCATACAAAAAGCAGGATTCCCTTCCAGGAGGGAATCCTGCTTTTTTGCATTACACAGACTGTGTGGTTTTTAAAAGATTCAGCTGTTCCATCCAGTCGATGGCTTCCATGGCGTCCCACACAAAGCAGTGGGCGCCGGTCTGCTCCACCAAACCGGCCTGCTCCATAACCTCTTTCACCTTGGGCTGCACCGCACAAAACAGCACCTGGGTGCCCTGCTGGTTCAGCTGCTGGGTCAGTTCACACAGCATATCCGCGGCGGTATCGTCCATATAGGGCACGCCACGCATGGAAAAGATAACCCCCTTGAGGGGTTCGGCCATCTGGGCCATCTGGCGGGTAAGCTGCTCCTGGGTGCCAAAAAACAGCGGACCGGTCAGGTACACCACCTTCACCTGGGGGAAGGCAATCTCCTGCCCGCCCTGCTTGCGGCGCACATCGCTCACCGCCACTTCCAGGTTGCAGCTCTTGAGCACAAACAGCAGCATGGCCACGCCAATGCCCACCAGAATGGCTACCACTAAGTCAAACACCACGGTGGCGGCCATGGTGGCCAAAAACTGCGCCTGAGAAGCCCGCAGCTTGTTTTGGAACAGCCGCCGGATGGCCGGCCACTCGTTCATGCGCCAGGCCGTTACCATCAGCACCCCAGCCAGGGTAGCCAGGGGAATGCGGCCCATAATGCCGCCCAGCAAAAACATGGACAAAATCAGGGTGATGGCGTGCACCACGCTTACCATACGGGTACGACCACCGCTTTTAATGCCCACCGAGGTACGGGCGATGGCCGCCGTGGCAGGCACGCCGCCAAACAGCGGAATCACCAGGTTGCCAATGCCCTGGGCCACCAGCTCCCGGGTGGAGTTAAGGGGCTGGCCGGTCATGCGGGCTGCGGCAGCGCCGCACAGCAGGCTTTCAATCATGCCAAGGGCCGCAATGGAGCAGGCGGGCAGCAGCAGCTGGGGCAGCATGGAAACATCCAGCCCGGTTTGCAGCAGGCCGTGGGGGGTGATGAGGGTTTGAGGGATGGCCCCCACCTCTGCCACCTGCGAAGCGCTGCTGTTTGGGTTGAGCAAAAAGTTAATGGGGATGGCCACCACAATGGCCATGAGGGAGCCGGGCAGCCAGCGGGCCAGCTTTTTGGGCCAGGCCAGCATTACCACCACTGCCAGCACGCCAAACAAAACCGCCTGGGGGTTGGGCTTAAAGCCCAGGCTGGCGTAGGAGGCCAGCTTTTGCAGGGCGTTTTCTCCCTGGCTGGTGGTGCCAAAAAAGTTATCAATCTGGCCCAGGGCAATAATAATGGCAATGCCGGAGGTAAAGCCGGTGATGACCGGCACCGGAATGTAGGATACCAGCTTGCCCACCCGCAGCAGGGCCATAACCAGCAGAATGGCACCGGTCAAAAAGCCTGCGGTGAGCACCCCCTGCACCCCATACCGGCCTGCAATGCCCACCAGAATGGCCGCCATTGCGCCGGTGGGGCCGCTGATTTGGTAGGCAGCACCCCCCAGAATGCCAATCACAATACCGGCCAGAATGGCGGTAATCATGCCGCTGGCAGCGTCGGCGCCGCTGCTTACGCCAAAGGCCAGAGCCAAGGGCAGGGCCACCGCCGCAACGGTAAGGCCCGCCAGGATATCCGCCAGCAGTGCGGCTCCATTATAGCCTGCAAATTCCTGCTGCAAATCCTTCCAATAGGTTTTCATGCCACAAATTCCTCCCCTGTTTGCACTCAAAAGCCACCAGCGGCGCACGGTTTGCCGCTGGTGGCTTGGTTGGTTAGTTGTTTGCGTAGTTAGACACCAGGTTCAGCAGAATTTCCACGCTCTTGTCCATTTTTTCTGCGGTGATGTATTCGCAGGGACCATGGAAGTTGAAGCCGCCGGTGCCCAGGTTGGGGCAGGGCAGCCCCATAAAGGAGAGCCGTGCACCATCGGTGCCGCCCCGGATGGGCACAATGTGAGGCTCCAGACCTGCCTGGCGGATGGCCTGGGCTGCATTTTCCACCAGATGGAAGTGGGGCTTCACCTTTTCTTCCATGTTGTAGTAATTGTCCTGCATGGTCAGCTCCACCGTTCCCTCGCCGTGGGTCTGATTCAGCCGCTGGGCCAGCTGAACCAGCAGCTCCTTGCGGGCCTCAAATTTTTGGCGGTCATGGTCCCGGATGATGTAGTGCAGCTTGGCAGCGGTTACATCGCCCTCCATGCTTTCCAGGTGGAAAAAGCCCTCAAAGCCCTCGGTGTGCTCCGGCACTTCCAGCGGGGGCAGACCGGCGGCAAACTCCATGGCAATGGTCTGGGCATTCTTCATCAGGCCCTTTGCGCTGCCGGGGTGCACCGAAAAGCCATGGATGCGCACGGTGGCATCCGCTGCGTTAAAGTTCTGGTACTCCAGTTCCCCCACATCGCCGCCGTCCACGGTGTAGGCATAGGCAGCCCCAAAACGCTGCACATCAAACAGGTCTGCACCCTGGCCAACCTCCTCGTCCGGGGTAAAACCAATGCAGATGGGGCCGTGGGCAACTTCGCCCTTCATCAGCTGCTGAGCCAGGGTCATAATCTCCGCAATGCCTGCCTTATCGTCTGCTCCCAGCAGGGTGGTGCCGTCGCCGGTAATCAGGGTTTGGCCCTTCCAGTTTTTCAGTTCGGGAAAACGCTCCACCGTCATCCACTGGCCGCTGCCAGGCAGCAGCACATCGCCGCCGTCGTAGTTGGCAATTACCTGGGGCTTTACCCCCTCACCGGGAGCCGCCGGGGCGGTATCCATGTGGGCCACAAAGCCCAGGGCGGGCTTGTGCTCCAGGCCGGGGGTGGCTGGGATTTTTGCGTAGATGTAGCAGTGCTCGTCCAGCGTTACATCCTCAATGCCCATCTCCCGAAGCTGCTTGACCAGCAGGCGGGCCAGGTCGAACTGGCGCTGGGTGGTGGGATGGCTGGTGCTGGCCGGGTCCGAAGTGGTGTAAATGGTTACATAGTCCAAAAAGCGTTGGTATGCACGCATAGTGATTCATCCTTTCCTTGGCAGCCGCTGCTGCAAACAGCGGCAGTTGTTCTATGTACTGAATTGTATCACAAACGGGGTAAAATAAAAAGGGCAGAGATTGCCCTGCACAGGTGCGCCGGCTCGCCAAATTCCCCCGTTATACTTGGAATACCGACGCTTTTGTGGTATGCTATGTTCTGTATCAGTGTGCTTACCCGCCCTGGGTTTCAGGGGCGAAATGATAGAAACGGAGGCCTTTTTTATGGCAGGCAGCTATTTTACCAACAAAACCCTTTTGATTACCGGCGGTACCGGCAGTTTTGGCAACACCGTACTCAAGCATTTTTTGGCCAGCGACATTGGCGAAATCCGAATCTTTTCCCGTGATGAAAAAAAGCAGGATGATATGCGCCACGAAATCCAGCAAAAGCATCCCCAGCTGGCGGGCAAGCTGCGGTTTTATCTGGGCGATGTGCGGGAAATCGACAGTGTGCGCAGTGCCGTGCGGGGCGTGGATTACATCTTTCATGCCGCTGCCCTCAAGCAGGTGCCCAGCTGCGAATTCTTCCCCATGGAGGCTGTGCGCACCAATGTGGTCGGCACCGACAATGTGCTCACTGCCGCCATTGACGCAGGGGTAAAAAAGGTGGTTTGCCTCTCCACCGATAAGGCCGCCTACCCCATCAACGCCATGGGCATTTCCAAGGCCATGATGGAAAAGGTCATCGGCGCAAAGGCCCGCACCGTAAAAGCAGAGGATACCACCATCTGCTGCACCCGTTACGGCAATGTAATGTGCAGCCGGGGCAGCGTGATTCCCCTGTTTATCGACCAGATTCGGGCCGGTAAGCCCATCACCATCACCGACCCCAGCATGACCCGCTTTCTGATGAATCTGGACGAGGCGGTGGACCTGGTTCAGTTTGCCTTTGAGCACGCAAACCCCGGTGATTTGTTTGTGCAAAAGAGCGATGCTTCCACCATTGGGGACCTGGCCAAGGCAGTGCAGCAGCTGTTTGGGGACACCGGCACCCAGATTATCGGCACCCGCCACGGCGAAAAGCTGTACGAAACCCTCATGACCAGAGAGGAGCGGATTCGCAGCGAGGACATGGGCGGCTACTACCGTGTGTCCGCCGATGGCCGTGACCTGAACTATGACAAATTTGTGGTGCAGGGCCAGGTGCACACCGAGGCTGACGAAGCCTACACCAGCCACAACACCCGCCGGCTGAATGTGGAGCAGACGGTGGAAAAGATTTTGACCACCGACTATGTACAGCAGGCTCTGGCCGACTGGAAGAAATAACAAGCAAAGGAGCCGCCTTTTATGGACCAGAACGCACCCATTCTGATTACCGGCGCCGGGGGATTTATCGGCCGCAACCTTACCGCCACCCTGAAAGCCGCCGGTTTTACAGACCTGATGCTCTTTGAACGGGCCGACACTGCCCAGACCTTGCAGGAGTATGCCCGCCGGGCCCGGTTTGTGTTCCACCTGGCTGGCATCAACCGTCCCCAGGACCCCAGCGAGTTCTATACCGGCAACGCCGGCCTGACCGAAAGCCTGCTTGCCATGCTGGAGCAGGCGGGCAATCCCTGCCCGGTGCTGGTCACCAGCAGCACCCAGGCCCAGCTGGACAACGACTATGGCAAAAGCAAAGCCCAGGCAGAACAGGCCCTGTTTGCCTATGGCCGCCGCACCGGTGCGCCGGTGTATGTGTTCCGGCTGCCGGGGGTGTTTGGCAAATGGTGCCGCCCCAACTACAACAGCGTGGTGGCCACCTTCTGCCATAACGCCGCCCACGGCATTCCCCTCTCGGTGCGGGACCCGGAATTCAGTCTGCCACTGGTTTATATCGACGATGTGGTGCGCTGCTTTGTGCAGGCCATGGACGGCCAGGTAATGCAGGACCGCAGCCTGGAGCCTCTGTGCCTGGTGCAGCCGGTGCACACCACCACCTTGGGGCATCTGGCCCAGGTAATCGAGGGCTTTGCCGCCAACCGCACCAGCCTGCAGGTTCCCCTGCTGGCGGAAAACAGCCTGGAAAAAAAGCTCTATTCCACCTGGCTTTCCTACCTGCCCCAGGACCAGTTCTCCTACCCGCTTGTCACCCATGCGGACCAGCGGGGCAGCTTTACCGAATTTTTGCGCACCCCGGAACGGGGCCAGGTGAGCATCAACATCTCCAAGCCCGGCATCACCAAGGGCAACCACTGGCACCACAGCAAAAACGAAAAGTTTTTGGTGGTAAGCGGCAAAGCGGTGATTCGGTTCCGTGCCATCGACAGTGACCAGGTGATTGAATACCCGGTCAGCGGCGACAAGCTGGAGGTTGTGGACATTCCCACCGGCTACACCCACAACATCGAAAATGTGGGTGATACCGACCTGGTAACGGTGATGTGGGCCAACGAAGCCTTTGACCCGGACCATCCGGACACCTTCTTTCTGCCGGTTTGACCCCCCCGTTAAACAACAAGGAGCATTTGTATGAGCAAACTGAAACTAATGACCATCGTGGGCACCCGGCCGGAAATCATCCGCCTGGCGGCTGTGATTAAAAAATGCGATGTGTACTTTGACCAGATTCTGGTGCACACCGGCCAGAACTACGACTACACCCTCAACGGCATCTTTTTTAAGGACCTGGGCCTGCGGGAGCCGGACCACTACCTGAACGCCGTGGGCGAGGATTTGGGCGAGACCATCGGCAACATCATTGCCAAAAGCTACAAGCTGATGGCCCAGCTTCAGCCGGATGCCCTGCTGATTTTGGGCGATACCAACAGCTGCCTGTCCGCCATTGCGGCAAAACGGCTGCACATTCCCATTTTCCACATGGAAGCCGGCAACCGCTGCTTTGACGAATGCCTGCCGGAGGAGACCAACCGCCGCATTGTGGACCACATTGCGGATGTGAACCTGTGCTATTCCGAGCATGCCCGCCGCTACCTGAATGCGGAGGGCACCGCCAAGGAGCGCACCTATGTAACCGGCAGCCCCATGGCAGAGGTACTGCGGGCCAATCTGGAACAGATTGAGGCTTCGGATGTGCTGGGGCGGCTGGGGCTGGAAGCTGGCCGCTATATGCTGCTGAGTGCCCACCGGGAGGAAAACATCGACACCCAGCAGAACTTTGTGGCCCTGTTCTCCTCCATCAATGCCCTGGCCCAAAAGTACGATATGCCCATCTTGTACTCCTGCCATCCCCGCAGCCGCAAACGGCTGGAGGCCATGAACTTTGCCCTGGATGAGCGGGTGCGCCTGCACGAGCCTTTGGGCTTTCACGATTACAACCATTTACAGATGAACGCCTTCTGCGTGGTGAGCGACTCCGGCACCCTGCCGGAGGAATCCAGCTTTTTTACCAGCATCGGCAAGCCCTTCCCTGCGGTGTGCATCCGCACCTCCACCGAGCGGCCGGAAGCTTTGGACAAGGGCTGCTTTATCCTGGCGGGCATCACCGCCGGCGGGGTGGAACAGGCGGTGGAAACCGCCGTTGCCATGAACCAGAACGGTGATCTTGGCATCCCCGTGCCCAACTATGTGGAGGATGTTTCCACCAAGGTGGTAAAAATCATCCAAAGCTATGTGGGCGTAGTCAACAAGATGGTGTGGCGTAAATTCTAAAAGCCCCCAGGCAGGAGTGTTTATAAGCGTGAAACGAATTTTAGTGGTCAGCCAGCATTTCTGGCCGGAGCCCTTCCGCATCAACGATGTTGTGGAGGGCTTTGTCCAGCAGGACATTCAGGTGGATGTGCTGTGTGGTCTGCCCAACTACCCCAAGGGGGAATGGTTTGAGGGCTACCGCTACACCACCCCCCGCCGCCAGCAGTACAAGGGCGCCCAGGTGTTCCGTGCCGGGGAAATTCCCCGCCGGGGCAACACCGGCCCCATGATTTTTTTAAACTACATCAGCTGGCCGGTGTTTGCACTGTTTCATCTCTGGCGGCTGAAAGGCCCCTACGATGCAGTGCTTTGCTACAACACCAGCCCGGTGCTCATGAATCTGCCTGCAATTTTGTATGCAAAGCTGCACCGGGTGCCCCTGGTAAGCTATGTGCTGGACATCTGGCCCGAAAACCTTTACAGCGTGCTGCCGGTGTCCAATCCCCTGCTGTGCCGCATTGCCCTTTGGGTGAGCGATTGGCACTACAAACAGGCCGACCGGCTGATTGCCATGAGCGACTCGCTGAAAGAGCGGCTCATGGAGCGCACTGGCTTTGATTCCAGCCGGGTTTGGGTTATCCCCCAGCATTGCGAGGATTTTTACGCCCAGCCCGGCCATGACCCTGCCTTGGAGCAGCGGTTTGCAGGGGGTTTTAATCTGCTGTTTGCAGGCAATTTCAGCCCTGCCCAAAGCCTGGACACCGTCATTCGGGCGGTGGTGCAGGCAAAGCAGCAGGGCGCCCAGGACCTGCGTTTGATTTTGGTGGGGGACGGCATGAGCCGCCCCCAGCTGGAGCAGCTTGCTGCCCAGCTGAACGCCCAGGACACGGTGGTCTTTGCAGGCAGTACTGCCCCGCAGAACATTCCCTGCTACACCAGCCTGGCCCAGGCCCTTGTGGCCCCCTTGAGTGCCAGCCCGGATTTGGGCATGACGGTACCTGCCAAGATTGCCAGCTATATGGCCGCTGCAAAGCCCATTCTGGCCAGCATGGACGGGGAGGGTGCCCGGGCGGTGGAGCAGGCCCAGTGCGGCTACACCAGCCCTGCACAGGATGCAAACGCCCTGGCGCAGCGCATTCTTCAGCTTTACAACACCAGCCCCCAGCAGCGGGCTGCCATGGGCCAGCGGGCCTTTGCCTACTACCAGGCTCACTACCAGCGCAGCAGCGTGCTGGAACAGCTGGTGCAGGCTTTAAGCGGCCCTGCTCCCATCAACGATACTGTGAGGTGAACCGGTTTGAAGGTTTTGGTAATTATCCCCTGCTATAACGAGTCCAGCAACATTGTGCAGGTGGTGAACAATCTGCGTACCGCCTGCCCCCAGGTAGATTACATCATTGTGAACGATTGCTCCACCGATAACACCCGCCAGATTTTAAAGGAACACCAGCTGAACTATCTGGATCTTCCGGTGAATCTGGGCATTGGCGGCGGCGTGCAGTGCGGCTATCTCTATGCCATGGAGCAGGGTTACGACATCACCATTCAGATGGACGGCGACGGTCAGCACGACCCCCGCTACCTGAACCAGGTGATTGAGCCGGTGGCCCAGGGCAAGCTGGATTTGTGCATTGGCAGCCGGTTTATTCAAAAAAAAGGCTTTCAAACCAGCTTTATGCGGCGGCTGGGCATCCGGTTTTTAAGCGGGCTGATTCGGCTGCTCACCGGCCAGCAGCTGCTGGATGTAACCAGCGGATACCGGGCCTGCAACCGGGCAATGACTGCCTTTTTTGCAGCCCACTATGCCCAGGACTACCCCGAACCGGAGGCCATCGTCACTGCTTTGTGCAACGGCTTTCGGGTGGGGGAAGTGCCGGTGGAAATGGTGGAACGCCAGGGCGGCGTTTCCTCCATCCGGGCCTTTAAGAGCGTTTATTACATGATCAAGGTAAGCCTTGCACTGGTCATTCACCGAATTGGTGCCCGGCAGAAAGGATGGACTGCATGAGCCCTTTATTTCAGCTGCTTTTGTTTGCAGGCTCTCTGGTTTTTTTAATGCTTGTGGTCTACATGGTCAAAAAAAGCCTGCTGGGGGTGCGTTTCAGCCTGCCCTGGCTGGTGCTGGGCGGTTCCATGCTGGTGCTCTCGGTGTGGACCTACCCCGCTAAGGTATTGCGGGCCCTTTTGCAGATTGAAGTAGTCTCCAACATGATTTTTTTGTTCATGATTGGCTTTATATTGCTCATTCTGCTGGCTTTGTGTTCTGCGGCAAGCAAACAGTCCGAACAGCTTAAACGGCTTACCCAGGCCAACGCCATTTTGGAGGAACGGGTGCGCAAGCTGGAGCAGCAGCTGCACCGGTAAGCCAGCCTGCTGCGGCAGAGCACCCCTTTGCCGTAGCACAAATTTTGTAAGGGAGACCGAGGTGCAACAATGGACTTTAATACGCTGATTTTTTTGGGGTTCTTTGCAGGCACAGCTGTTTTAACCTACTGTATGCCCCAGCGTGTAAAACCCTATTTTTTACTGCTGGCCAGCTACCTGTTTTACTGCTACCAACCCCAAAATCTGCAATTGGTGTGGGTGCTGGTGTGTGCAACCCTCATCACCTGGCTGGGCGGCATTCTGCTGGGCAGCTCCAAGCTGAATTTTTTATGGCTGCGGCGCACCGTGCTGGGTGCCTGCCTTGCCTTCAGCGGCTACTGCCTGGTTCGCTACAAATACTATGATTTTGCGGCCCAGCTGCTCCGGGATACCCTCTCGCTCCAGCTGCCCAAGGTAAACCTGGTGGTTCCGCTGGGGCTTAGCTATTTTTTGTTTCAGAGCATGGGCTACCTGTTTGATGTTTACCGCCACAAGCAAAAGCCGGTGCTCAATCTTGCCCACTACGCCCTGTTTGTAAGCTTTTTCCCCTGTATTTTTACCGGCCCCATCGAGCGGGCAGGCCATCTGATTCCCCAGCTTACCGCCCCCCATAAGTTCAGCTACCAGCGCATGAGCGGCGGCGCCTTTCGGATGCTGTGGGGCTATTTTAAAAAGATGGTACTTGCCGACAGCCTTTCGGTGTTTGTAAGCGGTGTTTATGCCGCACCGCAGAACGCTGCCGGGCCGTACCTGCTGGCTGCCAGTCTGCTGTTCAGCTACCAGCTTTATCTGGATTTTTCCGGCTGCTGCGACATTGCCATTGGGGCCGGGCGTGTGCTTGGTTTTGACCTGACCGAAAACTTCCGCCGGCCCTTTGCCGCCTGTACTTACCAGGATTTGTGGCGGCGCTGGCACATCAGCCTTTCCAGCTGGTTCCGGGACTATGTGTATTTCTCGCTGGGGGGCAGCCGGTGCAGCCGCTGGCGGCAGATTCTCAACAACCTGATTACCTTTCTGGTCAGCGGTCTGTGGCATGGTGCCAGCTGGGGCTATGTGATTTGGGGTGCCCTCAACGGCATCATTCTTTCGGCAGGCCGCCAAACCCAGCAGCTGCGGGCGCAGCTTGCCCAAAAGAACCCCCTCTACCGCATTGCCTGGTTGCGCACTGCCATCCAGCGGTGCTGTGTGTACCTTTTGTTTACCGCCTGCATCGTGTTTTTTGCGGCGGATTTGTATGGCGGCAGTGCCTTTGCGGTGTATGCCGGGCTGTTTGAGGGCTGGAACCTCCCGTTCAGCCAGCTTTTGGCCGGTTTTGGGGATAAGGGCCTTACCCTTCCGGTTGCGCTGGTCTGCGCCGCTGGCATTCTGCTAACCGATTTTGTGGAGGCCCACGGCCCTGTGTCCAGCTGGATTCGCCGCCGCTGCGCCGCCGTGCGCTGGCCGCTGTACTACCTGCTGGCCCTGGCCATTCTGTTTTTTGCCTCCTTTGGCAAGTCGGCCTTCATCTATCAAAATTACTAAGGAGCTGCTGCCATGAAAAAGCCTCTATCGATTTTACGGTTTATGGTGCGGCGCTTGCTCACTTTGCTGAGTATTGCCATCAAGGCTTTGTGTTTTGTGCCCATCCTGCTTTTTATGGTCTGGTTCAACTACACGGTGGACATCAGCGGTCTGTTCCAGGGCGAGCTTGCCCCCCGTGAAATCTGCAATCTGCTGCTGGAAGGCAAAACCGTAGCCAACTACGACCAGATGGACGAACGGGCCGTTTTGGAGCTGTATGTACAAAATCTGAGCAAGGAGCAGGTTCCCACCACCCTGGCCATTGGCTCCAGCCGGGTGATGCAGCTCACCAAGGAGATTGCCGGGGATGCCAGCTTTTTTAATGCAGGCATGAGCGGCGCAGGCTTGATGGATGTGATCAATGCCTTTTACCTGTTTGACCGGGCAGACAAACTGCCCCAAACCCTGATTTTTGAGGTGGACCCCTGGCTGTTCAACGGTGTTTCCAGCCAGGATTTGAACAAACGGGCGGACAGCGAGCTGTTTGCGGAGTTTTTGCAGCTCTGCCTGGGGCGGGATACCGGCTACGAAGCCCCCAACCAGTTGGAACACTGGAAAGCCCTGCTGGACCCCTCATATTTTCAGGGCAATGTTCGGTATTTTTTAAAGCAAAAACAGGAGCAAGCCGCAGCGGGCAGCCAGGCCAGCGACTCCCCCTTTTTTGCGGTGGATATGAGCCAGATTGACGATTTGAGCTACACGGTAAAGCGTCCGGACGGCAGCATCTACTACCAAAAGGATTTCCGCAACTGGACCTATGACCAGATGATGGCCGAGGTGCTGGCCCAGGCCGGTACCATCCAGCAGATGCACGGCTTTGATTCCATGGACCCCTATTGGACCCAGATTTTTGAGGAATTTGTTGCCTATGTGCAAAGCCGTGGGGTAAAGGTTATCTTTTTACTTACCCCCTACCATCCCTTTGTGCTCAAGCATGTGGCCAACAACCCCCAGGGGCTGGAGGGCTTTTTCCAGGTGGAGCCCTGGCTGCGCCAATTTGCCCAGGAGCACAATATCCCCCTGTATGGCAGCTACCACGCCAGCCGGGTGGGCATTCAGGAATGGCTGTTTTTTGATGGCATTCACTGCAAGGGCGAGGCCCTGCGGCTGATGTTCCCCGGGGTGGAGGCCGCCTTGCAGGGCCAGCAAACCGCCTACCAGCAGGAGTACCTGAACCGCTACGGCAAGGAATACCCTGCTCTGGTGGAGCAAGCCACCGTGGGCACCACTGCGGACTGCCTTGTGGTGGATGAAAACTGGTTCTTGCAGGCCCAGGCCGACACCGGCCTTGGAACCCCCTATGCGGCGGACTTTGACCAGGATGCCATTGAGGCACAGGCCAGCCAGGGCGATTCTCCTTAACAAGCCCTGGCAGCTTGGGCCACGCTCCTTGCATGGACCCAGGCAATGGGCCAGTGTGTTTGGGCTGGGCGTTGGTATCTGCTGACGCCCAGCCCTTTATGCTTTGCAGCCGCTGAGGCCTTGCTTACAGCACAAAAAAAGCGTACCCTTTTGGGGTACGCTTTTTTGTTTTGCGCTCTTGCAAAAATCTGCTGGGGGCTTGCCCGACTCAGGCGGTCAGGCCCAATCCCTTTTCCAGGTCCTGCAGCATGACATCCAGCGCAGTAATGCCGCCTTCGGCGGTGTACCACACAGCGGGATGCTCCAGATAGATAATCTGGTTGTTCTGGGCTGCCTGGGTTTTGTTTACCAGCTCGTTGTTCATGATTTCCTGGGCCAGCTTGGCACCTTCCGACGCAATGGCTGCGTCACGGTCCATTACAAAGATGTACTGGGGGTTTTTCTCCACCAAAAACTCAAAGGATGCCTCGTTGCCGTGGGTGGAGGTATCCAGCTGTGCATCTACGCCAATGTTTTCAAAGCCAATCTCACGGCCAATGATGGAACAGCGGCCGTCGTTGCCCAGCACATTAAAGCTGCCGCTGGTGCACATACCCACCACCGCACTCTTGCCCTGGGCAAAGTCTGCCAGGGCCTGAATCCGGCTGTCAAAACCAGCCATCAGGCTTTCCACCTGATCTTCCAGCCCAAACAGGGAGGCAATGGTGGTGGCATTGGTGCGCACGCTCTCCACCACGCCAATCTCGGTATCGGTGGCCAGGTACACCACCGGGGCAATTTTGCTCAGCTCATCGTACTGGGAAGCCAGCCGGCCGCCAATAAAAATTACATCCGGCTCACAGCTCATGATGCTTTCCAAATCGGCCTCTTTAATGGTACCCAGATTTTTTACCGCCTTGTTCTCCACATAGCTTTGCAGATAGTCCAAAGAAGTTTTTGCGCTGCCCACAACCCGGTCACCTACGCCCAGAGCATCCAGAATATCCAGGGCAGCCATATCCAGCACCGCAATGCGCTGGGCATTGTAGGGCACTTCCAGGTCAATTACCTCTTTTGCCCCGTTCAGGCTCTTAATGGTAATGGTGCTGGGGGTTTCCTGCTGCTGAGTGGCAGAGGCCGAAGTGCTGGAAGCAGCAGAATGTTCGGATGCGGAATTGCCGGATGCCGCAGGCTGATTGCCGCAGGCTGCCAGCGAAAGGGCCAGAATGGCCGCCAGAGCAATGGATAACATCTTTTTCATGGGTATTCTCCTTCTTAAAACAATAATTTTTGTCAAAAATAAACAGTTAGTAATACAGACACAGGGGCCGTCCCTCCACCTGCTGGACTTCAAAATCCACCCCGTAAATTTCCGAGAGGTTTTCTTTGGTGATTACCTCCTCCACCGGGCCAAACTTTGCCACCTCGCCCTGCTTGAAGGCACAGATATAGTCGGAATAAAAGGCTGCATAGTTGATTTCGTGCAGCACCAGAATCACGGTTTTGCCCAGCTCGTCGCAAAGGCGGCGGACAATCTTCATCATGTTGGTGGCATGGTAGATGTCCAGGTTGTTGGTGGGTTCATCCAGCAGGATGTATTCGGTATCCTGTGCAATTACCATGGCAATGTAGGCCCGCTGACGCTGACCGCCGGAAAGCTCGTCGATAAACCGATGTTCAAACTCCTCCAGCTCCATGTACCGAATGGCCTTGTCCACCATCTCCTCATCCTGCTGGGTCAGGCGGCTGCCGCTGTACGGAAAGCGGCCAAAGGCCACCAGTTCCCGCACGGTAAGTTTCATCTGGATGTTGTTGGACTGGGTCAAAATAGCCAGCCGCTTTGCCAAATCACGGCTTTTCCACTGTTTTAAATCCTTGCCTTCAAAGTGAATGTGGCCTTCATCCCGCTCCACCAGGCGGCTGATCATGCCCATAACGGTGGACTTGCCCGCCCCGTTGGGGCCAATGAGCGAAAGCACCTTGCCTTTGGGGATTGTAAAGCTTACCTCATCCACCACGGTTTTTTGGTTGTAGCGTTTGATTAGTTGTTTAATCTGCATGGCTTACGCCCTCCTTTGCCGCAGCAGCAGGTACAAAAAGTAGATGCCGCCGCCCACGGTAATAAACACGCTGATGGGCACCGCATAACTGTACACCCGTTCCACCAGCAGCTGACCGCCCACCAGCACCACCATGCCAATCAGCCCGGCTGCTGCAATCAAATGGGTGTGGCGGTAGGTGCGCATCAGCTGCCGGGCCAGGTTGGCCACAATCAGGCCCATAAAGGAAACCGGGCCAACCATGGCCGTGGCAATGGCAATGTACAGGGTAACCCCCAGCAGCAAGCGGCGGATGGTGCGGTCGTAATCCACCCCCAGGTTAATGGCCTGGGCCTTGCCCAGGGTAATCACATCCAGCAGGGCAAGGTCTTTGCGCAGCCAAAAGGCCACCGCCGCCATCAGCAGCACTGCCAGCAGCAAAATGCCGGAATTCACCCGGCTGAAGCTTGCCACCAGGGTGGCCAGCAAGGCGTCATACTCGTTGGGATCCATCACACGGGTAAGGGTGCTTTGAATGCTGCCAAAAAAGGAGGTTAAAATGGTACCCACCAGCAGCACATACAGCACATTGTGCCGTGTTTTTTCAAAGATAAATCCATACAGAAGGGTGGCGGTAATGCCCATGAGCACCAAATCCACCCCAAAGGCAAGGTTCGGGCTGCGGGCAATGAGGCTGCCGGAGCCAAAAAAGAATACCACCACGGTGTGAATGAGGGTGTACAGAGAGTTCATGCCCAGCAAACAAGGGGTAACAATGTTGTTTTGAATGATGGACTGAAACACAATGGAGGCACTGCCAATGCAAAAAGCCGTTACCAGCATCACTGCCAGACGGGGCACCCGCAGGCTAAAGGCAAAGGCAATGTACCGGGGGTCCACCCCAATGCACAGGTAGCCCGCCGCCACCAGCAGGGTGAGCAGCCCCAGCGCCGCCAGCTTGCGGCGGTTTACTTTTATGGCCTGGTTCATGCAGTTTCCTCCTTTTGGGCTTTATTCGCTGCGGTGCTGCAAGCGCAAGCCCCGGCATTCAAGGGCAGTCGGCTGCCGCCGTTGAGCCGGTGGAACAGCAGCGCCGCAAACACCACGCTGCCCAAAATGCCCACCACCAGCTCGATGGGCAGCTCGTAGGGTGCAATCACCACGCGGCTGATTAAATCGCACACCAGCACAAACAGGGCGCCAAACAGGGCGGTATCCACCAGGGTACCCTTAATGTTATCGCCCTTGAACATGGCCACCACATTGGGTACAATCAGCCCAATGTAAGAGATACTGCCCACAATTACCACCACGCTGGCGGTAATCATAGCTGCAATGGAAAGGCCCAAGAACAGCACAAGATTGTAGTTTACACCCAGGTTTCGGGCAAAGTTCTGGCCCATGCCCACAATGTTGAAGTAGCCCGCAAACACAAAGGCCGCAATCACCAGAGGCACCACCAGATACACCAGCTCGTAGCGGCCCTTAATCACCATGGAAAAATGGCCTGTAAGCCAGGTGGACAGGGCCTGTGTCATCTCGTACTGGTAAGCCAGATAGCTGGTAACGCCGCCAATGATGTTGCCAAACATAATGCCCACCAGCGGCACCAGCACCACATCCTTAAACTGAATCCGCTGGATAAACCACACAAACACCCAAGTGCCTGCAATGGCTGCCCCAAAGGCAAACAGGGCTCTGCCCCACAGGGTTGCGCCCGGCCAAAAAATCAGCGCAAGCAGAATGCCCAGCTGGGCCGAGGAGATGGTTGCCCCTGTGGTGGGCGAAACAAATTTATTGCGGCAGAGCTGCTGCATAATAAGGCCCGCCACGCTCATGCCCACACCGGTGCAAAGAATGGCCAGCAAACGGGGCAAACGGGAAATTACAACAATTTCAAGCTGTTCCAAATCACCTGCCAGCAGGCTGGCAGCGTTCAGATCCAAAACACCCACAAACAATGAGCATACGCTCAGCAGCACCAGGGCAACAGCCAGCAGTGCTGTAATGTTTTTGTGTTTAATAAAAATCCCTCCGTTCTTTTTGCCGCACACTCAATTAGCCAAGACTAACCAGTGGGCAAAAAAATGGTTGATGCGGTTCCGTTGGGTACGGTGCGCACCAAAACTTACGGAAGTTAGTATAGCATAACTGCCTGGGGCTGCGCCTTTGTTTTTTCGGCTTCCGGTTTTAAATTCTTGCACTGTTTGCTGCAATCTGTCCGTGTTCCCTTGCAGGGAGTGCCATCCGTCCCCCCTGTTGGTTTTCAATGCTTGCACTGCTTGTCTGCCCTGCCCCGCAGCAAGCAAAAACGCCGCCCTCCTTGTGCAAAAGAGGGCGGCGTTTTTCGGTTTGAGTTTACACGCCGCTGCTGGCGTAGTCCATGGTTTCGGGGGTAACGGTTTTGAGTACCTGGCACATACGGGCAGCCCAGCTTTTGGCACCCTCCAGGTCGTGCTCCCGGTAGTTGCCGCATTCCTTGGGCTGGTTGCCGGGAATTTCGCCTTCGTACTGTGCAATAAAGGCAAAGCACTCCTGCACCAGCTGCAAAGCCTCTGCACGGCTCATGGCATCACGGGTTAAAAAGTAAAAGCCGGTGCGGCAGCCCATAGGCCCCACATACACAATCTGCTGGCTGTACTGAGAGTTGCGCACATAGGTGGCAAACAGGTGCTCAAAGGTGTGCATGGCCGGGTTGGGCAGGTATTCGCCCCCATTGGGCTTGACCATTCGCAGGTCATAGGTCACCACATCCCCATCAATGCGGGAAACATACATACCGGGTTCCAGTACATCGTGGTCTACGGTAAAGCTGGCAATGGTTTTCATTCGTAGGTTCCTCCTTGCAGATTAAAAAGCAATGCATTCCAGGCTTTCGCCTTCCAAAGTTTTGGTGGTGAAGGTGCCCTGTTCGTACACCATGTAGCTGTGGGAGCCATCCTTGGGGATGGACACGCTGCCCGGGTTCAAAATCAGCACATCGTCCTGCCAGCGGGTGTGCTTTACATGCACATGGCCAAACACAAAGGCGCTGCCCTTGGGCAGGGGGGGCAGGTTTTCCGGGTTGAATTTGTGGCCATGGGTGGCAAACAGCAGCTTGCCTTCCTCCAGCAGCAGGGTGGTGTAGTCTGCCATTACAGGAAACTCCAGCACCATCTGGTCCACTTCGGCCTCGCAGTTGCCCCGCACCGCCACAATGCGGTCCTTCAGGCCATTCAGCATGGGAATCACCTGCTTGGGTGCATAGTCCCGGGGCAGGTCGTTGCGGGGGCCATGGTACAGCAAATCTCCCAGCAGCAAAATGCGGTCGGGCTGTTCCGCTTCAATGCGCTCCAGCAGTTTTTGGCAGTAGTAAGCCGAGCCGTGCAGGTCGGACGCAATCAACAATTTCATGGTTCATTCTCCTTTTATGGATTCCGGTTGGTCCGCCGGGCCAAATCCGGGTTGGGCGCTGCCCCAGTAGAGTACACCAGGCATCAGCAGCAGGGTAATATTCACCGCCGCACTGGCCAGGTGGCGTTCCATCATGGCGTGCAGCAAAAGCACCAGCAGGCATACTGCCTCGGTGGTGTGTCTGGTTTTCAGCAGGTTCCACAGCAAGGCGCACAGCAGCCCCAGCATCAGCAGTGCCACAACCGGGCCGGACACAATCCAGTAGTACAGATAGGCATTGTCCACCAGCATCCAGTCAGGGGGATGGGTTCCCAAAATCCCCACCGGAATTTGCGCCAAAGCCTGGGCGCCCAGCTCAATGCGGCCGCTCAAGGCCCGGTTCAGCAGCACAACCCAAACAGACTGGCTCTCCCAACAGGCCACCGCCGTAAAGCTGATGGCAAATAGCAGCACCGGCATGGTGCTAAGGGCCACACGCACCGCCAGCGGACGCAGCAGCCCCGGCCATAGCCGAACCAGCAGGCTGCCTGCGGCCAGCAGCACCAAGCAGACGGTGGCGGCCCGGCTGTCCGGCCCAAACTGGCTGAAGGCCCCCAGGCCCAACAGCACCAGAACATCCCACCAGCGCAGGCGGCCAATCTGCCGCAGGCACAGGTACATCATGCCCATGGTCAGCAGCAAAACGCCCAGATAGTTGTACCACTCGTAGCCAAAACTGTTGCGCTGGCGCTGGGTGTCAAACTCCACCAGGGTGGGAATCCACCCAAGCAGCGAACCACACACCACACTCAGGGTACACACAGCCGCCGTGGGCAGTGCCATCTTGAGCAGCCGGCGCAGGTCCACATCCTTTGCCGCCAGGCAGAACAGCGCCGTCCAGAACAGCCACCGCTCGTGGCTATTCTGGCAGCTGTACCATACCACAAAAAACATGGGCCAGGCAGAACAAAGCTCCCCCAGGGTGTAACGGCTAAAGCCCAGCAGCTTTGCCACCAGGCAAAACCCCACCAGATGGTCCAGCACAGGGATGCTCACTGCATACAGCAGGGGCAGCCGCTCCCGAATCAGGCTTTCCAAAAAAAAGGTCTGAAACAGGCGGGCCATGCCAGCTGCCCAAAACAGCCAATTGGCCCAGCGGCCTCTTTGGGCTGCCGCCCAGTCCCCCCAAAGCCAGTGGGGCTGGCCCGCAGCCTGGCCCAATGCCGCCATGGGACTGGCAGACCGCAGGGCACGCCACAAATCTGCCCGGCACCGGACCAGCTGCACCAGCAGGCCGGCAAGCAGCCCCAGCAGCGCAGCCTTGGTGTAAAAAAAGGAGCAATCCAACAAAAAACTGGTCACGGCTGCAGTTCCTCCCCAGCAAGCCGGTCGCATTCCCTTACAATCTGCTGCATCCGTTCAAACTGCTGCTCCATCTCCTGCACCAGCTTGAACTGGGTGCGGGCCCGCACCAGATTATGCTCCGGATACTGGGTTTTAAAGTAGGTATCGCCCTGGAGATAGTCGGTTAAAAAGCGCATACCGCATTCCAGGGTAATCAGCTTTGCACCCCAGGTCAGATAATCCTTTTCGGTTTGGGTCAGCACCTTGCCTGCTGCTTTCAGATAGCCTTTTGTATAGGCTTCAAACAGCTGCAAATCAAAATGCACCTTGCTTAAATCCCGCTCATCCTCCGAGGCGGTGGATGCACCAAACCGGATGGAGTCGCCAAAATCGTTCAGGGCCAGGCCCGGCATGATGGTATCCAGGTCGATTACGCAGATGCCCTTGCCGGTTTTTTCGTCAAACAGAATGTTGTTCAGCTTGGTGTCGTTGTGGGTTACCCGCAGGGGCAGGTTGCCCTTGCGCAGCTGGTCCATCAGCACGCTGCAATCCTTTTGGCGGTCCAGCACAAACTCAATTTCTTTTTTGCAGCTGGCAGCCCGGTTTTTCACATCCCGGCGCAGTGCCTGTTTAAAATTGTTCAGCCGGTCCTCGGTATCGTGAAAGCGGGGGATGGTTTCGTACAGGGTATCCGCCGGGTAGCCGTCCAGCTCCATCAAAAAGCGGCCAAAGCTGTAACCAGACTCGTAAAATTGCTCCGGCCGTTCCACACTCTGGTAACATACCGAATCGGTAATATAATGGTAGCAGCGCCAGGGCAGGCCCTCGGTATCCTCAAAATAGGGCTCCCCTTCCTTGGTTTTCAGGTAACTCAGGGTTTCCCGGTCTGCATCGCCGCCAGCCTGACGGATGCTCTGCCGCAGGTACTCGGTCACACCAAAGATGTTATCCATTACCTCACGGGGTTTTTTAAACACATTGGTGTTCACCCGCTGCAAGATATAGCACAGTTCTTCCTCCTGGGTGGCGTGTTCCCCTGCAATCTGCATATACACCCCATAGGTTTCGTTGATGTGGCCCTCGCCAAAGGGGCGCACATAGCTGCACTGATTGCCCAGGCCAAAAGCATAGAGGGCATCCTCCAGCATACGGCTTTCCACCCCATCAATCTTGCGGCGCTGAGAAAAAATCACCTCGCCCGCTTCCACCTTGCGGCAGGCTTCCACCTGGCAGTTGGCCTTTACCACACTGCCCAGGCCAATGTGGGCGCCTTCCCCCACCACCGTGTCGTGGTCCACAATGGCGCCGCTGTTTACCAGGCAGGCCATTCCCAGCCGGGTGTTGGTATTGATGACCGCCCGCTGCATTACAAAGCTGCCTGCCCCAATGGTTGCACTGGGGCTTACCACTGCACTGGGATGGATGATGGTGGGCACCACAAAATCCGCCTCCAGCAGTTTTTGCACCCATTGCAGGCGCATCTTGTTGCTGCCAAAGGCAGCCACCGCACAGGGGTACTCCCTGCGCAGCTCTTTGTAGTCCACCAGCTTGCCAATCACCCGGCTGTCCTTGCTGGCGTCGTCCAGCATGGCAATGCTGTCAAACTGCCGGGTGGATACGGCCGATTCATAAACCATCTGGCCAAACCCGCCAGCCCCCAAAATCAATAGATTGGGCATAAGTCCTTCAACCTCCTTGAGCAATGTTGTGTTTTAAGACCGCCGCAATACATCAATCATATGCGCCAACCGGGCGGCCATTTTGTACAAAATCTGCAATGGTTCTATTATAGTGCAATCCACCGGCCAGCACAAGCCATACCAAAAAGTTGTACTCCCGCTGCGCACCCTTTGGCAACAAAAAAAGAGAAGGCAAAACCGCCTTCTCTTTTTGTTGCCAGGGGCATCAATCGTTGTTGGAGCGTGCAAAGATGCGCAGCAGATACAAAAACAGATTGATAAAGTCCAGATACAGCTGCAAGGCTGCCAGAATGGACATCTTTTTAGACATTGTTTCGTCGCCGGCATAGGCAAAGTAGATTGCCTTGATTTTTTGGGTATCGTAAGCGGTGTAGCAGGCAAACAGAACCACGCCCAGCATACTGTACACCACACTTGTTCCACCCAGGAACAGTGCGCTGAGCACTCCTGCCACCAGCATGGCAATCAGGCCAAAGGTGAGCATGGGCTTCCAGCTGGTAAGGTCCCGTTTGGTCATGTAGCCGTAGGCAGCCATTGCACCAAAGTACAGGGCGGCCGCACCAAAGGCCATGAGCACATCCCCCAGCTCAAAGAGCCACAGATAGGAGCTGAACACCAGGCCATTTACCAGGGCGTACACAAAAAACAGAACCCGTGCACTGGCCACGCTCATTTTTTCCACCCGGGCGCTCAAAAACACCACCAGCAAAATTTCTGCCAGGCCCAAAATCCAAAACATACCCGGCACCTGAAACAGCACCGCCCCCAGGTTGGTGGCATAGGCAGCCACCGCCACGCCAAAGGTGGTTAACAAACCAAAAAACATCCACAAAAAGGTTTTTGCGGTGTAGTCGCTCAAGGTCTCGTACCGAAAGCCTTCACTCAAAGGAATAGTGCTTTGCTGATAGAATCCATCCCAACGGTTTGACTCCTTCATAAAATATCCCATCCTTTCTTACACAGTTTCGTGTACACTGCTTATTTTACACGCATTTGTAATTAAAATCAAATTCTTTTATAATAAAGTAGCCTGCCAGTTTTATCCGGCAGGCGGTTGTTTTGTTTGCTGCACACAAGGAGGCGATTTTCCCCCCATGCCGTTTGGTTTGTATCTTCATATTCCCTATTGCCTGGCCAAATGCCGGTACTGCGACTTTTATTCTGCCGGGGGCAGCCAGCTGGTTCCCCAAACCTATGTGGACGCTCTCGCCGGGCGGATTCATCAATTCCGCAGCCTGGGCCAGCTTTGCCCCCAGCCGGATACGGTTTATTTTGGCGGTGGAACTCCCAGCCTGCTTACCCCTGCTCAGGTCGCCCAGCTGCTGCAAGCGGCCTGCCCGGCCCCCGGTGCGGAAATCACCCTGGAAGCCAACCCGGAAACGGTGGACGCCGCCCGGCTGGAGGGCTTTTTAAAGGCCGGGGTCAACCGGCTGAGCCTGGGGGTGCAAACCGCCTGGGACGAAAGCCTGGCCCGGCTGGGGCGGCCCCACACAGCCCAGCAAAGCCGCCAGGCCCTGGCGGATGCCCGCCGGGCTGGTTTTAAAAACATCACCGGGGATATTATGATGGCCCTGCCCCAGTACAGCCGGGCCGAGTTTGACGCAACCCTGGACCTGCTGGCAGAGGGCGGCGTGCAGCATATCTCAGCCTATCTGCTTAAAATCGAGCCGGATACCCCCTTTGGCCGCAACCCGCCCCAGCACCTGCCCAGCGACGAACAGGCAGCGGATTTTTACCTGTATGGGGTGGAACAGCTGCAAAAGGCCGGGTTTGCCCAGTACGAGATCAGTAACTTCAGCCGTCCCGGCTTTGAGGGGCGGCACAATCTGCTGTACTGGAACTGCCAAAACTACCTGGGGCTTGGCCCCGGCGCCCACAGCTGCGTGCAGGGCCAGCGGTTTTACTGGCCCGCCCAAACCAGCCAGTTTTTGCAGCCGGAGGCACAGCCGGTGGCGGACGGCCAATGTGATGGGCAGGATTATCTCATGCTCCAGCTGCGCCTGACCGCCGGGCTGGACCTGGAGGAGCTGGCCAGCCGGTGGGGTATCCGGCTAAGCCGCCGCCAGCAGCTGTTTGTGGAGCAATGCATCCGCCAGGGCTATGCCCGGATGGAGGGCCGCCGCCTGTGCCTGACGCCCCAGGGTATGCTGGTGCAAAACAGCATTCTGTGCCAGCTGATGGACTGATGATTTGCATTTGTGAGGTGTTTTTATGCGTCGTTTTTTAATTTACCTTGCCGGGGCGGTGCTGGCTTTGGGCTGCTGCCTCTTTGCAGGCTGCCAGGCACCCAGCCAAGGGGCTGGGCCCGCTCCTTCCGCTGCCCCTTCCCCCACTGCCACACCCCAGCCAACCCCCACGCCGGAGCCTACCCCGGACCCCCAGCAGGTGCTGGCCCAGGCAGGCGCCGATACCATGGCCTGGCTCACCGCTCAGCCCGGCTTTGAGGATTTGGATTTAACGGTGCAGGAGGGCTACCCCTACTTTTTGGCGGTGAACCGGGCCGCCAACACCGTAACCGTTTACACCGCCGACCAGGAGGGCCGCTATACCCAGCCCTATATGGCCATGGTGTGCAGCGGCGGCAGTGCCACCCCGGTGGGCCACTGGACCACCCCGGTGAACTACCCCTGGCGGCTGTTGGAAGGCCCCTGCTATGGCCAGTATGCCACCCGGATTCACGGCTCCTTCCTGTTCCACTCGGTACCCTACTACACCCAGCACAAGGACGATTTGGAATACGATGAATTCAACAAGCTGGGTTCCATTGCCTCGCTGGGCTGCATCCGGCTGGCGGTGGTGGATGTGCGCTGGATTTACACCAACTGCCCCATTGGCACCCCGGTGGCCATCTACGACGATGAGGCAAACCCCGGCCCCCTGGGCAAACCGGACACCATTAAAATTGACCCCACCGACGAGACCCTCCGGGGATGGGATCCCACCGACCCGGACCCGGCCAACCCCTGGGGCACCCAATATCTGGACGGCACCGCCATTCGCACCGAAGCCGCCCAGGCAGACTGGCAAGCCTTTAAAGCCAGCGAGGCGTTCACCCAAAACCTGACCCCCACCGACCTGCAAGGCTGGAGCCACGACAGCGCCCTTGTGGGCACCCGTGGTTAAGGCAGCATAACCCCTTTGCAAAATGCCATAACGCAAAACAACACCGCTTTCTCCCTTGAGAAGGCGGTGTTGTTTGTTTCTTTTTAAAAGCAAGGTCAGGAGTGCACTCCCTGAAATGCCACGGGTGCAGCCCCAGCGGCCTTATAAAATTGCAGCCAAAGGCACAAGCCAATCCGGCAAAAATCCCCCGTTGTGTTTGGCTTATGGCCCACAAAATCTGCGAGCCGATTCCCCCAGGGCAAAAAAGGATGGATTGCCTTGGGGTCAACTTCTTAGAGATACAGCTGCTCCTGCCGGCCTGCCAGCAAATCCTGCTGGAGCTGCTGGTGCTCCTGCTCAAAGGTTACATAAAGGCCCTGGGCCAATGCATCCTGCTGCCGCTCACAGGCACAGGCAATGCGGGCCATGGCCTCTACCCCGTTGGTGGGCAGGCGGTGGCAGCAGCCTATAAGATACTGCATAGCCACCGGCAGGTACTGCACGGTAAAATCCGCCATATTGCGGGCCTGGGCAGGGTCGTTATCCAGCAGCTGCCGCAAGGCGGTGCAGGCGGTCAGAATGCGCCGCAGCTGCCAGGCCGCCATGGGGTTTGCGGCAAACACCGTTTGCATCTGCTCCAAGGCCTTTACTGCCCCCCGCAAACTGCCCTCAGACTTTTGCTCCAGGGTAAGATGGGCAGGAAATTCCACCCCAGTGCCCACCGGCTGTTCCTGGGTGTGGATGCCAACCCCGGCGGCAGGCTTATGCCCTTCCGACAGGGCGGCGGAGGTAAGCAGCAGCGCCGCCACCAGCACCGGCAAAGCCCCCACACGGAGTGCCACCGAAAGGCCATAGTTGCTGACCGGCACCAGCACCGAGACGGCGGCCAGCATATAGCAGACGGCTGCCAAACTCCAACAAATGTATTTTTTCATGGGCAAATTGCCCCCTCTCTGCAAACTTCAAAGGGCCTCTGCCAGCGTTTTTTCCCCGCCGCAGAACCCCTCCTCACAAGGGCCGGATGTCAGACCCTCTGGCCATTATAGCACAAACGGCCCGCCCCGCAAAGGGGCGAGCCGCAACTTATGCTTAAAATCGCAGGGTAAGGGGGGCAAATTTCATAGTTTTAGCCCCTGAATGCCTTATTTTACCTGGGGCAGGCTGGCCGCTGCTGCACTCTGGCCCACACGGCGGGTCATCTCATCGGGTGCTTCGGGGCGGAACTTCAGTTCGGGGTATTCCTCGTCCATTACACGGGCAGCGGTTTCCAGAATGATGTCACCACCCCGGCCGCTCATTACACGGCCCATCATCTGCACATGATGAATGTCGTAGAACTGGGCATACAGGCCCATGGTGTGGCCCAGGTAAACACCAATGCTCTCGTATACCTGAATGGCACGGGGGTCGTTCTGCTCCATCAGAGCCTGCACCACCTTCAGCCGCTTTGCGGGGGGCTCGCTCTCGTCCAGCGCAATGCCGGCACGGGGGGCCAGCTTGTTTACACCATCCTGGCTAAAGTACTTTACGCCGCAGCCAATGTCGCCGCTCCACTCATCCTCCATGGCGTCGGGCTGGGCGTCCACCGGTGCAAAGGCAAGCTCGTTGAGCCAGCCGCAGATGTTGCCCTCGCCATCCACATAGCCCACAGCCTCGCTGGTGCCCATGGCAATTCCCATAATGCCGTTTTCGCCCAGGCCCATGGCGCCGGCCAGTGCGGATACATCGCCGTCGTTGGCCACCACCACAGGGATTTCATACCCCAGAATACGGGACAAATCCTCCGCCGCACGGGTGTAGATGTTTTTTACCTTGGCGGCAAAGTCCTCCTTGCTTACCTTCAAAAACAGGCTGGCAACCATGCACTTGTTGTCTACATATACGCCAGCGGAAGAAACACCAATGCCGTCCACTTTGCGGCCTTTTTCCAAAATCTTGGCAGCGGCGGTCTGCATGGCAGCCAAAATGCCCAGATAGTGGTAGTCCGGGTTGGTGTTCACCTTGGGGTACCAGACCACTTCTTCGCTGTAAATGGTTTCGCCGTCAATCACAGCGCTGACCTTGCGGTCGGAACCGCCGGCATCAAAGCCGATGCGGGCGCCATTGGTGTGGCGGCCCACGCTCTCGGTTTTCTGGAACGGAGCGGGCTTCTGGTCGTAGGGCAGGCTTACCACCTGGAATTCCTGCTCATAGACGCTTTCCATAAACTCTTTGTCAAAGGCACGGCTGCCCTTGGCCGAGTAGGCCTCGGCAATTACCCCGGCCAGCTTTTCGCTGCCGCAGATGTACACCTTATAGCCGCCCCAGCTCCACAGCAAAAACTTTACCAGCCGGTCCACATAGTAGGCATCCGCCTGCTCCATTTCGGGGGTTTCGTACACCTTGCACTCCCAGGTGCCAATCTGGCCGCCGCTGCGCTCCACCGCAATGCACAGGGGCTTGGAGGCACCCTTTGCATACTGCTTAAAGAACAGGCCCAGGGGGATAAACCCCTCGTCCAGCTGGGGCAGATTCTTGACGGGGATTTCCACATTTAAAAACTTCATGCTTCTGTCATCCTTTCATCACAAACCGCCCTCGCCACCCTTTTGGACCGGGGCAGGGCTTCTTTCTGCCCTTATTGTAGTGCATGGCTCCAAGCTGCGTCTATTGCCAAGCGGCCACGCTATTTGCACATTCATCCACTTTTAGCAAATCAAGATTCAAATTGTACAAACCGAAAAGTATTTTCCTGTGGAATCTGCTCATAGCCCCCTGGCGTGCCGCCGCCAGTGCTTTGCCGCCTCTTGCACAAAAAAACACCCGCACCCAACGGGTACGAGTGTTTTGAGGGATGATTGCACCGCCGGGCAGGGTTACAGCACCTTGGACAAAAATTCCCGCAGGCGGGGATTTTTGGGGTTGCCGAAAAATTCTTCGGGAGGTTCGTCCTCCTGCACCTGGCCTTCGTTGATAAAGATAACACGGTTGGCCACCTCACGGGCAAAGCCCATTTCGTGGGTTACCACCACCATGGTCATGCCGCTTTCGGCCAGCTCCTTCATCAGCTCCAGAACCTCGCCCACCATCTCCGGGTCCAGTGCGCTGGTGGGTTCGTCAAACAGCAGCACATCCGGGTCCATGGCCAGGGCACGCACAATGGCAATGCGCTGTTTTTGGCCGCCGCTCAGCCGGTTGGGGTATACATCCGCCTTATCGGCCAGGCCAATGCGCTCCAGCAGCTTCATGGCCTGCTCGTCGGCCTGCTCCTGGGTTTTCAGCTTGAGCTTTACAGGTGCCAGGGTAATGTTTTGCTTTACGGTCAGATGGGGAAACAGGTTGAAATGCTGGAACACCATGCCCATCTTGCGGCGCAGCTGGTTAATATCGGTATCCGGGCCGTTTACCAGCTGGCCTTCAAAGATAATTTCGCCGCCGGTGGGGGTTTCCAGCAGGTTCAGGCAGCGCAGAAAGGTGGATTTGCCGCAGCCGGAAGGGCCTACCAGCACCACCTTGTCCCCCTTGTTGATGGTCAGGTCCAGGCCGTTGAGCACCTGTACCGGGCCGTAGCTTTTTTGCAGTTTTTTAACCTCGATCACTCTGAGCCAGTCTCCTTTCCATTGCATGAATTGCCTTTTCAATCAGCAGCACCAGTACTAAGTACACCACCGCAACCGCCAGCAGCGGGGGGAAGGCATCCCAGGTTTGACTGCGGATGATATCGCCGCCACGGGTCAGGTCCCGCAGGCCGATGTAGCCGGAAACCGAGGTTTCCTTCAGCAGGGCAATAAACTCGTTGGCCAAAGCAGGCAGCACATTTTTGACCGCCTGGGGCAGAATGATGGTTTTCATCACGGTGCCGTAGGGCAGGCCCAGACTGCGGCCCGCTTCCATCTGGCCGGGGTCGATGCTCATAATGCCGCTTCGGATGGTTTCGGCCACATAAGCGCCGGAGTTAATGCCAAAGGCAAAACAAGCCACCACCACCGAGCTGATGTTCACGCTGCCAAAGATAACAAAGTACATAATCAGCAGCTGAATCATCACAGGGGTACCACGGATGATGGTAAGGTAAATCTTGCATACCCAGTTCAGTGCCTTCAGCAGAGCACCGGGCCGGCCGGATTTATCGTGACTTACCCGTACCACCGCCACCAATGCGCCCAGCACAATACCAATCAGCAGGGCAAAAAAGGTGATGATGAGGGTATTCTGCAAGCCGCTGACCAGGTATTTCCACCGGTCCTCGGCCAAAAAGTTCTGGTAAATATGAATCTCCCAGAACTCAGCAAGGGCATTGTTCATGAAAGTTCCTCCTTGGTTAAAGTTATAATGGTTTATGCACACCAGCAAAGCAGGGGCCGGCGATACCGGTCCCTGCTTTGTTGGGTTTTATCTTAAGCATTATTGAGCAGCTACCATGCAAACCAGCACGCTTTCGGCGTAGCCGTCGGTAAAGTCCACATTCTTGAGGCGCTCCTCGGTAATGGTAAGGGTGGAAGCACCGAAATCTGCCTTGCCGCTGTTGACTGCTGCCAGAACGGCATCAAATTCCATGTCCTGAATCACCAGCTCATAGCCCAGCTTATCGCAGATAGCCTTGGCAATGTCCGGGTCAATGCCCACAATCTCCTCTCCGTCCAGATATTCATAGGGCGGGTAGGTGGCGTTGGTGGCCATAACCAGCTTGCCGTTGGGGTATTGGGTGCCTTCGGGGGTGGTGTAACCCTTGGTGGTGTCTCCATTCAGGTAGTATTCCAGGATGGAGTCCAGGGTGCCTTCCTCCCGCAGCTGGGCAATGGCCTGGTTGAACTGCTCGGTCAACTGGGTGTTGCCCTTTTTGATGGCAATGCCAAATTCTTTGCTGCTGAGGGGTGTTTCAAACACTGCCAGCTGCTGTTTTTGCCCCATAAAGGCAGCAGCAGACTGCTTATCCAGCACCACCACATCCACCTTGCCCTGCTCCAGCGCACTCACAGCGTCGGCATATTTGGTGAACTGCACCGGGGTGCATTCCAGGTTGGAAACAAAGGTATCGCCAATGGTGCCCTGCTGAACGCCCACCTTTTTGCCTTCCAGGTAGGCCGCCGGGTCAGCGGTCAGATCCAGCGAGGCTGTGCCGGAAAGGGAGCCTGCCTGACTTTGTGCGGAATTCACCGTGGAACCTCCAGCCGAGTATGTACCGCCGCAGGCTGCCAGGCTCAAAGCCAGCAGCGCTGCCAGACCCAGGGAAAGAAACTTTTTCATCATAACACAATTCCCCCTTGTTGAATCTCCCTCTGCTCACCCGTTTGCAGGGTGAGCCAGCGGTGTGCTGTTACTCCTTGACCATGCAAACCAGAATGCCCTGGGAGTAGGTGTCGGTAAAATCCACATTCTTCTGCCGTTCTTCGGTGACGGTGAGGCCTGCTGCACCAAAATCTGCCTTGCCGCTGTTCACCGCTGCCAGAATGGCGTCAAACTCCATATCCTGGATTACCAGCTCGTAGCCCAGCTTGTCGCAGATGGCTTTGGCTACTTCCGGGTCAATGCCCACAACTTCCTCGCCTTGCAGGTATTCGTAGGGGGGATAGGTGGCGTTGGTGGCCATAATCAGCTTGCCGTTGGGGTACTGGGTGCCTTCGGGGGTAACATAGCCCTGGGCACCCTCGGTGCCGTTGATGTACTTATCCAGAATGGCATCCATGGTGCCGTCTGCCTTAATTTCCGCAATGGCCTGGTTGAACTGCTCGGCCAGCTGGGTGTTGCCCTTCTTGACCGCAATGGCAAATTCGTCCTGGGTCAGCTGGGTTTCAAACACAGCCAGATTGTCCTTCTGGTTTATAAAAGCCTGGGCGGGCTGCTGGTCAATTACAATGGCATCCACCTTGCCCTGCTCCAGTGCGGTAACAGCGTCGGCATATTTGGTGAACTGCATCACCTGGCAGTCCAGGTCACTGGCGAACTTGTCGCCGGTGGTGCCCTGCTGCACGCCTACCTTTTTGCCTTCCAAAAATGCAATGGGATCGCCGAACAGGTCCACCCCTGTTTGAGCGGTAGAGCCGGAGGCAGAGGTGCCGGTGCTGTTGGTTTGGCTTTCGGAATTGGTACCGCCGCAGGCGGCCAGGCTCAAGGCCAGTACAGCGGCCAGGGCCAGAGCAATTACTTTTTTCATGGTACGATTACACTCCTCATAAAAACACAGATTATTTTGCATAAACTTTTAGTCCAACCGGTATGTCCGGCAGGGCACGGATGCTTGCTTGCCTGCCCTGCCTTGGACCGTGTATTTAGTATATATGTATATTTATGCTTTGTCAACGCATTTTTATGAACTGCATTTTTTTCAGCAAAACAGCCTTATCTCAGGTTTTTATTGGGGGTTAAAGCCGACATCCTGCACAATTCGACCCTTTGTTTTTGCAAAAAAACAGACTCATCTTGTTTTGGCAGCCTGTCAAAAATGTATATTTTTATTAAATATTCATTTTATTATGCATTCAAACCCGCTGTCTGTTCCTCCTGGGCCAGCTGTTCCATCAACGCCAGCACCCGGCCAGCCTGTTGTTCGGTGTATACAGCCAGAATGCGCCACTGCTTGCCCTGGGCATCCCAGGGGCAAACCTCACCGGCCACCAATCCCTGCTGCTCCAGCTGCTCCCACTGGGCGGTGGCTGCCTGCACCAGCAGGGTGCCATTGGCGCAAAGCTGCACCTCATACCCTGCCGCAACCAGCCCCTTTGCCAGATTGGTTTGCTGGCAATCCAGCACAATCCGGGCCTGCTCCAGATAGCTTTCCTCCTGCTCCATGGCAGCCAGGGCCGCCGCCTGGGCCGGTGCACTCACCAGCTGCTGGGGGCCGCAGCTGCCCAACTTGCTGCGAAAATCCCCATCGCCGCACACGCACCAGGCAATGGGCAGCCCTTCCATCCCAAAGCTGGCGGCAAAATCATCCATCACCAGTAGCTGAGGGCAGTAAATGGCATCCTGTTTAAGAGAGTGCTCCTGGGCCTGATGGGTCAGCTCCAGCAGGCTTTCATCCACCACCAGCCAGCTGCCCTCCTTGTGGCAGGCAGCGGCCAGGGTCAGCCACTGCTCCCGGCTGGGCTGCACACCCCAGCCGGGGTTGGCAGCCAGCACCATGCCTACGCCTTGCAGCCGCTGTTCCAGCTGGGCCATGTCCAGCCCCTGCTGGGGCGTTGCGGGCAGCCAGGTTTCCACTTCATAGCCAGCCTGTTTGAGCAGTGCCTCATCCTGGGCCATGCCGGGGCCAACCACCAGTACCTTTTGGGGGCAGATGGCCCGGCTCACCTTCCACAAAAGCTGGCTGCGGCCTGCCTCCACACAAATTGCCTTGGCCAGCAGGTCATACCGCTGGGCAATGGCCTGGCGCAGGGCCTTGCTGTCCGGCTCTGCCGGGCTGCCCACTGCCTGCTGGGCCGCTTTGCGCACCGCCGGCGGCATTCCCAGGGGATTGTGCAGCCGGTCGGCCCCAATGGGCTGGGGCTGTTCCAGCTCCGGCAGCGGCTCCAGGCCCAAAAAGGCCCGCAGATTGTTCATGCACTCCATGGCTTCCCGGTAGCCCTGTTCATACAAATTGCGCAGCTTGTGTACATCCCGCTCGGTGCGGCTCACCCGCACCGGTGTTTGGGGCCGGATGACAAAAATCTTGCCTTCCTGCTCCAGCTGGTCAATCAGGTCCATCCGCCGGTTGTACTCCGTTGCCTGGTTCAGGCAGGCATCAATCAATTCCGGGTGGTTTTTATACCGGCGGCGGTACATGGTTTCCACCGCAGCCCCCTGGCTTTTTTTGCGGAACCCCTTCTGCCGGGTCAGCACAAGCACAATCTTGCCCGCCTCAAAGGGCAGCTCCTGGGGCAGGGGCACGCTGCACGCAATGCCGCCATCCAGGCACACATCACCGTTTACTTTTACCATGCTGCACAGCAGGGGCATACTTGCGCTGGCCCGGCAGGCGTCAAAAAATCCCTCGCCCATCTCCTTGCTGCTGTAAAACATGGGCTTGCCGGTGCGGCAGTTGGTGGCCACCGCCCACAAGGTCTGGCTGGAGGCATAGAATTTTTGGTAATTAAAGGGCAGCAGAGTTTGGCTTAATTCTCCAAATACAAAGTCAAAATTAAAAAAACTAAAGCTCTTGAGCAGATGCGAAGGGCCCATATACCGCTTGTCGTGAACATAGGTCAGGTTAATATCCCGGCTGCGGCCCGGCTGGCCGGACAGGTAGCTCAATCCGTTGAGCGCACCTGCCGAAACCCCCACCACATTGGGCAGATACAGCTGCTGCTCCATCAGTGCATCCAGCACACCAGAGGTGTAAATCCCCCGCAGTGCACCACCTTCCAAAATCAGTGTGCTTGTTTGTTTCATGCTGGTTCCTTCTTCCTTAAAATATATAATGGTAAATACAAACCGAACAAGCCCGGCCGGCGGCACTGCCCCCTGCCGGATGTTTAACTTTCATTATAACACGCCTTGGGCAGAAATGGTATCCAGCCATGGTTTTTGCACAGAAAGCCCGGCCATTGGGCCAGTGCTTGCCGCAGGCGGCATACCCCTTTGAGCATGGCAAAAAACCAGCCCCGGCAAACAAAAAGTCTCTGCCCGCAGCGGTGTGCAGGCAGAGACTTTTTTGTGGTGGAGCTGCAAAGGCAACCTTTTTTGCGCAAAGTGTTGGGGCGTGCTGCCGCTGTGTGCAGGCTGGGGACTGCTTCGGTTTATCCTAGCGCTTCTCCCATCCTTTGCATCAGTGGTAGTACCGGCCCACCATCTTATCCAGGTCCATTACGGCCTTTTCGGCACCCTTGGCCACCTTTTTGGCTACCTTCTTCATCTTGCGGCCATTTTTGCCGGTGGAGGCCATGCTCACGGCACCCGCCGTTACCATCATGGCAGCGGCTGCACCGGCCGCACCTGCGGCCATCATCGTTTTTTTATTCATGCGTTTTCCCTCCTTTGCGGGGAAGTGTTCCCCATCGCTCGCCTGGGCTGTTTGTGGCGATTTCCAGGCGTTAGAGCTAGTATTTCCTGCTTTTATTGGTGCATACATCTTTTTTTACAGCAGTTTTTGTGCTAAACTGAAACAGACTGAATCGAATTTTCGTCCATGGAGCGGCATTGCACAGGGATAAACTTCCCGTTGCTGCCGCCCCTGCCCTTGGTACCAATTCCAGCTGCGCTGGCCCGCCGGGGGCATCTTGCAAAGGAGTGACCTTTTTGAAACAATCTGCACCCAAAACCGTTTTATGCATCCATGACCTTTCCGGCATTGGCCGGTGCAGCCTGGCTGTGGCAACACCGGTTCTGGCTGCTATGGGACATCAGCCTGTGATGCTGCCCACCGTGCTGCTTTCTTCCCATACCGGGGGGCTGGGCCAGCCTGTGGTGCATAACTTGCCCGGCCATGGCCAGGCGGCTTTGGAGCACTACCACAAACTGGGCTTTACCTTTGACTGCATCTATTCCGGCTATCTTTCCAGCCCGCAGCAGCAGGAGCTGGTGGAGCAGGCATTTGCCCTGTGGCCCCAAGCCCTTAAAATTGTGGACCCGGTCCTGGGGGACCATGGCCGCTTTTACACCGGTATGGAGCCCCTGGTGGAGGGTATGCGCAGCCTGTGCCGCCAGGCGGATTTGATTCTGCCCAACCTCACCGAGGCCTGCTTTTTGCTGGGCAAACCCTATCAGGAGGGTGAGTTCACCCCAGAGCAGGCCCAGGCCCTGGCGGACGAGCTGAGCCAAACCTTGCAGCAGGCGGTGGTCACCGGTCTGCCCATGGCCAAGTATCTGGCCTGTGCCGGTTCCAATGGCCGAACCCGCTTTCTGGTAAAACGGCTGCGCCTAAACCGCAGCTACCCCGGCACTGGCGATTTGTTTGCCTCGGTGCTCACCGGTGCCCTTCTGCGGGGCAACGCCCTGAGCGCAGCGGTGGACGCCGCCGCCGGTTTTGTAAGCGAAGCCATCCAAAACACCGACCCCGCCGCCGAACCCGCCTTTGGCGTTTGGTTCGAGCCGCTGCTGGGCCGCCTGTGCGAAAGGAACTGACCCATGCCCACCATTAACATTGTACTTGTGGAGCCCCAAATCCCAGAAAACACCGGCAACATCGCCCGCACCTGTGCCGTAACCGGCGCACGGCTGCATCTGGTGCGGCCCCTGGGCTTTGAAGTAACCGACAAACATTTAAAGCGGGCCGGGCTGGACTACTGGCACCTGCTGGACATCACCTATTACGATGGTTTGCAGGACTTTTTTGAACGCACCCAGGGCCCCTACTACTACTTTACCAGCAAGGGCTGCCACCGGCACACCGATGTGCAGTATCCCGACGGCAGCTATCTGGTGTTCGGCCGGGAGGATGCCGGCCTGCCGGAAGCACTGCTGTACGAAAACCAGTCCAGCTGTGTGCGGCTGCCCATGCGCAAGGGGGTGCGCTGCCTAAACCTTTCCAACTCGGTGGCGGTGGGTGTGTATGAGGTACTGCGCCAGTGGGATTTTGAAAACCTGGAGGACCAGGGCCAACTTACGAACTATGAATGGAAGTGATACAGATGCGTAAAATCGCCGTTTTAACCGACTCTGCCTGTGACATTCCAGCAGACCTGGAACAACAATATGGCATTGACATCCTGCCCTTCGTGATTACTCTGGACGGCCAGAGCTATGTGGAGCGCAAAGACTTTACCTTCGACCAGTACTACCAGATGCTGCGAGAGGCAAAAGGCACCCCCAGCACCGCCCACATCACCGCCATGCAGTTCTGCGAGCAGTACTGCCGCTATGTGGACGAGGGATATACCGATGTATTGCATGTGACCATCAATGCAGGGGGCAGTGCCACCTACGATGCCGCCGTCATGGCCCAGGACCTTCTGCGGGAGGAACGCCCGGACCACACCCTGCGCATTCATCTGGTGGACAGCCACACCTACTCCTTTGTATACGGCTGGCCGGTGTGCGAGGCAGCCCGGCTGCTGCGCAACGGTGCCGAGATGGACTATGTGCTCAGCCTGCTGAACAAGGCATTCGCCAGTGCCGAGGTGGTGCTCTCTGCCTTTAGCCTGAAGGTCATGAAAAAAAGCGGCCGTGTTTCTGCCGCTGCTGCCTTTGCCGGCGAACTGCTGGGACTGCGGCCCATCATCAGCCTGGTGGACGGCAAAAGCTCGGTGGAGGCCAAGGTGCGGGGCGATGCAGGCGTACCTGCTGCCATGATTCGGCTGGTTAAGGAGCGTGCCGCAGATTTGGGCGAGGATTTCTCCTACATGATCGGCTGCACCGACATTGACGCTGTGGACGACCTGGTTCAGCAATGCAAAAAGGAGTTTGGCTGCGCACCCCACCATGTATTCAAGCTGGGTGCCGCCATCGCCAGCAACACCGGCCCGGATGCCCTGGCCATTGTGTACAACGGCGCTCCTCGTCGATAAACCTTGTTTTTTGCAAAAAGTTTTGGCCCCGGGGCTTGCCCCAGGGCCTTTTTTTTGTTAAAATACCGGGGTGCCGCAGTGTTTGACGGCACAGAGCAACTTATGATTTTAGGCTCTCCCAGCCTTCTGGCTGGGCCCACCCCCGCAGCGTTGGCAGTTCTGTGGGGATAAAATCTTTCTGCCGGAGAATAAAACTATGAATACAAAACGCCTTGTTCGCTGTGCCATGGTGGCAGCCATCTACACTGTGCTGTGCCTGGTCTTTCTTCCCTTCAGCTACGGTGCTGTGCAGGTTCGCATTGCCGAGGCACTCTGCCTGCTGCCCGTGTTCGGCCCGGAATACATTGTGGCCGTTACCCTGGGCTGCTTTTTGTCCAACCTGCTGGGCTCTACCCTGATGGATGTGGTGTTTGGCACCGCAGCCACCCTGCTGGCCTGTGTGGTTACCTACCTGCTGCGCAATGTGCGCTTTGGCAAGCAGAAGCTGGCCATTGTGCCCAGCCTGCCCCCGGTGGTATCCAACGCCATCATTGTGGGTGCGCTCATGCTCACCTTCCTGATTCCCGAAGCTGAGGCAACCCTGCCTGCCGCTTTGTGGAACGGCTTTACCGTTGGCGTGGGCGAAATCATCAGCTGCACCATTCTGGGTGTTGCCCTGGTTTGCCTGATTGAGCGGGTACCTGCTCTGCGCCGGCTGTTTACCGAATAAGAGCGTTTTACACCAAAAAGGAGCGCACCATGAATCCTCCCCGCCTTATTTTATGGGATTGGAACGGCACCCTGCTGGACGACCTGGACCTTTGCATCCAGTGCCTGAACCAGCTGCTGGAACGCTGGGGCTATGCCCAGCGGTACGATTTAAATCAGTACCGTTCCATCTTTGGCTTTCCGGTACGGGATTACTACCGGACTGCCGGGTTTGATTTTGACCGCCATCCCTTTGATGTGCTGGCCCAGGATTACATGGAGCATTACCTGCCCGCCGCCCAGCAATGCGGCCTGTGCGCCGGTGCATTGCAGGCTCTTACCGCCCTAAAAGCCGCCGGGATTCCCCAGGTGGTGCTGTCCGCCAGTCCCCAGTCTGTCCTGGAGGAGCAGGTGGCCCAGCGTGGTCTTTCTGGCTTTTTTGATAAGTTGCTCGGCCAGAACGACATTTACGCACACAGCAAGGTGGAAACCGGCCTGCGGTTTATGGCCACCCAATCCATCGACCCTGCCCAGGTGGTCATGATTGGGGACACGCTCCATGACTTTGAAACCGCCCAGGCCATGGGCACCCAGTGCGTGCTCTGCGCCCAGGGCCACCACAGCGCCCAGCGGCTGCAAACCACCGGTGCGCCGGTGCTGCAAACCCTTAGCCTGCTGCCGGGTATGCTGGGGCTGTAAACTCTCTCAAATACAACAAAAATTCCCCAGGGATGCCATGCACCCACTGGGGAATTTTTTCTTATTTTATGCCGTTTATGCCACAAACAGAAAAACGGCCAAAAAGTGCATCAGGCTGCCTGCCAGAATAAACAGGTGGAACAGCTCGTGGAACCCCCACTGCTGGTTGATGTTGGGCCATTTGGCAATGTAGAACACAGCCCCAACGGTGTAGCACACCCCGCCCGCAGCCACCAGGGCCAGGCAGGCCCCCGGCATGGATGCAAAGGAGGAAAAATCCAGCAGGATGGACCAGCCCATGGCCAGGTAAATCAGCGTGCCAATCCAGCGGGGGGCGTCCAGCCAAACCAGCTTGAACAAAATCCCCAGCACCGCAGCCACCCACAAGCCGCCCAAAAACAGTTCCCGGCGGCCCGGCTGCATATAAGCCACACAAAAGGGGGTGTAGCTGCCCGCAATCAGCACATAGATCATAGCGTGGTCCAGCTTGCGCAGCCGCCGCAGGCCGGGGGCCGCACACCGGGCATAGTGGTAGACGCTGCTGGCAGAATACAGCGCCACCAGCGACAGACCAAACAACAGGCACCCTGCCAGCACCAGCCCGCTGTTGCCCTGCACAATGCTGCGCACCGCCAGCAATGCGGTTGCGGCCAGCCCTCCAATGGCACCCCAAAAATGTGTATAACTGCTTACAGGCTCCCGCCCTTTTGCAAAATAGCGGCTCATGAAGTAGCCTCCCTCCCTATTTAATCTAGTTTTAAATACTATATTTCACATTTATTATAACCGTTCATGCCGTAAAATGCAATGTTAACAAAAAATTTCACAGTTTGGGCCATGGTGTTCCTTTACAGAAGCCCTGCCATGTTGTATTATATTAAAATGAAGTAGTATGGGTGCATAGCATCCGTGGGGTATTTTGTAGCTTTTTCAGCTCAAAATTACCGTACACTGCTGCTCTGCCCGCCGGGAATCGCCGATCTTACACCGACCAGCGTTTTCCAAGAATGCTTAAAATGTAGAATGTGAGTGATCGAGTTTGGCATTTTTAGACAAAATCTTTGGTACCTTTTCGGATAAAGAGCTGAAGCGTATTCGCCCCATTGCAGACCAGGTGGTTGCAATGGAAGCCGAGATGGCTGCTAAATCCGACGAGGAATTGCAGGCCATGACCCCCGCTCTGAAAGAGCGTTTGGCCAAGGGCGAAAGCCTGGATGATATTCTGCCCACCGCCTTTGCCGTTTGCCGTGAGGCCAGCTGGCGTGTGCTGGGCATGAAGCACTTTCCTGTGCAGATTATTGGTGGTATTGTGCTGCACCGTGCCTGCATTGCTGAGATGCAGACCGGTGAGGGCAAAACCCTGGTGGCCACCCTGCCCGTTTACCTGAACGCCCTCACCGGCAAAGGTGTGCATGTTATTACTGTAAACGACTACCTGGCCCGCCGTGACTCCGAGTGGATGGGCAAGCTGTACCGTTGGCTGGGCCTTTCGGTGGGCCTGATTGTGCAGGGCATCGACGCACGCCAGCGCCACGCCGCCTACCAGGCCGATATTACCTACGGCACCAACAACGAGTTCGGGTTCGACTACCTGCGTGACAACATGGTGGTATACAAAAAGGATATGGTGCAGCGGGGCCATTACTTTGCCATCGTGGACGAGGTGGACTCCATCCTGATTGACGAAGCCCGCACCCCCCTCATCATCAGCGGTAAAGGCGATGATTCCAGCCAGCTGTACCAGCAGGCGGATCAGTTTGTAAAAACCCTGAAGATGAGCAAAGTGGCAGAACTGGACGACAAGGAAGACCAGGACGCTCAGGTGGAAGGCGACTATGTGGTGGACGAAAAGCACAAGACCGCCACCCTGACCCAGAGCGGCATCGAAAAGGCCGAGGCTTACTTCCATGTGGAAAACCTCTCGGACGCTGCCAACATGACCCTGTCCCACCACATCAACCAGGCCATCAAGGCCCGTGGCGTGATGCAGCGTGACATCGACTATGTGGTGCGGGACGGTGAGGTTATCATCGTGGACGAGTTCACCGGCCGTCTGATGATTGGCCGCCGCTACAACGAGGGTCTGCACCAGGCCATCGAGGCCAAGGAAGGGGTTAAGGTTGCCGCCGAAAGCAAAACCCTGGCCACCATCACCTTCCAGAACTACTTCCGTATGTACGAAAAGCTGGCCGGCATGACCGGTACCGCCAAAACCGAAGCGGATGAATTTTTGGAAATTTACGGCCTGCAAATTGTGACCGTACCCACCAACAAGCCCCGTCTGCGCAAGGATGAGCCGGACAGTGTGTACAAGAGCGTACAGGGCAAGTACGATGCGGTGATCCGTCAGGTGGCGGAGTGCTACGCAAAGGGCCAGCCTGTTCTGGTTGGTACCGTAAGCATCGAAAAGAGCGAACTGCTCAGCAAGCTGCTGAGCCGCCAGGGCATCAAGCACAATGTGCTGAACGCCAAAAACCACGAAAAAGAGGCCGAAATCGTAGCCCAGGCCGGCAAAAAGGGTGCCGTTACCATTGCCACCAACATGGCAGGCCGTGGTACCGACATTATGCTGGGCGGCAACGCCGACTATCTGGCCAAGGCCCAGCTGCGCAAGGAAGGCTATGCCGAGGAACTGATTGCCGAGGCAGACGGCCATGCCGAGACCGACAACCAGGAAATTCTGGCTGTGCGTGCCCGGTATGAGGAGCTGCTCAGCCACCACAAGGCCACCATCGCCCAGGAGGCCGAGGAGGTGCGTGCTGCCGGCGGTTTGTACATCATTGGTACCGAGCGGCACGAAAGCCGCCGGATTGACAACCAGCTCCGCGGCCGTTCCGGCCGTCAGGGCGACCCCGGTACCTCTCACTTCTTCCTGAGCCTGGAAGACGATTTGATGCGCCTGTTTGGCGGCGACCGTGTACAGGGCCTGATGAACACGCTGGGCCTGGACGACGATACCCCCATCGAAAACAAGATGATTACCAACACCATCGAAGGTGCCCAGAAAAAGCTGGAGGCTCAAAACTTCAGCATCCGTAAAAATGTGCTGCAATTCGATGATGTTATGAACAAGCAGCGTGAAATCATCTATGGCCAGCGCCGCAAGGTTCTGGATGGCGAAAACCTGAAGGAAACCCTTCGCAGCATGATGAAGGACAACATCGAGGCCAGTGTGCAGAGCTTCTGCGCCGGGGATAAACCCAGCGAATGGGATTTGACCTCCCTGCGCCTCCATTACCTGGGCTGGCTGACCCTGGACACCGACCTGCATTACGACGATGCAGCCCTTGCCACCCTGAAAAAGCAGGATGTTATCGACTTCTTTATGGAGCGGGGCAACCGTGTGCTGGATAACAAAGAAAAGATGTTCGGCGCTCCCATCATGCGTGAGCTGGAGCGTATGTGCCTGCTGCGCAATGTGGACAGCAAGTGGATGGACCACATCGACGCCATGGACCAGCTGCGCCAGGGCATCTACCTGCGCAGCTACGGCCAGCGTGACCCTGTGGTGGAATACCGCATGGAAGGCTTTGAGATGTTTGACGCCATGATTGACAGCATCAAAGAGGACACCGTGCGTATGCTGCTGACCATTCAGCTGAAGGTTCAGCCCAACCCCGCAGCCGCTCCCAACGGCCAGGCCCCCGGTGCCGACCAGCAGGACGCCCAGCCGGTGGACCCCTCCACCGTTGTAAAGCGGGAGCAGGTTGCAAAGCCCGCCGGTGATGCCGCCGTGCCCAGCCGCGGCAGCAATGGCCCTGCCAAGGTGGTAAAAATCGGCCGCAACGACGAATGCCCCTGCGGCAGCGGCCAAAAGTGGAAAAAGTGCACCTGCAAGGAGTATCACCCCGACCTGTAAGGTCTGCCCGCTCTTTGCTGCACTTACCTAAAGCAAACAAAAAAGCATCCGCCGAGTTATCTTCGGCGGATGCTTTTGTTTTTATTCACAGTTGGCAGATTTTGCGCTGCCTTTGGCAACTTGGCAAACCCGGTGCAGCAGCTTGCGCTTACCTGCGGGCACATTCACCCTCCTGCCCTCGCATAACAGCCAGGCCGTGGCCGATGGTATGCAGGAATACATCCATGCTTTCCTGCACTGCCTTGGGGCTGCCGGGCAGGTTTACAATCAGGGTTTTGCCCCGAATCACCGATGCCCCACGGGAGAGCATGGCACGGGGAGTAATGGCCATGCTGGCCGCCCGGATGGCCTCCGCAATGCCGGGAGCCTGCCGGGTGGCCACCGCCAGGGTGGCTTCGGGGGTAATATCCCGGGGCGAAAAACCAGTGCCGCCGGTGGTAAGAATCAAATCCAGCTGACGCTGGTCACACAAACGAATCAGATGCCGCTGCAAGGCCGCCTGTTCGTCCGCCAGCAGCAGGGTTTCCACTACCTGGTAGCCCTCCTGCTCCAGCCGCTGCACAATGGCCGGGCCGCTTTCGTCGGTGCGCTGTCCCCTTGCGCCCTTGTCCGACAGGGTGATAACCGCCGCCTGGAAGGGCCGGGGCTGGGTGCGGGGCTGAATGGTCATTTCATCCCCCACGGCAATGCAGCCGCCCTCCACCACCTTGGCAAACACGCCTTCACGGGGCATGATGCAATCGCCCATTGCCTTGTAGATTTCACAATGGCTGTGGCACTCCTTACCAATCTGGGTCATTTCCAGCAGCACCGAGCCGCAGCGCAGCAGGGTGCCCACCGGCAAACTGCGGAAATCAAAGCCGGAAACCACCAGGTTTTCGCCAAAGGCCCCAAAATCAATGTCCGCTCCCTTTTGGCGGAACGCCTCAATTTTATCGTAGGAAAGCAGGCTCACCTGGCGGTGCCAGCTGCCGCCATGGGCATCCCCCACAATGCCCCATTCCGGGGTAAGGGTCACCTGCTCCACCGGGTGCTTTTGCACCCCTCGTACTTCCGAAATACAAATCGCCTTTACAATGCCCACGGCAATTATCCTCCAATCTGCGCCATACGGCGGTACTCTGTAATATCCTGTGCCTGGTTAAAGCAATGGGCCTTGGGTTTTTGGGCAATGGCCTGGGCAATGGTTTGCTCCAGCAGAGCCTGGCTGGCGCCACTGCGCAGCAGCTTGCGTAAATCCACCCCCTGCTCGTAGCACAGGCAGGGTTTTAGCTGGCCGGTGCTGGTCAGGCGTACCCGATTGCAGCCATCGCAAAAGCCATGGCTTACCGCATCAATCCAGCCAATGCGGCCCAAAAGGCCCTCCGCAGCCTCATACCAGGCAGGGCCGTTGCCCCGCCGTTCCTGCACCGAATGCAGGTCCGGCCATTCCTCCAGCAGTTCACGGTGGGCCAGCGCAGGGTTATAGCCCCCGCCTGCTGCCCCCTCGCCAATGGGCATCAGCTCAATAAAGCGCACATCCACCGGCCATTGCGCTGCAAGCCGGGCCAGAGGCTTAATCTGGTTTGCGGTATCCGCCAGCAGCACACTGTTGATTTTTACCCGCAGCCCGGCCTGCATGGCTGCCTGAATGCTCTCCAGCACCTGGGGCAGCCCGGCAAAGCCGGTAATGGCCTCATACTGTGCCGGGTCCAGGGTATCCAGGCTTACATTCACCGCCTCCAGCCCTGCCTGGGCCAGGGGCTTTGCCAGCGGCGCCAGCAGCAGGCCGTTGGTGGTCAGGGTTACATTGCGGCAGCCCGGCAGAGCGGCCAGCTCCTTAATAAACTCCACAATGCCCCGGCGCACCAGGGGTTCGCCGCCGGTAATTTTAAAGCAGTTGATGCCCTGGGCAATGGCTGCACGGGCCACCTGCAAAATTTCTTCATACCTCAGAATGGTATCGTGTTCGGCCCAGTCTATCCCCTGGGGCATACAGTACCGGCAGCGCAGGTTGCACCGGTCGGTGACGGAAATGCGCAGATAATCAATGCTGCGCCCATAGGAATCCTGCATAGGGCACTCCTTTTCCCTTTTTGTGGGGCACCGCCCCAAAAAGCATTGTAGTTCTTTTGCTATAACGATTGTAACGATTTTGTCGTTCAAAGTCAATTACTGTGTGGCCGGGCCAGCCAATACAGCACGCTGGGTCTGCCGCCGGTGGAATAATCCACCTGAGACTCCACCTGCCCGCTCTGGGCCAGATAGGCCACATAATGGCGCACCGTTACCACCGAAAACCCCACCCCATGGGCAATCTGCTCGCAGGTCAGGCTCTGGGTCTGCTGGCGCAAAAACTCCAAAATCAGGGCCAGGGTTTTTTCCTGCAAGCCTTTGGGGATGGGCGCCTTGGCGGGCAATGCCTGGGTGGGGCTATGCAGCAGCCCATCCAGCTCCTGCTGGCTCATGGTGGGGCACTGCACCGCCGCCCGGCGCCAGTGGAAGGTGTCCAGCGCCTGCTGGAACCGCTGGTATTCAAAGGGTTTTACCAGATAATCCACCACGCCCAGCCGCATGGCATTCTCCACGGTGGGTGTGTCGCTGGCAGCGGTAATCAAAATGGCATCCACCTGCACCCCGGCACTGCGCAGCTGCCGAAGCAGCTCCAAACCGCTCAGCTCCGGCATATACATATCCAGCAGCAGCAAATCCACCGGGTGAAACCGCAGATAATCCAGCGCAGGCTGGCCCCGGTTAAACTCCTTTACCACCACAAACCGATCATCCTTTTGGGTATAGCGGCGGTTGAGCATGGCCACCATAGGATCATCCTCCACAATCACCACCTGGTAAGGCAGCTTGCGTTCCTCCTGCATCATAGGTCTTTTTCCTCCTGTTGTACCGGCACATTGATGGTAATGGTGGTACCAAGCCCCGGTGTGGACTCCACCCGGATGGTACCGCCGTAACTTTCCAGCATCTGCTGTACCAAAGCAAGGCCGGTGCCTCGGCCCTCGCCTTTGGTGGAATAGCCCTGCTGGAACATCCGCTGGCACACATCCGGCTCCATGCCACAGCCGCTGTCCTCCACACAGATGAGCAGGCCTTTTTCCTCCTCCAGAATGCAAACCTCCACCTCCCGCACTGCCCCGCTGGCCACATGACGGAAGGAATCGAAGGCGTTTTCAATCAGATTGCCCAAAATCAAAATCATGGCATGGGTAGAAAGGCAGCGGCTGCCCTGGAGCAGCTTGCTGGAAGGGTCCAGGGAAAAATGCACCTGCAATTCCTGGGCACGGCTTAATTTGCCAATCAGCAAGGCTGCCACAGAAGGCTCCTGGATGCGCTTGGTTATATCCCCGGTGGACTGGGCCCGTGCCTTGGTCAGCTCCAGCACATAGCGTTCCGCTTCCTGGTATTCCTCCAGCTGCAGCAGGCCCAAAATCACATGGAGCTTGTTCATAAATTCGTGGTTGTTGGCCCGCAGTGCCTCCATCACATGGCGCACGCCGGTCAGATCCTGGGCCAGCCGCATCATCTCGGTTCGGTTGCGGAAAATGGCCACTGCCCCAATGATTTTGCCCTCCTTGCGCACCGGCACCCGGTCTGCCAGCACCTTTGCATCCTGCAACGAGCGCAGGGGCACATTGTATTCCGGCTGGCCGGTTTGCAAAATACGTTCCAGCGTGCTGGCCGGGTATACCTGGTGCAGCTTTGCCCCCAGGGGCTGCTGAGCATCCAGGTGCAGCATCTCCACCGCTGCGGCATTCACATACACAATCCGGCTGGCTGCATCAATGGCCAGCACCCCTTCCTCCAGTGCATCCCATACCTCGGTGCGCTGATCCACCATCTGGGCAAACACATTGGGCTCATAGCCCTTTAGTTCCCCTTTAATCTGCACCGCCATGCGCCGGGCCAGTACCGCACCAATCAGCACCGCCACCACGCCAATGAGCAGGTACTGGGCCAGTGTAAGGCCCACCACTGCATACACAAAACGCTCATGTACCCCTGTCATCACATAGCCCAGCAGCTGCTGGTCCTGGTACACCGGGGCAAAGGCACAGCGTTCCAGCCCATGCTCCGTTTTCATGCGCTGCGGGGCCAGGCTTTCCCCAGACCTGGGCAGGGTAACATAGTCGCCGGACCAGCGGCCGCCAAACACAACCACCTGCCCCTGGGGATCGGCCACCAGCACCACATCCACCCCTTCCATCTGGGCGGCTACCGCCTGCACCAGCTCCTTGTCCTGATTTTGGCCGGTCATCAGCAGCCGTTTTACGGTATCGGTCTGGGCCAGCACGGCCGCCATCTCCTGCATATGCTGGTTCTGCATGGTTTCGCTGGTGTGCATATTCAGGCACAGGCTGCTCACCAGCCCCAGCAAAAGCGCCGCCACAATGCCCAGAACGCTCAGCAGCGAAAGCTGGCTGGTGAGGGTATTTTGCACTTTGTGCAGCAATTTCAAGGGTTTCATAACGGGCGGGCTCCTCCTTTTTGGGGCTAAAGCAATCTGCCGGCCATCATCCGGCGGCTTGTGCCCTTATCATACCACAATTACCCAGACGGCACAAATGACGCCACAGGGCCGTTTTTTCGCTGTGATTTCTGCACAATGCCGGTGCATTTTTTCCACATTGGTTTGCCTCTATTATGAAAATCGTCGGTTTGTTTGGTTTTTTATTTTTTTTAGTTTCGTAAGACTTGCCCCTAACCGGAGAACAGCTTACAATAGGGCAGGTATCAAAAGGGGGGAGAATCTATGGATATCAAAGAGGAACTCGCACAAGCGCTGCAAAACAAAACTGCATTTGAAATTCCCATTTTTGGCGGTATTCCCGTGCCGGAATCTGCGGTGGTAAGCTGGATTTTGATTGCCGGCATTACGCTGGTTGCCATCTGGCTGACCCACGACATGAAAAAGGTACCGGGCCGCAAACAGATGGTGGCAGAAGCGCTGGTGGGATTTTTGAACAACTTCTGCCGCGAAAACCTGGGCCATCACTGGCGCAGCTACGCACCCATTCTGGGTACCATGGGCATCTATCTGGTACTGGCCAACCTTTCGGAATTTGTGGGCCTTACCCCGCCCACCAAGGACCTGAATGTAACCGCTGGCCTTGCCATTATGTCGGCTTTGCTGATTTATGGTTCCAGCTTTCGCGTTAAGGGGCTTAAAGGCGGACTTCGCAAATTTGCGGAACCTTCGCCCATTGTTGCGCCCCTGAACATTCTGGAGATTGGCATCCGGCCGCTTTCGCTGTGTATGCGTCTGTTTGGCAATGTGTTTGCATCCTTTGTCATTATGGAACTCATCAAAATTGTGGCGCCGGCCATTGTGCCCATCCCCTTGAGCCTTTATTTCGATGCATTCGACGGCATCATCCAGGCGGTGGTTTTTGTTTTCCTGACCACGCTGTTCCTGGGCGAAGCCATTGAATAACCACCTTTCACCAACATTTTTTAAACATTGATTTTTAGGAGGAACTTTATTATGACTACCGCTACTGCTATTGGTGCTGCTATCGCTGTTCTGGTTGGCCTGGGTGCAGGCCTGGGCATTGGTATTGCCACCGGCAAATCCAACGAGGCCATTGCCCGCCAGCCCGAAGCTGCCGGCAAAATCAGCAGCAACCTGCTGCTGGGCTGTGCGCTGGCCGAAGCTACCGCTATCTACGGTTTCCTGATTGCCATCCTGCTGATCTTCATGCAGTAATGGGAGGCGAGATGCCGTGACGATTTTAAACCTGAATGCAGAAATACTGTGGGTGTTTTTAAACCTGGCAATTCTGCTTCTTTTAATGAAAAAGTTTTTGTTTGGCCCGGTCACCCGGATGCTGGACGAACGCTCCAAGGAGATTTCGGATAACATTCAGGGTGCCCAGGCCCGCATGGAAGAGGCAAACCAGACCAAGGCCGAGTACGAGGCCCACCTGCTGGCCGCCAAAAAGGAGGCCCAGGCTATTTTGGACCAGGCCAGAAAGCAGGCCCAGGCAGACTACGAAGCCAAGATGGAACAGGCCCGGCAGGACATTAGCCGTTTGCAGGCCGCTGCCCAGCAGCAGGCCCAGGCCGACAAGGACGCCATGCTGGCCCAGGCACGGCAGCAGATTGCCATGCTGGCCCTGATGGCTGCCTCCAAGGTTTCTCAGCAAAACATGAATGCCGATGCCGACCAGGCCCTGGTTACTGCCTTCCTGAGTGAAGTGGAGGAACACGCATGAGCCAGACAGCCCAGCGCTATGCTGCCGCCTTGTTCCAGACCGGTGTTTCCGAACAGCAGCTGCGCCAGAGTGCCAGCCTGATTTTGGAAAACCCCGCTTTGTACCAGGCGTTGGTAAGCCCGGCAGTCCGTTTAAAAGAAAAGCAGGCGGTGATTCACCGCCTGCCTTTTGCAGACTGCCCCAAACAACTGCTTCATTTTTATGAGCTTTTGGCCGAAAAGGGCCGTTTTTGCATCCTGAGCGAAATTGTACACCAGTTCCACCTGCTGCAGCTGGCCAGCGAGAACAAGGCTGTTTGTCTGCTGCGCTGTGCCCATGCACCCAGCCAGCAAACGGTTTCTCAGCTGGGCCGGGCCATGTGCCAGCTCCATAAGCTGGCCGCCGTGGAAATGCAGGTTTGCATCGAGCCTGCCCTGCTGGGCGGCTTTGTGCTGGAAATCAACGGAACCACATACAACAAGAGTGTCAGCGGGCAGCTTCAGCGTTTGTCTCGCCAGCTGCAAGAGAGGTGAATCCTGTGAATCAGTCCGAAGAAATTATCTCCATCCTGCGGGAGGAGATTGAACATTACGATAACCGTGCCACCTGCGATGAGACCGGTTCCATTTTGGAAATTGGTGATGGCATTGCCACCATCTACGGCCTGCGCAACGCCATTTACGGCGAGCTGGTGGAGTTTGAAAACGGCACCAAGGGCATTGTGCTGAACCTGGAGCGGGACAGCGTGGGTGTAGTTCTGCTGGGCAAGCAGGACGGCCTGGCAGAGGGCAGTGTGGTAAAGCGCACCGGCCGTGCCGCTGATGTGCCTGTGGGCGACGCCATGATTGGCCGCACCGTGGATGCTCTGGCCCGTCCCATCGACGGCCTGGGCCCCATCGAAACCACCCAGACCCTGCCCATCGAGCGAGAAGCCTCCGGTGTTGTTTCCCGTGAGCCAGTGAATGTGCCTTTGCAGACCGGTATTTTGGCCATCGACGCCATGGTACCCATTGGCCGTGGCCAGCGTGAGCTGATTATCGGCGACCGCCAGACCGGCAAAACCTCCGTTGCTGTGGACGCCATTCTGAACCAGAAAGGCAAGGATGTTATCTGCATCTATGTGGCCATCGGCCAGAAGGCTTCCACCGTGGCACAGCTGCGCAACACCTTTGTAAAATACGGTGCCATGGAGTATTCCATCATTGTATCCAGTCCTGCCAGCGAGCCGGCTCCCCTGCAATACATTGCCCCCTACTCCGCCACCGCTCTGGGCGAATACTTTATGTCCCAGGGCAAGGATGTGCTGATTGTGTACGACGACCTTTCCAAGCACGCTGTGGCCTACCGTGCCCTGTCCCTGCTGCTGCACCGCAGCCCCGGCCGTGAAGCATACCCCGGCGATGTGTTCTATCTGCACAGCCGCCTGCTGGAGCGTTCCTGCCGGCTGACCCAGGAGTACGGCGGCGGCTCCATGACCGCTCTGCCCATCATCGAAACCCAGGCAGGCGATGTTTCCGCCTATATTCCCACCAATGTGATTTCCATCACCGATGGCCAGATTTATCTGGAGAGCAACCTGTTCTTCTCCGGCCAGCGTCCCGCCGTCAATGTGGGCCTGTCCGTCAGCCGTGTGGGCGGCAGTGCTCAGACCAAGGCGGTTAAAAAGACCGCCGGTACCCTGCGCATCGACCTGGCCCGTTTCCGTGAGCTGGAGGTATTCACCCAGTTCAGCTCGGATTTGGACAAAGCCACCCAGAATGCACTGGACCACGGCAAGCGGCTGATGGAGCTGCTCAAGCAGCCTTTGTACTCCCCCATGAGCGTAAGCCGTCAGGCTACCATCCTGTATATTTCCACCAATGGTCTTTTGGCCGATGTGCCCCTTGCCCATGTGCGCACCGTGGCCCAGGGCTTTGTGGACCATCTGCAAAACACCCAACCCCAGCTGCTGGAGGAAATCGACACCACCGGCGCACTGTCCGCCGCCGTTGCCGAAGGCATCCGCTCTGCACTGGAGGGATATAAGGATCAGGTGAGCGCACAATGGAAAGCATAAAAGAAATCCGGGTGCGCATTAAGAGCGTGGATCAGACCCTTAAAATCACCAACGCCATGTATCTGATTTCCTCCTCCAAAATGCGCAAGGCACGCCAGCAGCTCAACGGCGTGCACCCCTACTTTCAAAAAATTCAGGATACCATTGCCGATATCCTGCACCACTCCGGCCGGCTGGACCATCCCTATATGGAAAAGCGCCCTGGCCATAACCGTACCGTGGGTTATGTTGTGGTAACCGGCGACAAGGGCCTTTGCGGTGCCTACAACCACAATGTGCTCAAGCTGGCCGAAGAAAAACTGGCACAAACCCCCAACTACCGTCTGTTTGTAATCGGCCAGGTGGGCCGGGCCTATTTTACCGGCCGGGGCATCCCCTTTGAAACCGACTTTCTGTACACCGCACAGGACCCCACCATCACCCGCTCCCGGGACATCAGCGAGGAGATTGCCAAGCTGTTTTTAAGCGGCGAGCTGGACGAGGTTCACATGGTGTTCACCTACATGGTAACACCCCTGATGATGGAGCCCCGCACCTACCAGCTGCTGCCCCTGGATATCAACCAGTTTGAGTACACCGAGCCGGAATACAGCGGCGGCCAGTACAAGCGCCGGGTAACCTATGTGCCTTCCTCTTACAAGGTTATGGATAAAATCGTGCCCGGCTATCTGAAAGGTGTGGTGTTTGGCTGCCTGGTGGAATCCTTTTGCAGCGAGCAGAACGCCCGCATGACCGCCATGGATTCTTCCACCAAAAACGCCCGTGAGATGATTCGCACCCTTTCGCTGGAGCTGAACCGTGCCCGCCAGGCCGCTATTACCCAGGAAATTACCGAGATTGTGGGCGGCTCTCAGCAAAAAAAGGTGTGCCTGCACACCGCTGCCCTGCCAAAGCCGGATGCGGTTTATCTGGTGCAGGCCGACGGCACCCCCACCCAGCTGCCCAGCCCGGCAGCCCCAACCCTTTGATTTATTCTCTGAAAGCGAGGAACCGATATGCAAAACCAAGGTACCATCGCACAGGTTTTGGGCCCCATTGTAGATGTGGAATTTGACAGCGGCAAGCTGCCTGCCATCAACGAAGCCCTGACCGTGCAGCTGAACGGCACCGAACAGGTGATGGAAGTTGCCCAGCATGTGGGCGGCAACACCGTGCGCTGCATCATGCTCAGCCCCAGCGAGGGTTTGGGCCGTGGTGTGGCTGTTACCGCCACCGGCGCCCCCATTGAGGTGCCCGTGGGCGAAAAATGCCTGGGCCGTATGTTCAATGTTCTGGGCAAGGCCATTGACGGCGGCGAGGATGTAAAGGACGCTGACAAGTGGTCCATCCATCGCCAGCCCCCCGAATTTGTGGACCAGAGCCCTGTGGTGCAGATTCAGGAAACCGGCATTAAGGTCATCGACCTGCTGGCTCCCTATGCCCGTGGCGGCAAGATTGGTCTGTTTGGCGGCGCCGGTGTAGGCAAAACCGTTTTGATTCAGGAGCTGATCCGCAACATTGCCACCGAGCACGGCGGCTATTCCATCTTTACCGGCGTGGGCGAGCGTACCCGTGAGGGCAACGATTTGTGGCGTGACATGAAGGACAGCGGCGTTCTTTCCAAAACCGCACTGGTCTTTGGCCAGATGAACGAGCCGCCGGGAGCCCGTATGCGTGTGGCACTCACCGGCCTGACCATGGCCGAATATTTCCGTGACCAGGAAAAGCGCAATGTGCTGCTGTTCATCGATAACATCTTCCGTTATGTGCAGGCCGGCAGCGAGGTATCCGCTCTGATGGGCCGTATGCCCAGCGCCGTAGGCTACCAGCCCACTCTGGCCAACGAGGTGGGTGCTTTGCAGGAGCGTATTACCTCCACCCGTGATGGGGCCATCACCAGCGTGCAGGCTGTGTATGTGCCCGCCGACGACCTGACCGACCCGGCCCCTGCCACCACCTTTACCCACCTGGATGCCACCACCGTTTTGAGCCGTAAAATCGTGGAACAGGGCATCTACCCCGCTGTGGACCCGCTGGAATCCAGCAGCCGTATTCTGGAGCCGGATGTGGTGGGCAGCCGTCACTACAGGGTAGCCCGCGGCACCCAGGAGCTGCTGCAGCGCTACAAAGAATTGCAGGACATCATCGCCATTCTGGGCATGGAAGAACTGAGCGACGCCGACAAAAAGACCGTGGAGCGTGCCCGCCGCATTCAGCAGTTCTTCAGCCAGCCCTTCTTTGTGGCCGAAACCTTTACCGGTATGCAGGGCCGCTATGTGCCCTTGAGCGAAACCATCAATAGCTTTGAGGCCATTCTGGGCGGCGAGCTGGACAAATACCCCGAAACTGCCTTCTCCATGGTTGGTACCATTGACGAGGTGCGGGAAAAGGCCCGTGCACAGGGGGCGATTTAATGGCTACTCTGTTTTTGGAGATTATCACCCCGGAGCGGCAGTTTTACATTGGCCCTGCGGAGGAACTGGTTATCCCCGCCATTGACGGCCTGTATGGCGTGCTGCCCGGCCACGAGCCTGCCGTAACCGCCATGGAGCCGGGCGAACTGCGCTTTCGGGTGAACGGCGAGTGGAAAACCGCCGCCATTGGCCAGGGCTTTGTGGAAATCATGCCGGAACGGGCCATTGTGCTGGTGAGCAGCGCCGAGGACCCGGCGGAAATTGACGCCAAGCGTGCCCAGGAAGCTTTGGAGCGTGCCGAGGAACGCCTGCGCCAGAAAAAGAGCGTGGAAGAATACCATCGCTCCAAGGCCGCTATGGCCCGTGCCATGGCCCGCCTGAAGGTATCTGGCCGCCGCTGATGGCTCTTTGCAGCTGATTTTGCGGCTTTTGTGGTTTGACCCATGTGTTTTGTATCAAAAAAGGAAGGAGAGCCACGGCTCTCCTTCCTTTTTTTGCCTGCTGCCCTCTTTGCCCCTGCCCCAAATCCGGGCATTCCCCCCAGGATAGTAAACCAGCTTATGGATGCACCATGAACTGGTTTTTAAATGGCTATTTAGGAAATATCATCCTTTCATCTTCACAATCTTTGTACATTTTTTCGGCAAATTTACGCAAAATGCACAAATTCAGTCCCTGCAAACTTGTTATTAAATCAAATTTCACTTCAATTACTGCCAGATTGCCCGGAATAGGGTATAATATCTTTGTAACTATTTTGATACAAACATCCATATTATGGCTTTTTTTCCATGATAAAGTGGATTATTTTGTTTCAATGTTCACCCAACAGAAAGTGAGGGCAACCTTTTGCAACACTCAAAACGATCGCTAGTTTTAAAAATAGCCGCTCTAGTTCTGGCAGTTCTGCTGGTGGCAGGATGCGCATCTGCTTATTACTTTTACAGCCAGATTGCCGATGCCTTTGACGAGGGCGATGCCGGTACCCTGAACCAGCAAACCGACCCGGATATCGAATCTGGCGGCGACCGGTTTTACAACCTCCTGATTATGGGCATCGACTACGATGCAGACGACGAAGGCCGGGATTATTCCAACGGCAAAGGCATGACCGATGTGCTGCTGTACCTGCAAATCGACCGGGTAAATTACACCATCAATGCCCTGCAAATCCCCCGTGACACCTACGCAGGCGAGGATATAGGCGAGGGCATTTCCACCCATACCGGCAAAATCAACGAGGTATTTGCCAACGGCCCCGATCAAACCAACAAAATCAACAACATTGCCAACAAGCTTTACCAGCTGTTCAAGCTGCCGGTGGACGATTACATCACCATTGATATGCAGGCTTTTAAAACCATGCTCAACAACATGGGCGGCATCGAAATGTATGTTCCCTGGGATATTACGGCCATCAACCCCGAAACCGGCGAGGAAGAGATGCTGGTACCTCAGGGCCAGCACCGGGTAAGCGGCGATACGGCCGAGGTGATTCTGCGCAACCGCAACTATGGCACTGCCGATTACAAGCGTCTGGAAACCCAGCAGTACTTCTACGCTGCCCTTGTAAAAAGTCTGCTTACCGAGTACACCCTTGCCGACTATTATAACACCTGCAAGGTGGTAGCCCACTATATCAACACCAGCCTGGATATCACCGAGCTTTGGGGCATCTACGCCACCCTGCTGAAGGTAAATCCCGAACAAATCTACATTGTGCGGCTGCCTGGCGGTGCTGCCAACATCAACGGGCACAAATTTGTTTATTATGTGGACAGAGAAAGCTGTGCCCAGCTGCTGAACGAGCACTTCCGGGATGCAGCCCACCCGGTGGCCGAAGAAGATTTGGGCCTTGTTACCGGCGAAAGCTATCTCTACGGCATGAACATTGACCCCGGCCGCACTCTGGGCGGTTTGGTGGCCGAACAGAGCGAGGATGCAAGCTCTGCCCAAAGTGCTCAGAGCAGTTCTGCCAGCAGCGCCGCTTAATGCTGGGTTCAGCCACTTAAAACACTCACTCCCCCAAAACTTTGGGGGAGTTTTTTTGCGCCCCAGCCACCCTTACAAAAGCGCAAGAGGTTCCCTGCCGCAGTGCATGGCAGGGAACCTCTTGCGTTTATCTTTTTTCTTTTATAAATCAACCTGGCAGCGGCTGGCTTGCCGCAAAGGCCCTGCAATCCGCCTTGCGGATTTAACACAGAGGCCCGCTTCCGGTTAACATCCATCAGCCCACCGCCGAAAGGCTGGTACCGGGGTAGTAATGGGCCAGAATCTGCTGGTAGCTCCAGCCGTTGGCTGCATAACCCCAGGCGCCAAACTGACTCATGCCGCAGCCATGACCATAGCCATAGGTGGTAATGGAAAAGGCTCCATCGCTGTATGTAATGTCAAAGGCAGCGCTGCGAATGGGCCGCCCGGAGAAACCGGCCAGAACATTTTCCTGCAATTTGCTGCCGCTGATGGTAACATTGCCCACCCGCATACTGGTAACATAGCCGGAACTGTTTTTCACCAAATCCCCCATCCAGGTGGAAGGGTCGTCGCTGTAAGCGTACAAATCCTGTCCCAGCCGTTCGCTGGCCCGCTGGGCCACCTCCTCCACCGTAAACACACGGGTGTTCTGCCAGTTGGTGGCATAGGTCTGGTCATAGGGGCTGTCCACCGCTACCAGATAGGGACGGGAGCTGCCCCACACATCCTCGCTGGCATTGGTACCAAAGGCAGCACTTGCAAAATACGGGGTAAAGGCCACCCTGCCGTTGTAGGTCACCACCAGGTCTGCCACCTCCTGGGCTGCCTGTCGGATGGTGCTGTTGGGCTCTCTGCCCACCACGCTGGGGGCTCCGCCCTGGCTCAAAATCCAGGAGTGGGCCGCAATAATCTGGGCCTTGTAGGCTTCCACCGGAGCACCGGCGCCCATCTCGGCACGGGCAATCATGGCCAGGCATTCCACCAGGTCCATCTCCTGGCGCACGCCATTCATGGTTACGGTAATGGTTTTACCGCTGGATGGCGCAGCCGTGGGGGCAGGGGTGGGCGCCTGAGTGGGTGCCGGAGTGGGGGCCTGGGTTTGCACCGGCGCCTGGGTAGCCTGCTGGATGGGCGCCTGGGTGGCGTTCCCTGCGGGCTGCTGGGTAGGTGCCTCTGTCTGCTGGGGACTGGGGGTGCCAGTGCCGGTTGCCGTGGGCTTGGGGCTGGCACTGGTGCCCGGCTTTTCACTGCTGCTGGGGGCAGCACTGGAAGAAGGCTCTGGGCTGGCGCTGGTTTCCGGCTGCTGGTTTTCCTGGTTTTCAGGGGTCAAAAGCTCCCCTTCCACCAGCTGATCCTCCTGGGGCATACCGCTTTCCTGCTGTACATCGCTGCTGGTGGCGCCGCTGGTAAGGTACCAGTTCATCCAGTACTGGTTCAAGGTTTCCACCGAGGGGGCCTGCTGGTCTGCGGCCTTGTACATGGCCATGGGCAGCAGGGGCTGGTCGGCTGGCTGAATCTGCTTGGGCTGCAGCACCGCTGTTTCATCGCTGCGCTGCATCCGGCCCAAAATCACCAGCTTGGTGCCATCCTCCATATCGGCCACCAGGGTTGCAAACCGGTCGTCATCCTGCAAATCCACCGGCATTTCGTACAGGCTGCGGGCCTTGCTGCCCAATACAAAGGTCAAAAAGTCCTGGTAGTTGCTCAAATCCTCCAGCTCGTACAAATCAAATGCAGTGGCCCCTGTTTCGGCAGGGTCCCAGTAGTAAACCGCTGCCACTTTGTAGCGGTAGGTCTGCTCGTTGGTGTAAAGGGTAAAACCGCTGTTTTGGCTCAGCAATTCCTGGTCGCTCAGGCCATCCAGCCCCGGAATGGACTGGCGGGGACACACCACAATGGGGTTTGCATGAGGGGCTGCCGGGTCAACGCTTGCGGTAAACTGGGCCGCCTCCTGCTGGGCCTCGGCGGCATACACCCTGCCATCAGCAGCGGTTTGCGGTACAGCCCCCGCCCGGTAAACCAGCGTTCCGCCCAGCTGGGGCAGGGCCAGATAGGCCGCTGCCTGGCTGCCTTGCCCCTGGGCCTGGGTCAGGCTGCTGCGAGCGGCTGCATCAAAATCCGCAGTGCCATAGCCCATTCCCTCCAGAGGGGAGCCACCGCTGCTGTACCGGATGTGCCACACCGAGGCCGCCAGAATGGCCACCGAAAGCACCGCCGCCACACTGCCCGCCACACGGGCCCAGCCTCTTTTTTTGGGTTTTTGTGCCAGCTGGTCGGTGGGCAGCTGGGCCTGGGCATCAAACAACAGCTGGGCAGCATCCTGAATGGGCAAAAACCCGTCCAGCGCTTCCGCCGGCTGCGCCGTGCGCTTGGGCTGAACCTGCGGCCGGGGCTGGGCCAAAACCAGGGGCGGGCACTCCTGCCCATGGGCAAAGGAGAGCACACCCTCTGCCATGCTCAAGCCACCTGCCAAACGGCGCAGCAGATCCAAAATCCAGGCAGCGGCCAGGGCGTTGGGCTGGGCCGTTTCCGGCAGGGTGCGCAGCCACACCTTTTTGGCGTCGCACACCAGCACAAAGGCCGGCTGGCCCGGCTGGCTGGGGCTGTAGGCTGCTGCATAGTCCGCTTTGGAGAGCTTGAGTGCCTCTCTGGCCCGGCTGGCCAGTGGCTGCACCGGGCAGTGGGGATACTTTTTGAGGAGAGCCGCCGAAGGCCTGATTTTTTCGGCTTTGGTGGGGTGCTCGTAGCTTTGAGAGCCAAAATCATACACCGCCGCCGCCAGCTCCTGCTCCTGGAGCCGGGGCTGCAGCAGCCGCCCGGTAACCCGGTCTGCTGCCACAAACAATTTTTTCCGGTCTGCCATGGTTTGCAGGGCAGACTGGGTTAAATCTTCCCCATCCTTGCCGTAAACGGCAGGGCCAAACGCCTTGCGAAAGCGTGCTTCCCATTCATCGCAAATCTGCTGTGCCTGGGCCTGGCTTTCCGCCTTGGCCCGCACACACACAATCAGTTCATCCTCCCGTGCAAGCAGCTGCAAGCCGGGGCAGCCCTGCTGTGCCGCCCTGCGCAGCTCCTGTTCTACCTGGGCCTGACCTGCGCCAAACAGCCGCAGCGCCAGGATGTGGCTTTGCTGGTTCATGCTTTCACCTCGTTGCTCTCCTGAACTTCCTTCCAAACAGCCCGGTCACCGGGGGCAAACCACTGGGCTCCGGGAATGGGCAATCCCAGTACCAGCCGCCGGGCCATGTCCATAGCGTGGGTGGCTGCACTTTCCCGAATGGTCTGGCGGCTGCGCTGGCCCAGGTTCAGCTTTTTAACCGCCACCCGGCTGCCGCTGCATACCGATACATACACAAGGCCCACGGGCTTTTCTTCGGTTCCGCCGCCGGGCCCAGCAATGCCGGTGATGCCCAGGCCAAAATCCGCCTGGGCCGCCTTTGCTGCCCCCTGGGCCATCTGGGCAGCTACCTCACTGCTCACCGCCCCCACGGTTTGCAAAAGCTCCTTTTCCACGCCCAGCAGCTGCTCCTTGGCCTGGTTTGCATAGGTGCAAAACCCAAACCCAAACACCTGACTGGAACCGGGCACATTGGTAATGCTCTGGCTTACCAGGCCGCCGGTGCAGCTTTCCGCTGTGGCCAGGGTCTTTTGCTGGTGCAGCAATGCCTCCACCAGCGCCTGCTCCAGGGGCACTTCTCCCTGGGCATAAATGGCGTCGCCCAGGATAGCATAAAACGCCTGGGCCAGCTCCTGGCAGGCAAGGCGTGCCTGGTCAGCATCCGGCTTCATGGCGGTGATGCGGATATGCACCTCGCTGGTTTTTGCATAGAGGGCGGCTGTGGGGTTGCTTCCCTCCAGCAGATGGCTCACCTGCTGTTCCAGATGGCTTTCCCCTATGCCCACCACACGAAGCACCAGACTGTACAGCCGCTGGGGGCAGTACTGCTCCAGCCAGGGGCGAACCTGACTGTGCCACAGGGGCTCCAGCTCTTTGGGCGGGCCGGGCAGCAGAATGGCCCGTACCCCCTGCCGCTCCAGCCAGATACCGGGAGCGGTGCCATTGTGGTTGCAGAACCAGCCGCCCCGGCTGGGCACCAGTGCCTGTTTTTCGTTGCTGGGGGGCATGGTGCGGCCGGTGCGGGCATAGTAGGCTGCAATCTGGGCCAGAATCTCCTGGTTTAATTCCAGTGTATCCTCAAAGCACTGGGCCACCGTGTGCTTGGTCAAATCATCCGCTGTGGGGCCAAGCCCGCCAGAAAACACCAGCAGGTCACTGCGTTCCATGGCCTGCTCCACCACCTGGGCCAGACGCTGAGGATTATCCCCCACTACCTGCTGATGGTACACAGAAATGCCCAAATCCGCCAGCTGACGGGCCAAAAAACAGGCATTGGTGTTAAGGATACCCCCCAGCAGCAGCTCGGTTCCCACACAGATGATTTCCGCCTTCATTGCAAGCACACTCCTTTTACGCAGCAACTCCCGCCGGGGCGGGGCTTTTTGATGGTTGGTTTAATGGGTGGAAGGGAATTTTCCACCAAAGAACCGCAAAATGGTTTAAAACTCGTCCAGAGGGTCCAGCTCGTCCTTTTTGTTCATGTCAATGCGGATGCGCTGCACCTGCTGGGCAGCCTGTTCTTCCAGCTGGGCCAGCTGGGGCATATTGGCTTCCGCCGTCTCAATCTCCTCCAGCGTGGGCTTGGTCTTGGGATGGGAAGGCGTAAAGATGGTGCAGCAGTCCTCAAAGGGCAGAATGCTGGTTTCAAAGGTGCCAATGCGCCGGGCCACCGCGGTGATTTCGGTCTTGTCCATGCCAATCAGAGGCCGCAGAATGGGCAGGTCCTGGGCAGCGTCGGTGCAGGCCAGGGCGTGCAGGGTCTGGCTGGCCACCTGGGCCAGGCTTTCGCCGGTTACCAGTGCCTTGGCATCAATTTCCTTGGCAATGCGGTTGGCAATGCGCATCATGCTGCGGCGCATGAGCACGGTGAACAGCACATCCGGCGCATGGTCCCGGATGTACTCCTGGGGCTGGGTGTAGGGCACCACATACAGCACGCAGCTGCCGGTGTAGGGGCTGATAATCTCTGCCAGGGTTTTTACCTTATCCTGGGCAGCCTGGCTGGTATACGGGGGGCTTGCAAAGTGGATGTGATGCAGCGCAAGGCCACGGCGCGCCATATACCAGGCTGCCACCGGGCTGTCAATGCCGCCGCTGAGCATGGTCATGGCACGGCCACTGGTACCCACCGGCAAACCGCCGGGGCCGGGCACCTTGGGGCCATGGACATAGGCGCCGTAATCACGCACCTCCACCATTACCACCAGGTCGGGGTTGTGCACATCCACCTTTAGGTGATGGAACCGGCTCAGCAGATAGCCGCCCAGTTCCCGGCTCAATTCCGGGCTTTTGAGGGGGAAGGACTTGTCCGCCCGCTTGGCCTCCACCTTAAAGGTGCGGGCCTGGCGCAGCTGCTCGCCCAGGTATTCCACCGCTGTTTCCTTAATGGCCTCCATGGTTTTTTCGCACACTGCTGCACGGCTGAGGGCAGCCAGGCCAAACACCTTGCTCACCCGGTCATAGGCCAGGTCCATGTTGGCCTGGGCACGGTCATCCCGGGGCTCCACATACATGGTGCTCTGGGCCTTGTATACCTGAAACTCGCCCAGCTCCTTCACACGCCAGCGCATGGCCTTGCTGAGCACCGCCTCAAAGCTGGCACGATTCAAACCTTTCAGGGCCATTTCGCCCTGGTAACACATAATGATCTCTTTCATGATAACCTTTGCTCCTTGTCGAATGAAAGTAAAATAACTCGCTTACTGAATGCGGGCCAGGGTTGCCAGACCCTTGCGCAGCCCTTCCAGCAGTGCCTGGATGTCCTGGGGGGTATTATCGGCACACAGGCTGATGCGCAGGGCGGTATCCGCTCTGCGGGCAGAAAGTCCCATGGCCTGCAAGGTATGGCTGGCCGCCCCCTGGGAACAGGCGGAACCGCTGGAGATATACACCTGCCGCTGCTCCAAAAAGTGCAGCATGGTTTCGCTTTTAATGCATCCGGTGCTCACATTCATCACCTCCGGAACGGCATCCTGAGGGCTGTTGAAGGTAAGCTCCGGTATCTGGGCCAAACCCTCCCGCAGCTGCCGGTTCAAATCTTGCAGGGTCTGCCAGCGCTCCTCCCGGCTGCGGTACAGGATGGCTGCCGCCTTGGCAAGCCCCACCGCATAGGCGATGTTTTCGGTGCCCGGCCGCACGCCCAGCTCCTGGCCGCCGCCCTTGCCCCGTTCCTGCCCGCCGCCCAGATAGGGGGGCTGGATGTTATAGCCCCGGCGCAGATACAAGGCCCCCACGCCCTTGGGTGCATGAATCTTGTGGCCGCTTACGGCGTAACTGTCGATGCCTTCCAGGCTTACCGGCACCCGCAGCCAGGCCTGCACGCCGTCCACATGGACGGCGGTGCGGGGGTTCTTCTCCTTCACCAGCCGGGCCAGCCGGTTTACATCGGTGAGGGTGCCCACCTCGTTGTTCACCTGCATACAGCAAACCAGCGCGGTGGATTTATCCACAGCATCTGCAAAAGCCTGCAAATCCAGATGGCCGGTTTCGTCCGGATTGATAACCTGCACCGTAAAGCCGTACTGGGCCAGCTGGGCGGCAGGCAGGGCGGCACTGGGGTGCTCAAATCCGCTGATGACCACCTTATTGGCCCAGCTGCGCCGGGCCAGGGCTGCACCCAGAATGGCAATGTTGTTGCTCTCAGACCCACAACCGGTAAAAAACACTTCCCCCGGCTGGGCTCCCAGGGTTTTTGCCACTGCGGCACGAGCTTTGTCCAGCATGATGCGGCTCTGGTGGCCCGGTTCGTACAGGCTGGAGGGGTTTGCCCAGTGGGTGGTAAGTGCCTCGTAAACAGCCTGCGCCACCTGGGGGTCCACCATGGTGGTGGCTGCGTTGTCCAGATAATGAACCAATTCGTTGTTTCGCATGAGTCGTTCGCTTTCTTTATAAAGTAAATCCATCGATACTTATACATGGTATAGTATAACAGAATCCCCCCGCTTCGTACAGCCAAACATAGCCAAAGCGCCCTCAAAAAAATCGGCTGTTTTTACCATAAACGCCCCAGTTTATGCCGGCGCAAAGTGCTACTTTTGGTCTGGTGCTTGTAACTGCCGCCCGGTTCTGTTAGGATAAAAAAGGACGATTTACTGCCTTTTCCCTGAAGGTTTCAGGAGTGTTTGACCCTGGCAAGAAAGGAAGGACATTACTATGAAAACGGATATCCAAATCGCACAGCAAGCCCAGCTGCTTCCCATTGGGCAGATTGCCCAAAAGCTGGGTCTGGACCCGGACCAGCTGGAGCCCTATGGCAAATACAAAGCCAAGCTGGACCATCGGATGGCCCGCAAGGAAGGCCCCAGCGGCAAACTGATTTTGGTAACCGCTATCAGCCCCACCCCTGCCGGCGAGGGCAAAACCACCATCAGCACCGGCCTGGCCGACGGCCTGAATGCCCTGGGCAAAAAGACCATGCTCTGCCTGCGGGAGCCCAGCCTGGGCCCTGTGTTTGGCATGAAGGGCGGCGCTGCCGGCGGCGGCTATGCCCAGGTAGTGCCCATGGAGGACATTAATCTGCACTTCACCGGCGATCTGCACGCCATTGGCGCCGCCAACAACCTGCTGGCCGCCATGGTGGATAACAGCGTATACCAGGGCAACCCTCATAACATTGACCCCCGGCGCATTACCTGGAAGCGCTGTGTGGATATGAATGACCGCCAGCTGCGTTTTGTAACCGATGGCCTTGGGGGCAAGGTGAATGGTGTGCCCCGTGAGGACGGTTTTGATATTACCGTGGCCAGTGAGGTAATGGCCATCTTCTGCCTGGCCACCGACCTGGCCGACCTGAAGGAACGGCTGAGCCGCATTATTGTGGCCTACACCTATGGGGGCGAGCCGGTGACTGCGGGCCAAATTGGCGCTGCCGGTGCCATGACCGCCCTTTTGAAGGATGCCTTCAACCCCAACCTGGTGCAGACGCTGGAGCACAACCCGGCCATCATCCATGGCGGCCCCTTTGCCAACATTGCCCACGGCTGCAACAGCGCCGTTGCCACCCGCCTGAGCCTGAAGCTGGCGGACTATGTGGTAACCGAAGCAGGATTTGGTGCCGACCTGGGTGCAGAAAAATTTTTGGACATCAAGTGCCGCAAAACCGGCCTTGTGCCCAATGCCGTGGTCCTGGTTGCCACGGTGCGGGCCTTAAAGCACCACGGCGGCTGCCCCAAGGAGGAACTGGGCACCGAAAACCTGGAACAGCTCATCAGCGGCTGTGCCAACCTGGGCCGCCACATTGAAAACATCCAGCAATTTGGCCTGCCGGTGTGCGTTGCCATCAATCCCTTCCCCACCGATACCGCCGCCGAGCTGAACTGCCTGAAAACCTACTGCGCCCAGCGGGGTGTGCCCTGTGCAGTGGCTCCCGTCTACACCCAGGGCGGCCAGGGCGGTGCCGAGCTGGCCCGCACCGTGCTGGAAATTATGGAGGATGCGCCCCATCTCCAGTTCACCTACCCGGACGAGGCCACACTGGAACAAAAGGTGCTGGCAGTGGCCCGCAAAATCTACCGGGCGCAGAATGTGGCCTGGAGTGCACCTGCCCGCAAGGCTTTGGCAGAGATTCAGCAGATGGGGTACGGTCACCTGCCGGTGTGCATTGCCAAAACCCAGTACTCCTTCAGCGACGATGCAAAGCTGCTGGCTGCGCCGGAAGATTTCACCATGACGGTACGGGATGTGCGTTTGTGCGCCGGTGCCGGTTTTGTGGTAATTATTATGGGCAGCATCATGACCATGCCGGGCCTGCCCAAAAAACCCGCTGCCGAGTCCATTGATGTGGACGAAAACGGCTGCATTACCGGCTTGTTCTAAAAAAACCTTCTGCCCTTACGGGTTGGCCAACCCAGCCCATACACAAAGCCCCCTGGCTGTGAGCACTGCGCTGCACAGCCAGGGGGCTTTCTTTTTTAGTTTTAAACAGTCTTATCCGGCCCGGTAATACTCGCTGCCCATGACATAGGTTAAATCGCTGCTGTATGCCACATGGCGCAGCAGGTAGTCAATCCATGCTTTATAGCCTTCCGAGTTCAGGTGCAGGCCCTCGGTGGTATATTCCTGCCGCAGGTTGCCGCTTTCATCCGCCAGAGCACTGTACACATCCAGATAGTGGCAGCCGTTGGCCAGGGCCATCTGGGCCAATTTCTGGTTGATTGCTTGAATGCGCTGGTTGTTCAGGTTGGTGTTGCTGTACCCTGCCACCACCGGCGTCATGGATTGGACATAGATTTTTACATCCTGCCCTGCTGCCTGCCGAACCGCCGCAAGCAGCTGCTCATAGTAGGCAAGGTAGCTTTTTTCTGCCGCTTCTTCGGAACTTGTGGCCAGTGCATTTGCACCAAACATCAGGTACACAGCCTTCGGCTGCTTTTGCGCAATCACATCCAGCGCCACCTCCGTGGCAACAATGTCATCGCTCCGGTAGCGATTCATGCTTTTTCGGTTCACAATATCACCGGGCACTGCACCCCGGTAACCACACACCGTAGCCACACCCAGGGCGGGGCTTTCGTACAGGTCCAATCCCTCGGTAACGCTATCGCCTAAAAACAAAACCTCCGGCAGGTAAACGGTGCTGTCCACCAGCCCGCATTCCTGCTGGGCAATATCCTGGTAGCTCAAGGTTTTGATGGTGTAGCCGCCTGTCTGCTGCACCGGGCCGATGCTTGCAAAGCTGGTGGTATTGGTATCCACCACCGGGTGTTCCATCGGCAGCGGTGCAAGAACGCTGCCTGCAATGCCGGGTTTTACCGGCTCGGGTGTTTCGTTCTGCTCCTGAGGGCCCTGTACGGCCTGAATTGCCCAGGTAATAACCGCCGAAACCAGCATGACTGCCAGGGCACTCATGCCAAATGCCAGCCAGCGGCGCAGGTGATTGCGGCGCCGCCGCCGGGTGAACCGGGCTGTCTGCCCAACGGGTCGATTGTTGCTTTCCATGGTTGTATTTGCTCCCTGTTTTGGCCTTAATGATACTTGTTAACATCCCCTGCCCCAATGGGCAAACCGGGTTATTGCTGGGGGGCCTTATAGTAAGGACTGCCCTCCAGATAGGGGTTTTCTGGATTGTAAACGGTGTGGCTTACCAGATAATCCCGCACCAGGGGGTAGGCCGTTTCGTTGAGATGTACTCCATCCGCTGCGGCCAGGTCTTCCCTCAAATCACCGTTTTCATCTGCAAGAACCTCGTGCAGATTAATAAAGTAACAGCCCTTTTCCACCGCCAGCTGGGCCAGGGCGGTGTTCACCTGGTCGATGCGTTCTTTGTACAGACCTGCCTGACTTACCCCCGGCCGTACCGGTGTGACCGACTGCACATAAATGGCCACCTCATCGCCCAAAGCCTGGCGGAATTTATCCAGCATCTGACCGTAATAGGCCAGGTAGGACTGCTTGGAGTTTTCGTCGTTGCGCACCAGGGCGTTGGTGCCCAGCAGAATGTACAGCCGCTTGGGATTGCTGTTGATGATGGTATCAAAAATCGGTTCTGGCTGCCGTCCGGTGGCGGCGCCGGGGTCTGCCACTTCATTGTTGACCACCTGGCTTGGCCCAATACTCTTGTAGGCACAAATAAAGGCGTGCTCTTTCATGTCCGAAGTGTTAAACACCGTCCAGCCCTGGCTTACACTATCGCCCAAAATGGCGGTGCGGTCAAAATAACGCATATCCACCTGGCCATTTTCCGGCACGGCCAGCATCCGGAAATCCGGGCTGTAACGGGTAGCGTCCAGGGTGCGTGCCAGTGCCTGCGCCGTATCCCATGTGACTGCATTTTCCTGCTGGGACTGTTGGGGGGCAGCGGTTGCCGTTGCAGCTGTATGGGCCTGGCTGGAACTGTCCGATACCACTGCATCCACCGGCTGCACCTGGCGCAAGTGCCAGATGCCGGTGGTAATGACCGCCACAGTAAGCACCCCTGTGACAGCCAAAACAATGCAGCGAGTGATTTGTTTACGCCTGCGGCGCTTGATTTGTTCTTTAAATTCACGATAGGTCGGCATAGTCTTCTCCTTACTGTTTGCTGGAGCCAAAATCGTTGCGGATCTTTTTTTCTGCACGCCGAAGCACAGGCCATCCAGGTGCGCTGCTTGGCTGCCCAAGCAGCAAAATTTGCCAGTCTGCCCTCCGTGGGGCACACTGTGCCAGAGCCTGTGGAATGGTACCGCTATTATACCATGAATCGTTGAAAAAATGGTAGAGCCTTAAAAGTTTTATCCGTTTTCACTTCTTGCATTGCAGCCAAAGCATCCTTGTTTTTAAAGAGGCCGTGCCGTGTGCAGCGGTTATACCCCCTGCTTTTACGGATTACTGCAAACACATTTTCAGACCAATCGCTCCCATTTGTTACCCTTTTTTGCCTAGACCCTATTAGTTGTTGCAGGCAAAAATACCGCAAAATTCACTGGCATAGCTATACGAAAGTTTCCTAATTCTTCCTTTAAAAAGCAACTTTCACAATAATTCAAGCAATTTTTCTCCACTTCGGGAATTTACGCTTGACGGCTGGTAAAAAAAACAGTCATACTCACAATGGGTGTTCGTATTAATTTACTCACTTTATGACTTTTTGCATAACTTTTGAAAAAAGCCCGGATTAGTATCAGAAGCAAATTTTTTCTGAATTTTAGCATCACTGCACCGATCTGTGCATTCCAAGGCACCTGCTGTATGCCAGATTGTGGAGGGAACCAACGCTTACTTTTTTGCTAAGCTTCTTACCGCCCACTCAAGGCAACGAGTGCTGTGCTCCGTTTTCTCCATGCTGCGCTTTTTTCATCCATCCTAACTGCGGCAGAGAGGAGTGACCTTATTGATTTCTCACCAATTTGAGGGCAAAAACGACCATCAATCCAATTTATCTGGTGTGCAGTTGCTGCAGGTTCAAGCCGTAGAATACGGTTCGTGCTTACAGCGGGAAGCTCATTCCCACACCTAGACCCAGCTTGTATATGTTTTCAATGGCGAGGGTATCTGTCAAATTGAAGAAGACAGCATAAATCTTGCTGACGGTGACCTGCTGCTCATCAACCCTCAGATGAGCCACCACGGATTAAGAGCCCGCGAGGGGGTTCTTTCGGCCATCACCCTGGATTTGCGCTGCCCTTACTTTTTTACTGCCACGGAACGCCGCTATGTGCATCTGGCCGCGGCTTCCATCCCCGAATCCCTGTGCTTGCGCCGCTATCTCTAGGATTTGCTGCTGGAAATCAATCAGCAGCCTGTGGATTTTGACCAGGTATGCCAGCACCTTGCAGAGCTGATTGTGCTGCGCATTTCCCGCCTGTGTCAGCACAGCCATGCCGCCACCAGCACCCACAAAAGCTCCCGGGAATGTGCCCGTGTGCGGCTGTACATCGATAAGCATTTTACCGAGCCTATTACGCTGGACCACCTGGCGGAGTATGCCAACCTGAACAAATATTACCTGGTCCATGTGTTCAACCGGGAAATGGGGGTGCAGCCCCATCAGCTACCTGCTGGACCGGCGAATTGGCGAAAGCAACCGGCTTTTGGAAAACAGCAACATCTCCATCCGCCAAATCAGCCAGCAGATGGGTTTTTCCAGTTCCAGCTATTTCAGCCAAAGTTTCCGCCGTTATACCGGATTTTCCCCTGCCGAGTACCGCCGGCAGACCCAGCGCAGCCGTCCGCTGTAATACATAGATGCCAGTTGCTGTACTTTTGTTGCGTTTTGTTTGACGAACTTATCATTTTATCGTAAACTGTTACTAACAGTAGGAAAACCCGCTGTGTGCAATCTTTTCCCTGAGGGCAAGATTGCGTTCCGGCGGGTTTATTCTATGAATATCCTTATCGGAACGAGATTAAGATTGGAGTGTTGGACTATGGCAATTTTGGTATGTGGCGGTGCTGGCTACATCGGCAGCCACACCTGTGTAGAACTGCTGAACGCCGGCTATGACATTGTGGTGGCCGATAACTTTTACAACTCCTGCCCCAAAGCGGTGGAGCGCATCCGCCAGATTACCGGCAAGGAATTTCGTTTTTGCGAAGTAGACCTGACCAATGCCCAGCAGGTGGAGGAATTATTCGCCAATCATCCGGACATTGACGCAGTCATTCAGTTTGCTGCCTACAAGGCTGTTGGCGAAAGCGTAGCCAAGCCCATTGAATACTACACCAACAACCTACAAACCACTCTGGTGGTTCTGGACGCTATGCGCCGTCACGGTGTGCATAACATCGTATTCTCCTCCTCTGCCACTGTTTACGGCGACCCCGCTGTTGTGCCCATTACCGAGTCCTCTCCTGTAGGTGCCACCACCAACCCCTATGGCACCAGCAAGGCTTTCAACGAACGCATCCTCTCGGATTGCTGCATTGCCGACCCCCAGCTGAATGTGGCTCTGCTGCGTTACTTCAACCCCATTGGCGCACACAAAAGCGGCCTGATTGGCGAGGACCCCAACGGCATTCCCAACAACCTGGTTCCCTACATTGCAAAGGTAGCCGTTGGCAAGCTGGAAAAGGTTCATGTGTTCGGCAACGACTACCCCACTCCCGACGGCACCGGCGTGCGGGATTACATCCATGTGGTGGACCTGGCCCGGGGCCATGTGGCCGCCATCAAAAAGCTGGAACAAAAGCCCGGCCTGTTCATCTGCAACCTGGGCACCGGCCATGGTTACAGCGTTCTGGATGTGATTCACGCTTACGAGAAGGCTTGCGGCAAAACCCTTCCCTATGTAATTGACCCCCGCCGCCCCGGCGACATTGCCACCTGCTATGCAGACCCCACCAAGGCCAGAGAGGAGCTGGGCTGGGTGGCCGAGTACGGCATCGAGGAGATGTGCGCCGACAGCTGGAACTGGCAGAGCAGCAACCCCAACGGCTACAAAGATTGATTTTAACGGAACGAATGTAAGGAGTATTGCCAGATGCAAAAAAAACCTGTTCTTGTGGTAATGGCTGCAGGTATGGGCAGCCGCTATGGTGGCCTGAAGCAAATTGACCCGGTGGGACACTGTGGCGAAGCCATTTTGGATTATTCGGTGTTTGATGCCCGCAAAGCCGGCTTTGAAACCGTTGTATTCATCATCAAGAAGGAAATTGAGGAGGCATTCAAAAGCACCATCGGCGCTCGCCTTGCTCCCCACATGGATGTGCGGTATGCTTACCAGCAGCTGGAGGACCTGCCCGAAGGCTTTCAGGTGCCGGAAGGGCGCACCAAGCCCTGGGGTACCAGCCACGCCATCTGGAGCGCACGGGATGTGATTGATGGACCCTTTGCAGTAATCAATGCGGATGATTACTATGGACCCCAGGCCTTTCAGGTGGTTTACGACTATCTGTGCAGCCACCCCGATGACCAGGTGTACGAATACAGCATGGTAAGCTACCTGCTCAAAAACACCGTTACGGCAAACGGCTCGGTTTCCCGGGGTGTTTGTGTAACCGATGCAGAAGGCTACCTTGCCTCTGTCACCGAACGCACCCACATTGAGGAAACTCCGGAGGGAATCCGCTACACCGAGGACGGGGCAAACACCTGGCATACACTGCCCGCCGACCAGCCTGTTTCCATGAACCTGTGGGGCTTTACCCACAGCTTTGTGCGGGAAATTGGCAGCCGGTTCCCCGCCTTTTTAGAAAAAGCCCTGGCAGAAAACCCCATGAAGGCAGAATTCTATCTGCCCAGCGTGGTGAGTGAACTGATTGCCGAGGAAAAGGCCCGTGTGAAGGTGCTGTGCAGCACCGACCGCTGGCACGGCGTAACCTACCAGGAGGATAAACCTCTGGTGGTGCAGGCCATTGCAGAAAAAACCAATGCCGGCTTGTATCCTTCGCCCCTGTGGGGTTAAGGGCTGGCCTGGCGCTTTTACAAGGGATGATGCATCTGCATCGTCCCTTGTTTTCCCCATTGGAAATTTTGGCCATGGTGCCAGCTTGCGCAAATTCAGCAGGCACTTTTGCTTTGCATCTGGCAAAAATCCCGTTTGCAGGTTCACCTGCGGGCTTTTCCGCTTATATAAATAGATATTGACTGAACTTTTTGGGTTGGGTATAATATTTTTAAAAGGAATATGGTTTTTAATACTACATCAATCACCCTTTTGGGTGTACTGCTTAAGGGAGTGTTCTCACTATGTCTTGGATTATTGTTAGCGATTCTTCTTGTGAACTGCGCCATCTGCCTCATGCAGCCGGTGATGTTCCGTTTGCCACTGTCCCCCTTAAAATCCGAGTGGGTGACCGGGAGTTCGTGGACAACGAGGCTTTGGATGTCTCCACTATGATGGAAACCATGCGTAACTACAACGGTGCCTCCACCACCTCCTGCCCCAGTCCGGAGGAGTGGGCCGAAAAGTTCCTGCAGGCGGATAATGTCATCGCCATTGCCATGAGCAGCAATCTTTCGGGCAGCTACAACAGTGCTTTGATTGCCAAAAACATGGTTTTGGAAAATCATCCCGAAAAAAACATTTATGTAATGGATAGCCTTTCCACCGGCGGCGAGATGACCCTGGCCATCCTGAAGGCTGCCCGCCTGATTGATGCAGGCCTGCCGTTCCAACAGGTGGTGCAGGAGCTGGAGGTGTACTATGCACCCCGGCAGGTTCTGTTCGCCCTTTCCTGCTTTGACAATCTGGTAAAGAACGGCCGCCTCAACCGTGTTGTGGGCTTTGTGGCCGGCAAAATGGGGATGCGGCTTGTGGGCCGCGGCAGCGATGACGGCAAGCTGGAAATGCTGCACAAAACCCGTGGCGAAACCCGTACCCTGGCCTTTATTCTGGAGGAGATGGACCGGCGGGGCTATCATGGCAGCACCGCAGTCATCAGCCATTGCATGAATGCCAACGCAGCCAATCTGCTGAAAGGCGGCATCGAAAAGAAATGGCCCGGCGCACAGGTGCTGATTCTGCCCTGCAGCGGCCTGACCAGCTTTTACGCCCAGGAGGGCGGCCTGATTGTAGGCTATTAATTCCCTGGAACAAAACCAACCTTCAAGCTGGCTCTGCCGCTTGGAGGTTGGTTTTCTTTTTGCGTGGGGTATGCTATAATACCAAAGATATTCTGTTTACTCCCAGGTGCAAACCTGAATCGATTCCAGCTGCGCCGGGCCTTTTGCCCGCAAGAAAGGATTTTTGCCATGAATCACCACACCGCCGCTTTGCTGGGCACCGCTGCGTTCGGTGCAGCCGCAGGCGCTGCACTGGGCTATTACGCCCATTTTGTGGAACCAGAAGGGCTTACCATCCAAAGGCCTGCTCTGGCTAAGCGCCCCCCTGTACGCACCCTGTTTTTTTCGGATGCACATCTGGGCCCCATGTACCACCCTTCTCACCTGGAACATCTGGTGGACGCCATCAATGCCCAGCAGCCCCAGCTGGTGCTGTTTGGCGGCGATTTTTTTGCTAAGTTCCTGCGGGACGCCCATATGCTCCCCTTCCCCTGGCTTGCCCAGCAGCTAAGCCGCATCCAGGCTTCTTTGGGCAAATATGCTGTGTGGGGCAACCATGATGTACGCCAGGGCGCCGCCCCCTTTTACCGGATGCTGATGGAGCACGGCGGCTTTACCCCCCTGTGGGACAAAATTGTTCAGCCCGCTCCCGGCATTGCCATCTGTGGCCTTGCGCCCTATTCCGACGGAAAGATCTTGCGCCAGATGCCCACCGAAGGCTGGCGGGTCTGCCTGTGCCATATGCCGGATAAGGCACGCTACCTGAACCTTCGGCAGGTAGACCTGATGCTTTCCGGCCACAGCCATGGCGGGCAGATTACACTTCCGGTGCTCACCTCCATGATTCTGCCTCCCGGAGGCAAGATGTACCCTTATGGGCTGTACCAGCCACAGACCGGCCGCAAAGCACAGCTGTTTGTAAGCCGTGGCATTGGCATGAGCGGTGTCCCCTTCCGGTTGCTGAACCCGCCCGAACTGGTGGTTTTCGAGTAATCTTTTATTTATTTTTTTACAGTTTGTATATTTAATTTTAAGCGAAAGGAGCTGTTCCTATGAAGCAACGCACCCGATCCATCACCTTTGGGGGCCTATTCCTGGCTTTGGCCCTATTTCTGCCTTTTGTTACAGGTCAGATTCCTCAAATTGGCAAGATGCTCAGTCCCATGCACCTGCCCATTATGCTGTGCGGCTTTGTATGCGGCGGCCCCATGGGCCTGGCCCTGGGCTTTATTGCTCCCCTGCTGCGCAGCGTGCTGTTTGGTATGCCTGTACTTTATCCCACCGCCCTTTCCATGGCCTTTGAGCTGGCTGCCTACGGCTTTTTCTGCGGCCTGTTCTGGAAGCTGCTGTGCCGGGTGCTGGGGGATATTCCCGCCCTGTACGGTGCCCTGGTTCTGGCCATGCTGGCAGGCCGTGCCGTGTGGGGCATTTCCCAGGTGATTTTGCTGGGCATTGGTCACAATGGCTTTACCTGGGCCGCCTTCCTGTCCGGCGCATTCATCAACGCTGTGCCCGCTATTGTGATGCAGCTGCTTCTGGTTCCCCATCTCACCCTGGCCCTCAGGCGGGTGGGGCTGGGGGCCCGTGTATGATGCATCCGGTCAAATCCATTGCTTTGGAGCAGCTGCCGGCCCTGATTGCCCAGGCCAAAGAGCAGCAAAGCACCGGGCAGCGACTGTGCGTCGTGCTGGACGGCTTTGCCGCCGCTGGCAAAACCACCGTAGCCGCCGCACTCAGCCGCCAGCTGAAGGCCCCTGTGGTACATATGGATGACTTTTTTCTGCCGCCGGAGCTGCGCACCGCCCAGCGGCTGAGCCAGCCCGGCGGTAATGTGCATTACGAGCGGTTTCGGCAGCAGGTGGCTCCCTGGCTTCATACGCCCACCGCCTTTTGCTACCAGCGGTTCGACTGCCGCCAGATGGCCCTCACCGAAACGGTGGAAATTCCCGCCAGTTCCATCATTCTGGTGGAAGGCGCCTATGGGCTTTTGCCTGCCTGTGGTGCGCTGCCGGATCTCTCGGTGCTGTTCACCATCTCCCCTAGCTTGCAGCAAAAACGAATCTTAGCCCGCAATGGTCCGGATGGCTGGCAGCAGTTCCGCCACCGGTGGATTCCCCTGGAGCAGGCCTATGCAAACGCCTACCATCTGGAGCGCCAAGTGGACTATCTGGTTTGCGCCCAGCAAGAATGACACAAATAAAAAAAGCCCTGTTTCTTGCGGAAACAGGGCTTTTTTTAACTTGCAGCGATAGAATTTTTTTAAAACGGTTATACACCCGTTTGGAAAGTTTCCTGGCTTTGCTGGCTGTTGTTTTCCTGCTCGGCCTGGGCTTGCCGCTGACGCTTGAACAGGGCAACTTTTTCCTTCATATCAAAGCTCAGGCCTGCATCACCAAAGGTATCCTCACCGGGCATATGGGCGCCAAAGGCAGGCACAAACAGGTACTTGCGAATAACAAAGATCAGCAAGATGGCCACAATGCTAATGAGATTTTCCGCTGGGGTGGTGTGCTCCACCACCATCTGGCGGGCAATGGCAAACAACAGCACCTCAATGGCACTGCCCGGGCTGTGCTTAGCCAGCATCTTTACAAACTCAATGCCAATAATCACATTGAATGCATTGCGCAGGAACATATCAAAAGCATCGTTTAAATCAGGCGATACTGCTATAGCAATCAGTTCCACGCCAACCCGCAAACCTGCTGCAACGGTGGAAATCAGCACTAACACTGCTATAATGGTTTCCAGAAAGCTGGCTGCCTTGGCTACGGTCTGACGAAATGTAATCAAACGATTTTTACGCATGGATGGCGTCCTCCTTATTAGCACAATTCAGGGGGGTGTCATCGACCGGCGTTCCGCACTCGTTCCAGTGCCTCTGCGGCCTCTCGTTCCTTTTTACGGCGAGCTCGTTCCAGCGCCGCCCGTTTTTCCTTGTTCCACTTGGCCTCCATTCCCTGATCTGCCGGTTCCACACAGCGGCCAAACAGATAATTCAGCCCGTCACTCCTCATTCGCCGCAGCCAAATCATGGCCGGGCCATGCTCAGCACAGCAGCCCATGCTGTACAGGCTATTGTTGCCCTTGCGCAGCCAAACCTCCTGGTCGTCCAGCTGCAAAGGCTGGCCGCACTGGGAGCAAAATGCGCCCTGTAAATCCGGGGTGAGCCAGGCTTCCCCGTCCACCAGGCCACGCCAGTAGGTAAGGCCCTGCCGGTTTTTATCCGCCGGGCAGAGCAGCTGGGCCAGCTGCTGTTCCTCGGTGGGGTAGCTTTCCAGACCCTGTTCCAGGTCCACAAAGGTGCACACCTGGGCGGTATACACCGCATCGCTGAGGGCATCGTGAAAAGCACCCTCCTTGGGCAGACCCAACCGTTCCACCACCGCTTCCAGGGTCATGCTCTCCCCTTCCTGCCGGGGACGCTGGGCGGTAAAAATACGCTGTACATCGTACCAGCGGCGGGGCCAGGCTTCCTGCAGGCCGCAAAGCACCAGATTTTGTTTCAGCACCGGTACATCGTCCTGCCCCCATTCCCCCAGGGCAGCATCCGGTCCGCACCAGTCCATAAACTGCTGCAATCCCTCCCGGATGGGCACGCCGTTTTCCAGGTCGGCCTGTGTCAGACCGGTAACCTTGGCCACATGGTGGTGCAGTTTGGGAAAAATACGGGGCTTGAGATTGATGGAAAACCGCTCTTTCAGCTGGCCATCCACCATGCGCACCGCACCAATCTGGATGATTTCGCCCCGCAGCAGCTGCTGGGTGCCCTTATAATCGAAGTGCTTGGGCTGGTAGCCCATATTCCACTCCATATCAAATACAATCAATTCTGCCATACCGACAGTATTCCTTTCTTTGGTTCAGCGTACACCTGGCAGACTTTCCTCCTGCCAGGACCGAAGCTGACTCACAGGCTCCTGCACCGGGGCATCCGCCAGGGGTTTGTCGGCCTGTTCCAGCCGTTCTCTGCCCACGCTGATCATCAGCTTAATGCGGTTTTCCTGGTTAACAGGGGTTGCGCTGGGGTCGTAATCGATGGGGGTAATATTTGCATTGGGGTAAATTGCCCGAATGCGGCTAATCATGCCTTTGCCGCAGATGTGATTGGGCAGGCATCCAAAGGGCTGGGCACACACGATGTTTTCGTATCCGCTGGTAACCAGCTCCACCATCTCGGCTGTCAGCAGCCAGCCTTCGCCCATCTTGTTGCCCCGGCTGATGATGCCGTCTGCCATGGTGCGCAGTTCCAAAAACCGTGCCGGTGCATGAAAACCAGCCTCGCGCATTGCCTGGCACATGGCCTGTTCAAAGCCGTCCAGATAATGCAAAATGGCTTCGCTGCCCAAAATGCTGGCTGCATTGCCGCCATAAAAGCGCACCGTATCGCCCATATTGCTGATGCAGTAGCACACAAATCCCAGCAGGCCGGGCAGGTTTACCTCGCAGTCCTGGCTGGCCAAAAAGGCTTCCAGGTCGTTGTTGCCCAAGGGGGAGTATTTTACATAAATCTCACCCACAATACCCACCTTTACCTTGGGTGTGCGAACCACCTCGATGGCGGCAAAGTCCTGGGCAATCTGCTCAAAGGTCTTTTTCATCTCCCGGCCGGTAAAGCCCTTATCCTGCAAAAACCACTGGCAGATGGTATCCACCCATTTCTGGGCCAGATCCTGTGCCTTGCCAGGCTCCACCTGATAGGGCGAAACCTGGTTGCGCAGTGCCATAATCAGGTCACCATAAAAGACGGCCGCTATCGCCTTGCGCATCACCGGCACACTCAGCCGAAAGCCGGAGTCCTTTTCCAGCCCGGAAAAGTTCAGACTGGCCACCGGAATGTGGCCATACCCCGCCCGCTGCAAGGCTTTGCGCAGCAGATGGATGTAGTTGGAGGCCCGGCATCCGCCGCCTGTTTGGGTAATCAGCAGAGCGGTGCGGTCCAAATCGTACTGGCCGCTTTGCAGGGCATCCAAAAACTGGCCAATTACCAGCAGGGCCGGATAGCAGGTATCGTTGTGCACATACCGCAGGCCCAGCTGTGCCACCTGGCTGCCGCAGTTGCCCAGCACCTCCACCTTGTAGCCATCCCGTTCCAGCGCTGCGGCAATCATAGCAAAATGCAGCGGCAGCATATTGGGAATCAAAATCGTGTGGGTGGATTTCATCTCTGGGGTAAAACGGGGATAGGTTTGTTCCATGGTGTTACTCCCCCTTTTGGTTCTGTTTTTCGTCCAGGGCGGCAAACAGGCTGCGAAGCCGGATATTCACCGCACCCAGGTTTGTAATTTCGTCAATTTTCAGCTGGGTGTACAGTTTGCCGCCCTGCTGCAAAATCTCCTTGGTTTCGTCGCTGGTAATGGCATCCAGACCGCAGCCAAAGCTCACCAGATGCACAAGATCCATATCCGGCTGGGTGGTACAGTAGCGGGCTGCTGCATACAGCCGGGAGTGGTAGGTCCACTGGTTCAGGACGGTGGTGGCAAATTTAGGGGTATGCCATGCCACACTGTCCTCGGTCACTACCGCCGCACCATGCCGCACCAGCAGGGCATCAATGCCGTGGTTTACTTCCGGGTCAACATGGTAGGGGCGGCCTGCCAGCACAATGATACGCTGGCCGTTTTTGCGGGCGGCGGCAATGATTTCCTCGCCCTTTTGCCGCACGCGCTCCATGTGGGCATTGTATTCCAGATAAGCCATATCCGCTGCACGGTCCACCTGGCTGCGGTTCAAATCCGGCCAGCGGCTGTGCAAAATGGAGTAAATCTTCTTTTTAAAGTCCTTGGGGCGATGCAGTCCCACATAATCGTTGATGAAGTCTACCCCTTCCAGCTCCGGGCAGTTTACCGCCAGAACCTCCGGGTAGTAGGCCACCACCGGGCAGTTATAATGATTATCGCCCAGGTGTTCATCCATGTTATAGCTCATGCAGGGGTAAAAGATGGTTTTTACCCCCATATCGGCCAAGGCTCGAATGTGGCCGTGGGCCATCTTTGCAGGAAAGCACACCGTATCGCTGGGAATGCTTGCCTGCCCCTTGATGTAAAGTTCCCGGCTGGAACGAGGGCTGGTAACCACCGAAAAGCCCAGGCTGGTAAAAAAGGTATGCCAGAAGGGCAGCAGTTCATACAGATTCAGGCACATGGGCAGGCCAATCACGCCCCGTACCGCCGGGCCTGGCTTGTAGCCGGCCAAAAGCTGCTGCTTGTATTCGTAAAGGTTCAACCCCTCTGCCGCAGCCCGGCCATTCACCGGCCGTTCACACCGGTTACCGCTAATGAGCTTGCGGCCTCCGCTGAACTGGTTAACGGTAAGCTGGCAGTGGTTGGTACAAAGATTGCACTGGACATTCCGGGCCTTTTGGGTAAATTCCTCCAGCTCCTGCTGGTTCAGCATGGTGCTCTTTTGGCCGGGTTTTGCCTGGCTCTTGCCGTAGAGGGCTGCACCGAAGGCTCCCATCAAACCGGCAATATCCGGCCGGATAACCTCCACCCCCATCTCCTGCTCAAAGGCACGGAGTACAGCTTCGTTGTAGAAGGTACCCCCCTGCACCACAATGTGGCGGCCCAGCTCCTGGGGACTGGCGGCACGAATTACCTTGTAGATGGCGTTTTTAACCACACTGATGGAAAGACCTGCCGAGATATTGGCAATGGAAGCACCGTCCTTTTGGGCCTGCTTTACGCTGGAGTTCATAAACACGGTGCATCGGCTGCCCAAATCCACCGGTTTGTCTGCAAACAGACCCAGAGCGGCAAACTCCTTCACATCGTAGCCCAGCGCCTGGGCAAAGGTCTGCAAAAAGCTGCCACAGCCGCTGGAACAGGCTTCGTTCAAAAAGATGTCGCTGATGGCCTGGTCCTCGATTTTGAAGCACTTCATGTCCTGGCCGCCAATGTCAATGATAAAATCTACCTGGGGCAAAAAATGCCGGGCAGCGGTAAAATGCGCCACCGTTTCCACCACGCCCAGGTCTCCCCGGAAGGCTTCCTTCACCAGCTCCTCACCGTAGCCGGTACTGGTCAGGCTTTTTACCTCCAGCTGGGGATGCTTTTGGTACAGCTCCAGCAGCACCTTGCGGATGAGGGGCAGCGGATTTCCCAGGTTGGGCTGATAATCGGTGTACAGCAGGTTGCAGTCCTCATCAATCACAGCCACCTTCACGGTGGTGGAACCGGAATCCACACCAATGTGCACCGGGCCGCACTGGGCGCCAAAAGGCTTGTGGGGCACGCTTGCTTTTAAATGCCTGGCGTGAAATTCCTCGTATTCCTGCTGGTTTGTAAACAAAGGGGGCTGGCTGGCATAGCTGCCGCTTAAATCCACCCCGCCTATCGCCTGGGCCACCTGGCCGCAATCCAGCTGTTTGTCTGCATAAAAGGCTGCACCCATGGCCACAAAATGCAGGCTGTGCTCCGGGCACAGCCCTTGCAGACCAAGGGTTTTATCAAAGCTTTGCCGCAGCACGCTGTTAAAAGTAAGGGGCCCGCCCAGGTACAGCACCTTGCCGCCAATCACACGGCCCTGGGCAAGGCCTGCAATGGTCTGGTTGACCACTGCCTGGTAAATGCTGGCGGCAATATCCCCTGCTGATGCGCCTTGGTTAATCAGGGGCTGAATGTCGCTCTTTGCAAACACGCCGCAGCGGCTGGCAATGGTGTAAGTCTTGGTGGCCTGTGCTGCCGCCTGGTTCAGTTCTTCCGGGCTCATCTTCAGCAGGGTGGCCATCTGGTCAATGAACGCACCGGTGCCTCCGGCGCAGCTGCCGTTCATGCGCACCTCGGTGCCGCCGGTCAAAAACAGGATTTTCGCATCCTCGCCGCCCAGCTCAATCACCACATCGGCACCGGGCGCCAGCCGATTGGCGGCCACACGAGTGGCAAATACCTCCTGCACAAAGGGCACACCGCAGCTGTCTGCCAAACCCATGCCCGCCGAGCCAGAGATAGCCAGGTAGGCCGGTTGGCCCTTCAACTGTTCCTCATGAAGACGCTGCAACAGCTCCTGTGCTTTTTCTGCAATGTGGCTGCCGTGCCGCTCGTAGGTGTCAAACACTACCTGATCCTGTTCGTTCAATACAACACACTTAATGGTAGTGGAACCAATATCCAATCCTACTCGCATGGAAATTACACTCCTTTTTGTATGCCAAGCAAAACAGCGCTTTCCCCAGTCCGGATGACGGGGCTGGCTGTGCAGGGAAAGGAGGCCTTACAAGGCCCGGAATCCCTTGCCTACAATTTCTGAAGAATTTACAATGGTCAAAAATGCGTGAGGGTCAACCCGGCGCAGGTGGTTGCGCAGCAGCACAGCCTGGCGGCGGGTGAGCACAGTGGTAAACACCTGCTCCTTGCGGCCTGTGTAGGCACCCTCAGCCTCGTACACCGTGGCACTGCGGTTGAGGATAGTCAAAATAAATTCCTTTACATCCTGGGGGCAGCTGGTGATGATGGTAACCACCTTGCGCTGGTTCAGGCTTTCAATCACGCTGTCCACCATAAAAGCCTTGGCAAAGGTGCCCAGCGTACAATACAAACCAGTTGCAATGCCGTACAAGCCACCCGCCCACATGGCAATGACCAAATCCGACAGCAGCAGCGCCCTGCCAATTTCCATGCTGGTGTACTTGGATAAAATCATCGCCACAATGTCTGTGCCGCCTGTGGAGGCCCCCACATTGAACACAATCGCACTGCCTGCGGCGGGCAGTGCAACCGCAAACACCAGCTCCAGCATTGTATCCTGGGTAAAGGGGGCATTCATGGGGATAATCGCCTCAAACAGGCTTACATAGGCGGAAAGCGCAAACGAGGAGTAAATCGTAACGCCCATGGTTTTAACGCCCAAAAAGAACAGCCCCAGCACCACCAGAATGCCATTGATGATAAACAGCGCTCCGCCTACATTCATGCCTGGCCATAGGGTAGCCATAATAATAGACATACCGCTGGTGCCGCCCATGGCAAAATGGTTGGGGGTTTTAAACAAGTGAATGCCCGCTGCGGTAAGCACCAATCCTAAATTCAACAAGCATGCATAGCGCACAAATTCCATGCCGGAAAGCTTTGTTTCGGGCAAAAAAGGGATTAGCTTGCGCCGTTTGGCGTCCTTGGAAGGCTGGTTCATGCTTAAATTTCCTCCTTGCTGCACGGCTGCACTCACAAAATGCCAGGCATTTGTAGCTGCCGGGCAAGCAAAAAGGTATTTTGCAAAAACAGTCGTTTGCTTTTTGAACCTGTCAAAAAGCCGCATCTTCTTACCTATTTAATCATATAATAGACAAATCTTCTTAAAGGTACCACACCCAGGCTTTTCTGTCAATGCTCACGGACACACTCTGCAAGCAGGCAGCAGTTTGTGTTTTTTATTGCAAAGCGCCGAAAAATCCTGTACAATAATACGATAAAGGCAACCATTGGGCCCTCCGGCCCTGTGTGAATAAAAGGAGCGAAACAAGCATGTTGCAAGAAAAGCCCAGCAATTTTCTCACCGAGATCATTGACAAAGACCTGGCAGAAGGCCGTGTAAACGAGATTCACACCCGTTTCCCGCCGGAACCCAACGGCTACCTGCACATTGGCAGCGCCAAAGCAATCTGGATTAACTGGAGCATCGCCAACGCTTACGGCGGCAAGTTCAACCTGCGCTTTGACGACACCAACCCTGTGCGGGAAGACGACGAATATGTACAAAGCATCGAAGAAGACCTGCGCTGGCTGGGTGCCATCCCCAACGGCGGCATCTACTATGGCAGCGATTATTTTGAACAGTGCTACCAGTATGCCGAGCAGCTGATTGTGGACGGCAAGGCCTATGTGTGCGACCTGACCCGTGAGGAAATGCAGGAGTACCGGGGCACCCTCACCCAGCCCGGCAAGCCCAGCCCCTGGCGGGACCGCACCCCTGAAGAAAACCTGGACCTGTTCCGCCGGATGCGTGCCGGCGAATTTGCCGACGGCAGCCGTACCCTCCGTGCAAAAATCGACATGGCCAGCCCCAACATGAACCTGCGTGACCCTGCCATCTACCGCATTGTGCGGGCACACCATCACCGCCAGGGCGATGCCTGGTGCATCTATCCTCTGTACGACTTTGCCCATCCCATTCAGGACGCCATCGAGGGCATTACCCACAGCATGTGCAGCCTGGAATTTGAAAACCATCGTCCCCTGTATGAGTGGGTGATTGATAACCTGCACCTGGGGCCCTTCCCCATCCAGCGTGAGTTCGCCCGGTTGAATGTTTCCAACACGGTTATGAGCAAGCGCTACCTGCGGGAACTGGTGGAACAGGGCATTGTGGACGGCTGGGACGATCCCCGTATGCCTACCTTATGCGGTCTGCGCCGCCGTGGTTATACCCCGGACAGCATCTTTGAGTTTGTAAAAAAAGCTGGTGTTTCCAAGGTATACAGCCTGGTGGACTACCGCCTGCTGGAGTACTGCATCCGCACCGAGCTGGAAACCACTGCTCTGCGCCGTATGGCAGTAACCGAGCCCATTAAGCTCACCATCACCAACTACCCCGAAGGCAAGGTGGAATACTTTGATATTCCCAACAACCCCAACAAAGCCGCAAACGACAGCTCCACCCGCAAGGTGGCCTTCTCTGGCAGTCTGTACATCGAAAAAAGCGACTTTGCTCTGGTTCCCCCGCCCAAGTTTCAGCGCCTGAAGCCGGAGGGTGAGGTTCGCCTGATGGGTGCTTATATCGTCAAGTGCAACGAGGTCATTACCGACGAAAACGGCGAAGTAGTGGAGCTGCGCTGCACCGCCGACCTGGAAACCGGCAACGGCAATCCCGTGGATGGCCGCAAGGTTAAGGGCACCATTCATTGGGTAAGCGCCGCCCACGCTGTGGACGCCGAAATCCGCCTGTACGACACCCTGTTCACCCAGGAAAACATGAATGAATTGCCGGAAGATGCCTCTTACCAGGACTTCCTGAATCCGGACTCTGTCAAGGTACTGTCTCACGCCAAGCTGGAAGCCAGCCTGGCAGAAGCTGCCCCTGGCCAGAAATTCCAGTTTGTCCGCATGGGCTACTTTACCCCGGACTCCAAAAATCCCGGCGTATTTGGCCGCATCGTAACACTCAAAGACAGCTTCAGCAAAACTCTGGAACAGAAATAATCCAGTTTCTGCTCCAAAAGCTGCCAAAGCAACACAACAACAAAAAAGGAACCTCTCCGCAGTTTGCGGAGAGGTTCCTTTTTTCTGTTTATGACCTTTGCTTTAAAATGCTGGGGCAGCTACCCAGGCTATGCTTGGCACCCAAGCACTGGCATCCATTGGCCATGCTGCCCCGCCCCTTATTCTTTGCCATCCTGCTCCACAGGGGTACCGCTGTTTGGTTCCTTCTGCGGTTCATTGGAGGGCTGGGCGTCTTTGCAGCAATCGCCGGTAATTACCTGTGCCGGCAACAAGCCCCGCTGACGCAGTACTATGGGGCGCTTACAGCGCACATTACGGCAACGGGCGCAATTTTCTGGGGTATGGCTCAGGCTGTTCTCATTGATATAGAATCCATTCTTGCCATTCTTTTTTACCACATACAACGCACTATCCGCCGCTGCATACAGTGCCTCATAAGTAGAATTGTCCTTATCTGCATAGGCAATGCCAACGCTAACAGCCAAACCATAGGTTTCGTGGTAGCGGCGCAGTTCAATCAGCATCGTTTCAATCAGCCAATTCATCTTGTTGGCAAGGGTATCGTTGGACACGCTGTTGATAATAAACGCTACAAATTCATCGCCGCCCAGTCGTCCTACCACATCATCTTTTCGGAAGTAGCTTCTCAAAATGGCTGCAAACTTGCGCAACACCTTGTCGCCTTCCGGGTGGCCTTCGTTGTCATTCACCGCTTTAAAATGGTCCAAGTCAAACAGCAGCATAATGCCCCGGCCCGGCTCTGCTTCCAGCAGCTCGGCAATGCGGCGCTCCACACCGGCACGGTTGGTAAGGCCCGTCAGGCCATCGGTTTCGGCCTCCTGCTCCATGGCACGCTGGCGGCATATCTCCGCAGTGCGATCCATCACCATGCCGTATACAGCATCCTCGCTCTCAAACAGAGCAATTTCCAGGTAACGGTCACCCACCTGTACCAGGCCTGTTTGCGGGTCTTTGCCCTCCAGCAAGGCTTTCATATAATGGCTGAATTCCTGAGGACTTTTGGAAACCGCTGTCCACATACTGGCATTCAACCCCAGGATATCCTTCATGTTTTCCGAAAAGAAGTTGCTCTGAATACTGTGCAGACACTCATATACGCCCACATGCTGGTCAATGGCACCAATAATGCGGGTCATGCGTTGGCTTTTGGATTTATAGCTGTCACGCCAGTCGTTCATCACCTGGCAAATGGCACGGAACTCCGTATTGTACTTGGTGCTAAACTCTACATTATAATGACCTTCCAGCAGCTCACCCACATTTTTTTCAATGCGGCCCAAATCGTCCAGCACATAACGGCGCAGATATTTGCGGATGGAGAAGAACATCACCAGCATTATCACCAAGAAGCCAACCATGATAAAGCCTATCTGCACCATGTACACCCTGTGCACAACGCTGCCTTCAATCATGGCACCCAGAATATAATCGCCTATCTCAGTGGTTTTGATGTAATACATGGTGCCGTTTACCTTGCAGAACTTGCCGTCCTTCATACTCTGCATCTGCATTACATATTCTTCCCCTGTGACGCCGTCCCCCAGTTGAATGTACTGGTCGTTGTTCTGAGTAATGGAAGCCAGGTCACCGGTTTCTTTATCCACCAAAAAGATGGTACGGCTGCGCAGGGTGGGGGTGTTGCGCAAAATGCCTACCAGACTGTTGGCATACTGCAAATTATACAGCGCCTCTGCCGGCACACTAATTTGCACCATGGAATACTCCGGGCGGCTGCTGCGCACCCCCACATAGATACGCTTTTCGCAAGTGGAAATGCTCACGCTTTCCAGCTCTACCACATGATCGGTGTGAGAGTCCCCTTCAATAAGCGGCCAAAAATTTTTGGCCTCCTCCCGTTCATACAGATTTAATCCCAGAGACAAGGTGTCGCTGGAGGCTGTAATCACGCCCTCCCAGTCCACCAAAAAAATAGCCTCTACTTCCATCATCCGGGCAATCTCGTCAAGCTCCCGGGTAGTTTTCCAGGAATCATCGGTGTAAAGGCCAAACATCTTGTCAATGGCACGCACTCGGTTAAGGTAGTCGTCTTCAAATTGAGCTTGCAGCTCTGCTTGAACTTCGGCATTGGAATAGTACATTGTTTGTACATCCTGCATCATCTGGTCCAAATCTTTGTAGGCACTCTGTATTTGCATACGCAGTATAAATACGCTTACCACCAAAAACACCACGATGGTGAGGCTGTAAAACACAGCGGAAATCCGCCGAAACAGAATTTTCTCCATATCTCCCTGTCATTCCCTTCAATTGAAAAACAACACCCATGGCAAACCCATTTTTCAATGATTTATTCCAGAGTGGGGCAGCGCAATACCAGCAGCAAAGCATAGTTTCAGGCCGCCTGCCTTTATGACTCTTTCTATATATAATGCCCGAATAAAGTTTCTTTCCTATTGTAGCAAAATCAATACCATGAATCAATAGATAGGCCCAGGTTTGTGCATAAAGTTCCTGCTTGTGCAGCAGCTCGCCTTTATTTTCAACAACTATTCCAGCCTCTGCCTTTCGTTAGTATGCCTGCTGTTAAAGCAACTTCTGCGTCATCGGTTTAAGTGCCACCCGTTGTTCCGCTTGTTTTCAAATCCACCTCATTCACCACTGCACTGGGCTGTTGGTCTGGGGCTTCATCGGTATGGCGGGCACAGGCAATGCGCACCCGGTAACTGGTTTCGGTGCCCTGCACCTTTTCCACCGTCAGGGTCCATTCATCTCCGTTGGTCTGGCTGCGGCTGCGGTAGTCCCTGAGCCATTGCTTGCATCGTTCGCTGCCGTCTGTTCCGGTAAAGCTGCTCAAATTGCGGGAAATTTCCCCCTGCAAATAGTCCGAAACAAACGCCTGCACCGCCTGCTGACGGCTGTCTTTGCAGCTGGCCTGGCTAAAGTGCACCACCATCTGATTGTATACCACCGTGCCAGCTGCCGCCAGAACACCCATTATGACCATGGAAACAATCAGTTCAATTAGGGTAAATCCTGCCTTTTTCCGCAGTGCAAAGCTATTTTCAGCCATCCGAGGCTGCTGCTTGACAGGTAACAAGGTTGTAAAAAATAGAGCCCATTTTTTTCGCATTGTGACAAATCAACTCCTCTTATTGAGAATTACTACAATAAAAATCACCAAAAATAGCAACAGCCATGATTTTTGGTTTGCATTTTTCTAAAAACAATATATAATAACATATAGATAATTTCAAGAGGGATGCCTTTTATCATCATCTTACCAGATTTTGATTTTTTGACCATCCTTTTTTGAAAACATTGTCTACCCTGTTGCCGTTGCGGCTTCTGTAGTGCAGAGCCGTGATTTGTAAAAAAATATTTTATACATAGGAGAGTTTCAATCATGCTGAACAAACTGATGAACCTTCGCAAAAAGAAGGGCTTCACCCTCATCGAGCTGATCGTGGTTCTGGTCATCATGGCCATCCTGGCAGCTGCCGCTATCCCCACTGTTATGGGCTACATCGAAAACAGCCGTAAGGCCGCTTACCTGGCCAATGTACGCACTGTTTACCAGGCTGGCCAGTCTGCTATTGCTGAGGGCCTGGCTGCTGGCAACGATATTACCATTAACGCTGCTGGCTCGACCAACGCTGGCGATATCACCATTGGCGACACCACCTTCACTGCTCGCGTTGCCGCTTTGACTGGCTTCCCCGCAGCAAACATCACTGTTACTGACAACGACACTAACGGCGCTGCTGCCCCCGGTGCCGATATGGCAAAAGACAAGTATGTTATTGTTGTTGCCAACAAAAAAATCTCCAAGATTTATGCCACCTACCAGACTGGCAAGTATGTAGAATATGAGCCTGGTGAAGGCACCAATGTAATGGATACCGCTGCTGCCTCCAGCTCTGGCTCTGGCGCTGGCTCCAGCTCTACTTAATTCCCTCTATAACCCCAACCCCCAGCGGTGCGGCTTTGTGCCGCACCGCTTTTTTTGCATCCTCGCTCCAGCCCAATCTCACTGTTTTTGGAGGTGTTTCCATGATTTTTCGCAAACACCAGCCCACCGCCCAGCAGCGCATTGAGATGAACTTCGACCGGGAGCTGAACCAAGCCAAAGACTCCCGTGTTGTACAGATTTTGGTGTTTATCCTGATCTTAGGCGGTGCCGTGGCAGCTTTTCTGATGTTTGCCCAGCCGGTGGTGCGCTACGCCCACCAAATGACCCTGCAAAGCAATGTTCGCTTTATCCGCACCGCTGTTCAAACTGGTTTTATGACCTGCTCCGGCCAGCTGGAACCTGCTAAAGACGGTTCCATCCAGTACTACATTGCACCGGATGCCCAGCAGGACGATGCCAATGGCAGCATTCTGCGCCGGGCCATTGCATCCCATCTCCCCCAGGATAACGGCCAAACCCTCTCCAACTTCACCCTGCAAGGTCTGTTAAACAAAACCAGCTTTTCCGCCGGTTCTTTTGACCCCACCTATGTGTACGCCATAAGCCAGCACGATGGCATCTTTACCCTGGAACTGTGGATTGACAGCGACTCTTACGCCAAGAACCCAACCCGGCCGGATTGTCTCTGGCAAGCCGTGGGCAATCCTTATTCCGATCTCTCCTTCAGCAAGGGCAGTTTTATGCCGGTACATCTGTACACCTCTGAGGATTAACCACCCTCCGCTTGTAGCATAAGAACACTGTTTTTTTCATATTCTGCTGCTGATTTTTTCCTTAGTGAATGTTATAATACCTTATAGAATAAAAGCCTTGCCCCCAAGCCTTTTGGGTCCTGCTTGGGGCTGGCATCTTCAATCACACAATCCAAGGCCTCTGGTACATTTTGTTATTGCAACAATGCTGGCGGCCTTTTTCCCGATTCAGCTGTCAGCCACACAGCCATCCTGTCTTTTGAGGTGATTTTACAATGACCGCTCTGTCCTGGGGTTTTACCATTTTTATCTGCTTGTATCTTTTTTTAGTTGGTGCCTGCTGCGCCAGCTTTTTGCTGGTGGTGGTTCATCGCACCATAACCCCCGGCAGTCTCCCCTTTTTTAAGGGCCGCAGCCATTGCGATGCCTGCGGTGCCGTACTTACCGCCCGTGATTTGGTTCCGGTGTTCAGCTGGATTGTGCACAAGGGCCGCTGCCGTCACTGCGGCCAGCCCCTTTCTCCCCTGTACCCCATCAGCGAACTGATTGGCGGCCTGGCAGCCGCCTGGGCCTTTGCAGCTTATCCCCTTAGTCCCGGCAAGCTGGCTCTTTGCCTTCTGGCAGGTGCTTTTCTGCTGCTCATCGGCTTGTACGATGGCCTCACCATGGAAATTCCAGACCTGTACACTCTGCTGCTCTGCCTGCCAGCGGTTCTCAGCGTATGGATATTTCCGGAGATTTCTCTCACCAGCCGCATCATTGGCTTGTTTGTCATCAGCCTGCCGCTGCTCATCATCACCCTGATAATCCCCGGCGCCTTCGGCGGGGGCGACATTCAGCTCATGGCAGTATGCGGCTTTATGCTGGGCTGGCAAAACACGCTGGTGGCGTTTATGATTGCCCTTCTGCTGGCCTGCGGCCAGGCCATTGTACTGTTTGCAACCGGCCGTGCACAGCCTGGCCAACGGCAGCATATGCCCTTTGGCCCTGCTCTGTGTGCCGGCTCCTATCTGGCGCTGCTGTTTGGCACTCCCATTGTGCAGTGGTACCTCTCATTTTTTCCTGCTTAAAAGGAGATAGTTTTCATGCCTGAATATATCTACTGTGGTAAAACCGCCGAGGGCAAACAGGTCAAAGGCACTCTGAATGTTGCCGATGAAAAAGCCCTCTACGACGCTCTTAAAAAAGATGGCGTCTATCTTACCCGCTGCGAATTAAAAGAAGACACAACCGGACGCAAAAAAATGCTCAAAGCTATGGAACTCAGCGAGTTCTGCCGTCAGCTTTCCAGTCTGACTGCGGCCGGTATCACCCTCAGCCGTGCGCTGAACATCATTCTGATGGGCAAACCAAAATCCGCTGCTACCGACGCCTACCGTGAGGTACAAAAGCTGGTTCAGCAAGGCCGGCCCCTCAGCGATGCTCTGGCCCAGCAGGGCATCTTTCCGGAAATGATGATTAATATGTTTCGTGCAGGCGAAGCCAGCGGTCAGCTGGAACAGGTAGCCTCCAAACTGGCCACCCATTACCAAAAGGAGCACCGCATGGATAACCGCATCAAAAGTGCCACCATGTACCCCAAAATTCTGGCTCTTGTGTGTGTGGGTGCTGTGCTCATCATCTTTTTGGTGGTTATGCCAGAGCTGGAACCCATCTTTCAGGGTATGTCCATCCCCATTGCCACCCGCATGATGATGGCTTTCTCCCACTTTCTGGCCGAAAAATGGTACATCCTGGGCATTGCAGCGCTGTGCTGCATGGCAGCGGTACAGGTTGCGTTCTCCTACCCTATGGTGCGCTTTTATTGGGATAAGCTTAAACTGCAAGCTCCCATCGTCAAAAATCATATGCGCATCATCTACACCGCGCGGTTTGCCCGCACCCAGTCCAGCCTTTATTCCAGCGGCCTTTCCATGCTTCGCAGTCTGGAAATCGCCTCCTACACCCTGGGTAACTCCTACATTACCAGCCAGTTCTCCCAGGTAATCCGCCAGGTGCGAAGCGGCGAGATGCTCAGCCAGGCCATTCAAAGTGTGGATGGCTTCGACTCCAAGCTTTCCCCCACCATCTATGTAGGCGAGGAAACCGGCCGGCTGGATCAGATGCTGGAAAACATCGCAGAAAATTACGAATACGAGGCCGATTTGGCTCTTAACAAGCTTACAGGCATGATTGAACCGCTCATGATTGTGTTCATGGCCGGTATTGTGTGCCTAATCATGGTTGGCGTACTGGTACCCATCTGGGGTATGTACGGCAATGTGTCCTGATACAAGGAGGCAAGTGTAAGGAATGCAAGTCCAATATACATTATATCTTTCGGACCATCAGCTGCTGCTGGTGCGCAGCAGCTCCAACGGCAAAACATTAAACTTTTTAAAATCCTGGCGGCAGCCTCTGCCCGCTGGCTGTATGCTGGCTGGCGTGCTGCACGATGCCGAGGCCATGGGCAATGCCATGCTGGAACTGCGCAAGCAGGCCGGTAATTCTGCGCTGAAGGTGCAGTTGGTGATTGATTCCAGCCAGGTCATGGCAAAAACCCTGTCGGTTCCCCTTGCGCTCAATGATAAGGAAACCCATGGCGTTGTGTTAAAGGAGCTCTCCGAGCTGGACTCCACCAATCGTGACCTGGTATACGACTACACCGCCATGCGCCCCGGCGAACAGCAGGACCTTCTCTGCTTTTGTGCCGAGCGCTCCATGTTGGAGCAGCTGACCCAGCTGGCCCAGCAGGCTAACATCAAACTCACTGGCATTACCACCGCCCTGTCCGGCTGTGTACGCATGGTTCAGTTCCTGCCCCAGCTGGCTCAGCTCAGCTTTATTCTATGTGTGCTGGACGGTTCCTCTGTTACCACCTATCTGTTTGGCAATGGCCGTTATCTGATGAACACCCGCAGCCACCTCATTACTCCCCGCGGCACACCTGCGGTGGTGGGCGAGCTTTTGGGCTACATCAGCAGCATGATTCAGTTTAGTCAGAGTAATAAAGCCGCCGAACCTGCCCACACGGTTTACTTCTGTGGCCTGCAACCTGCCGAGGAACCTGGCTGCCGGGTAGTGGCCGATACCTTCCGCATCACCGCCGAGCCTCTGCCCGATTTTTCCCAGGTTAATTACCGGGATAATGCAGACATCCTTTTGACGGATGCCTTTCCTCTGGCTGGCTGTATGCTTAAAACCAAGGCCAAAACCACCAACTTCCTGACCCAACTCAACAAAAAAGAGGATTCCACTCTGGAAAAAAGCACCGCCTCTTTGCCCTGGGCTATTCCCGCTGGTCTGGCTGTGGCGGTGGGCATTGCCTGGGGTGTCATCGCCTTTGGCAACCACCAGCTGCAAAGCCAGATTAACCAGCTGCGCCAGTACACCCAAAATCCCGAAAATCTGGCCCTCATGGCTCAGGCCGAAACTGCCCGTACCATTACCGGGTACTACCTTTCTGCCGAGGCCGAAGCGCTGCGGGCCAAAAATCTGTTGCTTACCTCTCCCCAGCTCACAGCAAGCATGCTTGCCCGGGCCAACAATGCCGCAGGTCTTGCCGCTACCATCACCAGCTATAACTTTGTACAATCCGCCCGCACCATTACTTACAGCTGCTCTGCTGCGGATTATCGGCAAATTGCCGCTGTGGTAGCCCGCTTCCGCAATCTGGAAGACTACGCCTCTCTTATTTACACCGGCTATTCTCAAAACACCCAGACCGGCACCTACGATTTTCAAATCGTGTGCACTTTAAATGATGTGGAGGTCTCCTGATATGCAGTACAAACTTACACAGCGAGAAAAAATGCTCCTTTTTGGTCTGGCCATTTTTGCAGTGCTGGCAGTGGGGTATATGTACCTGATTTCCCCCGCCCTCAACAAGCGCCTTACATTGCAGGACGCCCTCTTAACCGAGCAGGACAAAAAGTTTAGTATGGAGCAAAGCATCCAGCAGCTGCCTCAGCTGAAAGAGCAGCAGGAGCAGGCCCGGCAAAGGGCCATCGAGGCCGGCAAACTGTTTTACCAGCCTCTTAACACCAACCAGGCCACCGAGCTTGTGACTGCCCTCACCGACCTGCATGGTCTTGTTGCCACCGACATGAGCATTTCCGGCCTTTCGGTGAAGGATCTCAGCAGCGGTGAACTTTCCGAAATCACCACCTACGGCTATACCTGGGGCAACCAGATTCAGGCCGCCCAGCAGGCCGAAGGCAACACCTCCGATGCTCAAACTACTCCCAACACCACAGGGGGGGACACTGCACAGGTTCTTTCCTGCCTGGTTTCCATGACCTGCACCGGAGAAGAAGCTGCCCTTCAGGACTTTTTCACCGATCTGGCCGACCGTGTTCCGGTACGGCTCATGACCTTTGACAGCTCCCAAATGGGCAACTGGAGTATCACGCTGGAGCTGTATATGCTGGATGCCATTCAGTAAGGTTCAGGCCGCCATCGGTCCGGCCCTGCTGCTGTAACCAAAAAAAGGAGGCCGCCATGGCGCATCTGTTCCACTCCCGCAAAAAAGGCTTTATCCTGCTGGAAGCCCTGGTTTTTATCACACTTATGATGATTCTGGGTGCTTCCATGCTGGCCACTGCCTACAACGACCGGCAGCGCAGCCGGGAATATGTACTTAACAACGAAGCCCAGAGCCTGGCTGCCAACGCTCTCTATCTATTGGTAGACTCCGAAAGCCAGCGTATTGCTCAGAGCGGCCAAACCGAATACCTGGGCAAAACCGACCGGCTGGAAACCACCCTCAGCGTTACACCCCAAACAGCAGAGGGCGAAAGCTCCTATACCCTCACTGGCGATGTGATAATCACCATTGCCCAGCCAGAATCCAACAGCAGCCTTTATGAGCTTACAGCAACTGCCTGGGTAACAGGCAACACCGAAACCGAGTCCGTAAGCATGACGGTGCAGCTTATTTCCGGCGATTTGACTCCCCCCACTCTCTATGGTGCGGGGTTGTCCGGCTGGCTCAAAGCCAGCCGCCCTCAAGAAAGCGGCGGTACCGGTGACGCAGGGGCATTTCAGCTCACTCTGGGCACAGGCACCGACCTGTATCTCCACCCGCAAGACATCCTTTCGGGCCAGTCCAATTCCTCCCTCACCCTGCTGGACAGCCAGCTGGGGGGCAATGTGGCACTGGATGGGGCACAGGTTCACCTGGTAGGCTCCTCCGTTACCGGTATGCTGGTAACAAACCAAAGCCTCACGCTGGAAAGCAGTATTTTTAACAGCACCGATGGGCAAGGCAAATCCACCCGGCTTACCGGCATTTACATGGCCAGCAGCTCCAATGCCAGCAGCCCCAATCTGCTCACCATGTATCCTGGCAATTACATCAAAAACGGTTCAATCTATGCCGATTCCTTTTTGGATTACGGCGGCAATACCGTAGTAGACGGCAGTGTTATGGTGCGGTCTATGGCTGGCCAAAACAACGACGATGCCAAACAAAAGGTTCCCGTGGTTTATGGTGCCGATGGCATTCCCGTCTACATTGCCAATAACCCTGCCTTGCAGCGGGCTGGCAATTCCAATTTCAGCATTACCGGCATTGGCAGCCTGGCCGATCGTTCTTCCAACTTGTACCAATTTCAGCCCAAGCTGGCCGCCCAAGCCCAGGACCTGGACAGCACGACCCAACTGGCCCCTCCCACCACCGATAACGCCAACATTTATAAAGTGACACAGGACAGCGTCGCTACCCTGTCCAACTCCCAGCCCAGTCCAGAAAACAAGGTGGGTAATATAATTTATATGGAGCAGGGCTCCACCCTTAACCTGAATGGCAGCGGTCCCTACTATTTATATGTATATGGCAGCGGCCAAAACTGCACGGTTACCGTCCCCAGCGGGGCAACCATCTACGGATGCCTGCAAAATGTAACCGTCCACATTCAAAATACCGAAGGACAAATCCCCTCCCTGACCCTGAACTATGTACCTCCCGTTGCTGTTCAAGGCGATGAAAGCACCTTGCTGGCTCCTTCCAGCCAGGGGCACGACTATCCCTATCTGCAAGTAATCTCCATCTCTCGCACCAATTCCCACTCTGAATAAAAAGGAGGATTGAACCTTGCCCAAACCATCCACAAAAAAAGGCTTTACCCTGGTAGAAATCACGGTAGGCATGGTGGTGCTGTCCTTTGCTGCACTGGTTCTTGCCTCCTTCGCACGGGCCACCTGGGCCCTCCAGCTGGAAGCTGATGCAGAACGAGACAACGACAATCAGCTGCGGCAGTCTCTCTATCTGCCCAGCGGAACCGACCAGGAACGCACCCCTGCATCTGTACAATTTACCGCAAAAAATACAATCAGTAATGTTCTTGGGCCATCTTACACACCTCTGGTGCAGGCTGTTTTTAACAACAGCCGATTGCTGTTTGCCTCCAGTCCCCAGTTTCTGGGCGCCAGCCTCTGGCAGCAAAGCAGCGATGCCGTACCTCCTTCCTCCGATGTACTGTACCACGACTCTCTCTCCCTGCCCGCACCTAATCTGGCAGGCCTCACCCTCACACCTTTCCAGAATTTAGCTCCGGACAGTGTTTATCTGGCCGCCGGAAGGCTGCAAAGTACCGCTATACTGGAAATCAACCTCATCTCCCCTGTCATTGTATTGGAAGGCGGAACTTACGAGCTCAACAGTAACTCCGTCATTCTGGCCGGCTCTGCTTCCCAGGCTACTTTGGTTTATGTCCAGGGTGATTCCACCATTGACGGCATTCCCCTGCCTGCTGGCTGGTATCAGGCAAGTATTCACCAATCCCTGGGTGATTTTGCTTCCAACGCCACCTCGCTCCGGTTGGATGCTGGCCGTTTTGCAGGCTCCGCTCCCACACTCAGCCAAAAACAGCGGCTTAGCCAGTTGCTGAATATTGCATACGCACGCATTCAGCTAGCCGGATTCTTTTAACCCCATATTTTTACATCATACAGAAAGGATTGTTCACCATGAAACGCCGTTCTGGTTTTACCCTTATCGAACTGGTAGTCGCCATGGTACTGGGCGGCATGCTATCTGCCGTTCTAGTGCCCATCTTACCCATTGCCCAAAAGCAGAACTACCAGGCACAAAACACCGCCGCTGCCAGCCAGGCAGGCGAATCCATTTACAGCTATGTGGTAGACCTGCTCAACGACGCCGACCGCATCTATCTGGGCGACGACAGCGATCACCCCGAAAACCCCGAAGATTGGAACCAGCTTTCCGTTAACGAAAACGGCCTGCTTACCCTGAACGGTGCCACCGTCTACGGGCAGGATTACCAAAACGACTGCAATCTCATTCTGCAAGCGCAGGCCCAGGGCCGCAACAGCCTTTCCCTTACCATTACACTGCAACAGATCAAAGGCGAACAAGCCACCCTTTACCAGCGCACCGCCGCCTTCCAGCCTTCTACCCTGAATGCGCAGGTAACCGGCGCACTGGAAGGCATCACCGGGCAGCTTCTTTCTACCCGTACTACCTTTGCAAACCAGCAAGGCCAGGCAGAGGCCCAGGCTGCCACATCCGAAAACCTAACCATCTACTTTACCGGCACATCACCCGAAGACCTTCCAATCCTGCCGGACGAAACCCCTGTTCCGGACGAAGGCTTCTCTCCTGTTGTGAGCAACCAGCCAAGCTCTACTATGCTGATTCTGCTCATGTCTTCCGGTCGGGTGGATTTGGATGAGGAACATTCCACCAAATCCATCACCACTACCCTTACCTTTCCGGCCGACGCAGACCCAAACACCCTTCAGCTGAATTGGTCCTGGAAGGCTCAGAACGGCCAGCAGGGCTCCGGTACCAACAACGAGTACTTCACGGTTTCCATCAGCGAGCCGGTGAAGGATGAGCAAGCCGGTAAATGGGTCTACACCCTCACCTTTACCGCTCTTAAATCCACCCCCTACGCCGTGGAGCTTCATGCCGATGCCAGCTGCCAAAAAATCGGCGGCACTGCGGAAGATTTGCTAACCGCTCATGATTTTACCACGGTTACGGTCACTTTGCCGGAGTCAAGCCCCTCTCCTTCTTTAACTCCAACCCCAGCCCCCTCCACTCCTCCTGTGCAAACTGGTGATTTGGGCATTTACCGCACAAATGGTTGGAGTAAGCTGGAGAATATGCCCTCTGTTTCCGGCCGAACCATCTTAATTGAACTAACCGATTGGAATTACAAAAAATTCGGACTTTTTGAATCCAGCGTTAGTGGACCTCTATACGCCGAATGGACCATCGAAAAAATCGTAGCACCCGACGGAACTCCTCTCTCAACCGAAGCTGTTTTTGGAAATTCTTTCCCGCAAATAACCAAAAGTATTTCCATCTCTGCCAATCAGGAATGCATTGTAACGGTGAAAGCTACTACCGCACGGGTGGATGATTATAACAAAAATCCGGATTCTATCCCCGATGGGCAGTCCTCCACTTTTACCATCGTTTTTTATTCCGGAGCCAATTCTGCTCTCATGGAATGGGACATCAACCTGAGCAAAAGCGATGCTGGCGCCAACAATAAGTTCTACACCACCGAATACCATTCCGTTCCCAACATCAGCCAATCCTTTGTATCGGCAATTTACACCATCAAAATTACAGGCCAAGGCGAAGCCAAAACTGCTTTGGAAAACCTGTTTAACGCCCAGCCCATGGTCAATATCAGCACCTATAAGGGAGACTATTCCTGGGACTGGAGCGAAAACAGTATCTTCCGCTGGAACAACAGTTCCAACTATACACCTAACTCCATCGTAAAACCTTCTGCCCAAAAACTGCTTTACGATTCCAGCAGCGACAGTTACAAAGCAGTAATTCCCCTGTATTTCGATGAAGTGAACCCCGGCGGCCTGCCGCACTTCCAGGAATACCAAATTTGCTCCTGGGTCTGGGAGAAGTACGACAGCACTTATGATGTTTGGATGCACCCCAGTGCTCCCAACACTAAGCGCTCTGCCACCGTCAAGGTCACCCAGCCCACCCCCATCATCCAAACTGGGGATGGAACCAACATCGAGCCAGGCAGCACCCAGCTGATTTATCTGGAGGATTTACAGTCTGGCACCGCACAAAACGCCTTGTTCAATGCGCTTAACAATACCGCAACCGGTGCCCTGATTGGCGACTGGTCCTTTATCCGCCACTGGCCTCAGGTAAACTACCAACCCACTGGAACTTCTGTTCTCAATGTTGCACAGGCTTTCAATGGCGGCACCATCAGCCCCGGCACCTACACGGTCACCTTTAAACCCAACGACCCCACCCAGCCTGCATACACCAGCTACAACTGGTACAACGGATTCACCTTTACCGTTATCATTACCGAAAAGCCCCAGATTTTCTCCGGCACTGTACAGCTCAGCAACGGAAGTCTGGTGGGCGATAACAGCGGTCTGCTGAACGATGGCTACCTCTGGATTGATACCTCCAATGCCTCCAACCTGCAAGCGCTGAAAGCCTACTTCCCCAGTACTGCCCAAACCAACAGCGTTTCCGGCGGCTGGTATATCACTGGCTCCATCAACGCCCAGGGCAATGCAGGCAACGATGTTTTGCCCTCTCTGCTGGGCCAGCAAACCATCGATGCAATCAACAACAGCCAAGATCAGTACAACCCCGCCTACGAGCTGCCCCTCTCGGTGGTACCGTACTCCGAAGGCATCATCCAGCTGGAGTATGTATGTAACTCCGGCCAATATTCCAGTCTGAAAGGCGCTAAGGCAAGCCTTACGCTTATCCTCTACAATGGCAGCGAAAACACCAAGAATTCTCAGTTGATTCAACTGAGAACCCTGGTATCGCAAGGGGATGGAAGCTTTGCTCCCCAGGGCGCCGTACCCTACACCGGAATATTGTCTCAGAACACCGCCACTACCCTGCGGGTACAGGCGTATTGCCCCAGCCAAAACAAAGTGCTAGGCCAATACATCCATAATGCCCTGCTTTGGATGCGTGATGCCCAAACTCATCTGGGCGGTAAAATTTCCAGCAGTCTGGATTTTTCCCAGGCCCCCAGCTTTACCACCCTGCAAGAACCTTCGGATGGATTAAATTCCGCTGCAATCAACGCTGGCGTTGCCATCTGGCAGGCCGACTTTCAGGTGGGCTGGAGCAACCAAGCGCCCCAAACCACAAGCCAGACTGTCACCGGCACCCCCTTCACTTATCAGGACTCCACCTATGCAGGCGGCACTGTTACCCCGCTGGTGGCTCCTCAGTCTGCCACGATCCAGATTGAGTTCCCCTCTCCCATCCTGTCCACCGGCCGTATCCCCACTCCGGATTCCCTGGTAACTGCCGATACCGTCCTTACCATCAACGCCGGCCAGAATCTGATTGTGTATGCACTCAACTAGCTTCATAACACCCTTAAGGGCAACTGGGTTATCACCAACGATGCCACCGGTGCCAGCGTGGCAGGTTCTCCGGTGCAGGGTCGAGACGCACTGGATCTTTCCATGCTAAACACTCCCGGCACCTATACGGTTACTTATACCACCACCGTATACCCCTATTCCATGGCCTCTCCCAGCACCTTTAAGGTAAGGGTGGTTACCATTCCCATTCTGGTTGCCTTCACCGAGGAAGTTTCTGCCATCCAGGACCGCAAGCACTACTACAACAATGCCACGGTACTGGTCAACTGCAAAGAAACCCTCAATCTGTACGCCTACACAAAGGATAAAACTACCTATACCAAGGATACAGCAGGCAGCTGGACCATCGTATCTGACACAGATGGCATACTTCGCAGCCACTCGGTAGACCAAACGGTTGCCGGCTATAATCTTAGTCTGAAATTCAACACAATCACCGAAGGGGAAGCACTTGTCAAGGTACGCTTTACCTCCTCCAAGTCAACTGTTGCTCCGCTGGATTTGTGGATACGGGTTGCCCCCAGCATTCTCAATGAAACTGTCACCGGTCCCACCACCTCAGACGGTGGTTTCACCATCGACAATGGCAAACAAACCGTTATCTCCACCATCGACCCTAATAAAAATCCAGATCTTTCTGTTTTGGAAGATAAGTATCTGCGCTGGTTAGTAAACGATACTGTAATTTTCGATAGCTCCACTGGAGCCACATCTGATACGTATCCCCTCAAGGATGGTAAGAATAAACCCATGATGTATTTCGAAGTAACAAACAGTGGTGCCAAGGTCGTAGTTGGAGGTTACAGCGGTTCTGCTTCTTACAAGCGTACCGTTAAGCTCACTCTGGAGTACTCCGAGGACGGAGATTCCTGGATTTTCTTCGATTCCATTAACATCACCACAAAATAATGAGGTGCTCTCATGCCAAAAACCATGATCCGTCTGGGCGAGGTGCTGGTCGAATACGGCTACATCACCGAAGCCCAGGTTGAGCAGGCTCTTGCCTACCAAAAACAACACAAGGATAAGCGTCTGGGCGAGGCGCTCATCGAGATGGGCTACATCACCGAAGCCCAAATGCTCAGTGCCCTGGCCCAAAAGCTTTCCATGCGATTCATTCCCCTGGATACCTATCCCATCCAGGCAGATTGCGTGGCAAAAATCCCCAAAGCACTGGCCCAACGCTACAACCTCATTGCAGTAGGCACTCGTGGCAACCACCTGGTGGTTGCCATGAACGACCCTCTGAACTTTTACGCACTGGAAGACATCAAGCTGGTTACCGGCATGCTGGTACAGGTGGTGCTGGCCTCGAAAGAGGCCATCCAGCGCGCCATCGAATACCAATACGCCGAGGTGGATGCCCGCAGTGCCGCGGCTGCCAGCAACATTGATGCCGACAGCTTCCAGTCCATGGCAGACCAGATTGACCTGAACGAGGACGACCAAACCCCTGTGGTAAAGTTGCTCAACAGCCTTCTGGTGCGCGGCTACACCACCGGCGTGTCGGATATCCACATCGAACCATACGAAACCGAGCTGCTGGTGCGTATGCGTATTGATGGCCAGCTCATCGACTATGTAACCCTCCAGCCTCAGCTGCACCTGCCTCTGATTGCCCGTACCAAAATCCTCTGCGGTATGGACATTGCGGAAAAACGCCTTCCCCAGGACGGTCACTTTAAAAACACCATCGAAGGCTTTGAAATGAATGTGCGTGCCAATGTGATTCCCACCATTTACGGCGAAAAGGCGGTACTTCGTTTCCTTAATACCACCGCAACCATCGAACGGGCAGACACCTTTGGCATGGACGAAGAAAACTACCAAAAATGTCTGGAAATTCTCCAAAATCCCCATGGTGTTATCTACATTACCGGACCCACCGGAAGCGGCAAAACCACTACCCTGTATCTGATGCTGGAACGCCTCACCAAACAGCCCATCAATGTGGCAACCATTGAAGACCCTGTGGAAAAAAACCTGCCCCGCATCAACCAGATGCAGGTAAACCCCCAGGCTGGCCTAACCTTTGAAATTGGCCTGCGCGCTCTGCTCCGTCAGGACCCGGATGTTATCATGGTGGGCGAGACCCGTGACAGTCAAACTGCCCAAATCAGTGTGCGAAGCGCCATTACCGGCCACCTGGTGCTGAGCACCCTGCACACCAACGATGCAGTCAGCGCCATTGTCCGTATGGAAGATATGGGAGTAGAACCTTTCATGGTGGCCAACAGTCTGGTGGGTGTAGTGGCACAGCGTCTTGCCAAAAAGCTTTGCCCCAGCTGCCGCTATGCCGATACCCCCACCCCCGAAGAACAGGATATGCTGGGGCCGGATGTTACCCAGGTATACCGCTCCAAAGGCTGCCATATGTGCAACTCCACCGGCTATAAGGGGCGTGTAGCGGTACATGAGGTTATTACAATCGACAAAAATATGCGCCGTATGATCAGCGCCGAACAGGACATCGACGACATCTACCAGTATGTGCGGGATAACCAGCACGCCACCACCCTTCGGGGCGGCCTCATTCGTCTGGTCCGCAACGGCGTTACCGACCCCAGCGAAGTAGTTCGTCTCACCTACGGCGCCGACTAAATCCATTCATTGAGAGGAATGTTTCATGACCCTGCAAGATTTAATTATGCAGGCCCGTGCCCAGGGCACCAGCGACCTGCATGTCAGCCACGACCAGCCCCCTTCCTTCCGTAAGCTGGGCCAGCTGTTTCCCGGTGCTCCCCTGGGCCCCGGCGAAGCCGAACAAATGATTTGGGATGCACTCCCTGCCCCCATGCGTACCATGCTGGAAAATGGCGACGATGCCGACTTCTGTCTGCGCACTCCCGATGGCCAGCGTCAGCGTGTCAATGTGTTCCGCCAACAGGGCCACCTGTGCGCCTCCATCCGTCTGCTCCGAGCCGGCATCCCCACCATCGACGAGCTGGGCCTGCCCGGTACCGTCCGGGCCCTTGCCTCCAAGCCCCGTGGCCTGGTTCTGGTCACCGGCCCCACCGGCAGCGGTAAATCCACCACCCTGGCCGCTATGATTCAGCACATCAACACCACCCGACGGGCACACATCGTCACCATTGAGGACCCTGTGGAATATGTCTACGAGCCAGGCACCTGTGTCATCCACCAGCGTGAAGTGGGTGTAGATACCAAATCCTTCGCCTCTGCTCTGCGCAGCTCCCTGCGTGAAGACCCGGATGTCATTCTGGTGGGCGAGATGCGTGACTACGAAACCATTTCCGCTGCCCTCACCGCCGCCGAAACCGGCCACCTGGTGTTCAGTACCCTGCACACCATTGGTGCAGCCAACACAGTAGACCGTATTGTAAACGCCTGTCCCGGCGAGATTCAGCAGGAGGTTCGCACCCAGCTGGCTGGCGTGCTTCAGGGCTGTATCACCCAGGAGCTGATTCCCCTGGCCGATGGCTCCGGCCGCATTGCCGTCCAGGAAATTCTGGTGGGTACCGATGCCGCCCTCAACCTGATTCGTGAGGGCAAGGCCCACCAGCTGCCCAGTGTCATGCAGACCGGCGCCAAGGACGGTATGCAAACCCTGAATATGCACCTGGCTCGGCTTGTGCAGTCTGGCCGCATCGACTATGCCTCTGCCCTCCAGCGCTCCAGCGACCCCGAGGAGCTGAACAGCTACATCCGCTGATTGCCCGCTATACGGCAGCCATCCCGCCGTCAGCTCTCTGTCTGCTTGTGGCGCAGTCAATTTCATCCCAAACATAAAAAGCAAAGCCTTTGCATCTGCAAAGGCTTTGCTTTTTGTTTTTCTAATTCACTTTCACAGCTGGGCTTTCTCCATCGTTCGCCTATGCCCGCTGTCCCTATAAAACCAGACTCCTCTTCACCGCTCCTGGCTCAGTCGCTGCCGAATGGCCGCAAAGGCTCGCTGTTCGCCCTGCTCTTTCAGCAGTTTCAACATCCATTCCAGCTGTTCCCGGCTCTCCGGATGCAGGATGTAATGCCCCTTCCCACGCTGATAATATTCCCAGGGGCTAGCATCCGTATAGCGCTCTTTCATGTACACCTTGCTGGCTGCAATCCGATCACAAAACATCTCGGCTACCAATCGCAAAGGAATGCGGTTTCCTACCATTTGTCCGCTTCCAGCCGGGTCGTAATCAATCCAGTATTCCAGATGATGCCTGTTTCGCCCTTTGTGATGCAGCCATGCCGTACTGCATCCTTCCGCCTGCCGCTGGGCATCGTTTGGGCTGCGGTTGCCCTGAAAATACCGCACACCGGGTATAAATTCTGCCGGGCTGTATTTGGAAAGGTCGTGGGTTATCCCCTGCCACACCAGCCCAATACGAGCACAGTTACAAAATACCAGCCATTTGTGGTAACCTACGGTGGTAAAATGCCCCCAAAGCCGGGCAGGCAGGTTTTTCTTGCCCTCCATGCAGTTGCTCTCCTCTCTGCCGGTATGGCAGCCATATTGTGCTATGTATTATAGCATGGTATGGCTGTTTACGCCAGTCCTTGCTTGGTTATTTCAGCGCTTTTCCAGCGCCTGGCTGGGTTCCGCCTGCTGCTCCAGCAGTTCCTGGGTAATCTGGAGCCCCTTCGCCAAAAACACCGGCACCGGGTATCCCATAGCCACAAAATTCTCGCAGATGCTCCGGGCTTCATTCACCAAAAAACTGGCCAGAGTAAACCAGCCCAGCATCTGCAAAAATTCCAGCCGCACTCCCAGCATATCGCTGCTCAATCGGGTAAGAGCGTGGG
>CALWNE010000033.1 GCA_944382705.1 uncultured Allofournierella sp.
TGTTCCCGGTGCAAGGGCTTGTTCCAGGTAATCCAAATCAATTTGCCCCTGCAAGATGCGGCTTTGCTGGCCAAGCAGCTGTGCAATCTGAGCGTACACCCGGTCCCCTCCGTGGTAGCCGTCGATATACTGGTCATCGGTGGTTTGTTCCATATAGGTGCAGTCAAACACCTCGTATCCATAGGGCTGGCACAGGGCGGTGAGGGCAGGGGCAATCTGCGGGATGTAACCGTAGCGGCCGCTGTCTGCCATGGCCCGGGCTACCGTGGGGGCATAGGGGGGAATCACCAGTACCACCTCCATGCCCTGCTGGCTGCAAAAGTCCAGCAGGCTTTGTACCACTTCCAGGCTGGGCTGGTAAAGCGCGTCGCCGTATTCAAATCGGTCCACCCCACGGGCAATTCGGTCCAGGCTGTCGTGAAAAGCCACATCGGTGCCTTCCTCCGGGTGGTCCATCAGGTAGCCGTAGCTGTAACTGCCATCGGGGTAAAAGCCCCGGCCCCGGCCAGCGGCGGACATACCGTAGGTGTAAGCAGGGGTGCCAAGTACCTGCCAGAGGGAAAATTTCCCTCTGGCCCAGCCCTGCATTACCTCCCCCAAAGCAGCCTGCCAGGCAAAATCGTAGTGGCTGTAATCAAAGCTGGTGGGCATACTGGAGGTGCCCACCCAGCCTTCGTTGAAAAAGTACTGGTCCATCACCAAAATCAGGGTGCGGGGCAGCTGGTCGGCAGGCAGCTGGCGCAGAAAAAACTCAAATTCATTGATGTAGCTGGCACCGCCCCCCGCATTATAAAAGGAATCGGTGGTAAAAAACTCTCCCCGGAACTGCATACTGCGGCTGGTGCCCAGCACCAAAAGTTCCGGTGCCAGCAGCTGGGTGGCAAGGTGTTTGTAATAACGGGTGTTGTCCCGGTAGGCCAGGCCAAAAAACACCGGCTTGCCCTGGGCCAGCTGGGCGGCGGCGTCCTCCTCGGTGCGCCATTCTCCGCTGCGCCAGAGGGCTGTGCCAAACAGGCCCACCACCAACAGAACAGGAACCAGAAAGAGGGCAACACCCTGTAAAAATTTTTTCACAAGCAAATCCTCCCGCAATTAAAAAGCAAAGTACACATTGGGCGGGGTAGAGGTGGAGCCATAAAACAAGGTGGCAAACACACAGCCATAGCAAAGAAGCACAAGCTGCCAGGGCTTGCGCTGGGCAGCCCAGGCTCCAAAGCCCCTGGCCCGGCTGGCCCAGTCCACCCCAAAGGCCGCCGCCGCAAACAGGCCCAGCCGTGCCAGCACATCCGGCGTAAAGCCCAGCAGGGTGATGCTCTCCTTTACATATTGCACACTGAAGGAGGCGGGAGCAAACAGGCAGGCAGCAGCCTGTGCAGCCTGGTCCAGGGTAGCGGTGGCAAAAAAGAACCAGCCCACCGCCACCAGCAGGCAGGTGCAAAGCCAGCTGCAAAGGCTGCGCACCGGCGCGTTGGGGGCGGATTGCCCCACCAGGCTCCACAGCTTTTGCCGCAGCCCGCCGGTGGCCCGGCCTGCCAGCAGATACAGCCCGTGGAGGGCACCCCACACCAAAAAGCCGCCGGTCACGCCATGCCACAGGCCGGAAATCACAAAGGTGGTAAGGGTGGCTGCCACCAGCACCACCGGGCCCCGGCGGCTTCCTCCCAGGGGAATGTAGATGAAGTCCCGCAAAAAGCTGGAAAGGCTGATGTGCCAGCGGCGCCAGAACTCTCCAATGCTGCGGGAGAGATAGGGGCTAAGGAAGTTTTCCTCCACCTGAATGCCCAGCAGGTTGGCCACACCAATGGAAATTTGGGAATAGCTGGCGAAGTCAAAGTAGAGATACAGCGAGTAGGCCACAAGGGACCACAGCACCGAAAGACCGTAAAAGTTTTGGGGATGGGTCAGCGCACCCAGGTAGCCCGCCAGGATATCCGCCAGGCATTTTTTTAAAAACATACCCCAGCAAAACCGCACACAGCCCAGCCAGGCCAGCGAGGTTTGAAAGCCGGCGGCAGGGGCTTGCAGCTGGGGCAGCAGGGTGCGGGGGTCCTGAATGGGCCCGCTGGACAGCTGGGCAAAAAAGCCCAGGTAGTTAAAAAGCACAAGGGGAGACGGGGGGCTCAACTGGCTCTGATAAAGTTGAACCAGGCAGCTGATGGCTTTAAACACATAAAAACTAATGCCCACCGGGGCGGTAAGCTGGCCTAAGGCTGCAAGTTCCGGCTGCCAGGCCGCAGCAGCGGGCAGCAGCTTGTACAGCAGCAGGGGCGCCGCAACGGCACAGCAGCCGGTAAGCAGCACCCAGCGCCGGGGGCGGTGGGCCAGCAATCTGCCAAAGGCAAGGGTCAGCAGCCACACAAGCCCAAGGCTGCACAGGGCCTTTGGGCCAAACCAGAGGGCAAAGGCCAGGTTTGCGGCGGCCAGCACCCAGGGGCGCAGCCGCTGGGGCATACCCCACCAGCCCCCAAAGACCAGTGCCCCAAACCCGGCAAAGGAAAGGGATAAAAAGTTCATAGATAACTCCTTTGTACACAAAAACAGGCGGCAGTCAGCTGCCGCCCGGCAGATTTCACAAACAGGCCCAGGGCCGGTGCATCTGGTTTTATTATAAAGTAGGGCGATTGCCTTGTAAAGTAAACAAAAGGCGGGGCAAAACATTGACAAAGCCCCGCCAGGGCATTTACAATGAAACGAGAAAACCGCAAAATCCCAGGTCAAGGCTCAGGCTGCGGCCCCACGGAAAAAGGAGAATCATTGCAACTATGGCAAATCATACTGTACGCACCCGTTTTGCGCCCAGCCCCACCGGCTATATGCATGTGGGCAACCTGCGCACCGCCCTGTATGCTTACCTGAAGGCAAAGCACGACAACGGCACCTTTATTTTGCGCATTGAAGATACCGACCAGGAGCGTTATGTGGAAGGCGCCGTGGATGTTATTTACAACACCCTGCGTCAGACCGGCCTTACCTGGGACGAAGGCCCGGACATTGGCGGCCCCGTAGGCCCCTATGTGCAGAGCGAGCGGATGGGGATGTTTAAGGAGTATGCCCTCAAGCTGGTGGAAAAAGGCGAAGCCTATTATTGCTTCTGCACCCCGGAACGGCTGGAGGCTGTGCGCCAGGAGCAAAAAGCCCAGGGCGCAGTGGTGGGCCATTACGACGGCCACTGCCGCAACCTGAGCCCCGAAGAAATTCAGCAAAAGCTGGAAGCAGGCGAGCCTTATGTCATCCGCCAAAAGATGCCCAAGGAGGGCGTCACCAGCTTTGACGATGCGGTGTACGGCCACATCGAGGTAAACAACAGCGAGCTGGAAGATCAGATTCTGATTAAAACCGACGGTATGCCCACCTACAACTTTGCCAATGTGGTGGACGACCATCTGATGGGCATTACCCATGTTATTCGTGGTTCCGAGTACCTGTCCAGCACCCCCAAGTACAACCTGCTGTACAAGGCCTTTGGCTGGGAGGTACCCACCTACATCCACTGCCCCCCTGTTATGAAGGATGCACAGAACAAGCTCTCCAAGCGCAATGGCGATGCTTCCTATCAGGATTTGCTGGCCAAGGGCTACCTGAGCGAGGCTGTGCTCAACTACATTCTGCTGCTGGGCTGGAGCCCCAAGGGCGAGCAGGAAATCTTCACTCTGGAAGAAATGGTGCAGATTTTTGATGAAAAGGGCATCAGCAAAAGCCCTGCCATCTTTGACCCCCTCAAGCTGCGGGCCATCAATGCGGAGTACATCCGCCGTCTGCCTGCCGAGGAGTTCCAGGCACTGGCCGATCCCTGGATCAGCCAGATGGTGCACAAGCCCATTGACCGGGCCTTGCTGTGCGCAAACCTCCAGCCCCGCTGCGAGGTGCTGAGCGACATCCCCGAACAGCTGGACTTCTTTGACGCAGTTCTGCCCTTCACCAGCGATATGTACACCAACAAAAAACAAAAGACCAGCCCCGAAAGCGCAAAACAGGCACTGGAAGCCCTGCTGCCTGTGCTGGAACAGCTGGAGGATTGGAACCGGGATGCCATTTTTGAAGCCTGCAAGGCAAAGGCCGAGGAGATGGAGGTAAAGAACGGCTGGCTGCTGTTCCCCCTGGGCATTGCCCTGTCCGGCAAGCAGCGCACCCCCGGCGGCGGCACCGACCTGGCCGCTATGATGGGCCGGGAGGAAACTCTTGCCCGCCTGAAGGCTGCTCTGGCTGCGCTGGAGGGCTAAAGTCCACCCAGCGGCTTGTGGCTCAAGGGGCTGCACCTGACAGGGATGTTCCCGGCAGGCGGAAAATCCGGCAGCCCTGCCCTTAACACAGAGGCGGCGAGCTTGCAGCCCACAAAACCCGCAAACCCCCATAAAAAGGATAAAAAGGCCCGATTTTGCGTGCAGACTACGCAAAATCGGGCCTTTTGGTTTTGCAGCCAGCCCAAAAACAAAAGACAGCCCCCTGTGAATCTCCTCGGATGCGGTGCCATCTGGAAAGATTTTGCTGTTTGCTGCCCCATTGTGCAGTGCACACGGAACATCCTGCCGCTGTATGCCGCCTTATTGCTTGTTTTGGCTGCTTTTGCAAAAGCAAGGTCTATCGCCAAAAACTGCCCCAGCCCCTCTTTATACTAAAACACACGGCCAAGCATCCGCTCAAGGATGGGGCTCAAAACTGGAATGAAAAACGAGGTGGAATTACTGTGATTGGCGAAAAAGTACAAAGCAGAACCATGCAGCAAACCCGCCAGCGCTGGGAACCCTGGGCCTGGCAGCTGGGGCAGGGGGGCTTTGGCCTGCTGCTTACAGCGGGCCGGGTATTTGGAGGAATGCACCCCTTTGGCATTGCCTGGCTGCTGGGGGTAAACGACAGCAGCCTGTGGAGTGTGGGGGCCGGCGTAGTGGCTGGCTATATGCTGTGCCTGCCATTGAGCGAAGGGCTGGGGTATCTGGCAGCAGCGGCGGTGACGGTGGCGGCACGGGCGCTGTTTCCCCGGCAGTTTACACCTGCGGCCATCAGCAGCGCAGCCACGCTGCTGGCGGTGCAGGTTTTGCTGGCGGCGGCAGGAATCACCAGCCTGCCCCAGGTGCTGGGAGCAGTCTGTGATGTGGCCCTGGCCTGCGGGGCTGGATTTGGGGTTTGGCGCACCAATGGCTGGCTGCAAAAGGGCAAAGCGGTGAATCCGGGTACCCTGCTCATGTGTATGCTGGCACTGCCCGGCTTGCAGGCCGTCCCCATGGGGCCGCTCTCGCTGGCGGTAGCGGGTTTGGTGTGCGGCAGCCTTGTGTGCGCCTGGCGGGGCAGGCTTAGCCAGTGTGCTGTGTTCTGCCTTAGTGGGGCGGTGGTTGTTACGGCAGCAGAACCAACCCTTGCCTTTGCGGGCATCGGCATTGGGGCGGGTGCCCTGGCTGCTGCCTATTTTACGCCGGGGGAGCGGCTGGCCAGCGGCTGCCTGATGCTGCTGGGCATCTTTTTGGGTGCCTTGGCGGCACCGGATGTGCCAACGCTGGTGGGCTTTTTGGGGTCTGCCTTGTTGGGACAAGCCCTCTTTTTTGCGCTGCCCACCAGGCTGATTAATGGCTTGCTGCCCATGGTGGACACAGCCCATGCCCCCCAGCCCCAGGTTACGGGAACGGTGCGTCAGCTGGAAAGTGTGGCCCAGGCCCTAACCAACATTGCACAAACGGTGAATCAGGTGTACGAAACCCTGCCCAAGCGGGGCGAAAATTACAACTGGGTGGTGGATTATGTGGCGGAGGAACTCTGCCGCAGCTGCGCCCGGCGGGAGGAATGCTGGGTGGAAGGGTACTCCAGCACCATGGATGGGTTTTATCGGCTGAAAGGCGTGTTGGAGCAGGAGGGGCGCCCTGCCCTGGAACAGCTGCCCGGCCAGCTGGGCCGGTGCATCCGCCCGGTGGAGCTTTGCGCCTGTGCCAGCAGGGGGTACGGATTGTACCGCAGCCGCAGGGAAAGCCGGGTGAAAGCAGGGGCTATGCGGGCAGCCCTTACCGAGCAGTACAGTGCCATGGCCCAGGCCCTAAGCCAGATGGCGGAACAGCTGGGGCAAAGCATGGCATTGGATGCAGCAAAAACCGACCGGCTGGCGGCGTTGTTTGCCTCCATTGGTCTGGAACCGCTGGAATGTGAAGCCGGGTACGATGGCACCGGCCGTCTGCGGGCCACAGTCACCATTCCCCGCACCCGGTTTACCCCCCAGGAACTGGAGGAGCTTAACCAGGAGGCGCAGCGCATTCTGCACCGCCAGCTCAGCTGCCCGGTGCTGGACAACTGCCAGACCGTAACCGTGCTGAGTTTTCAGGAGCAGCCTTTGTACATACCGGAATTTGGACAGGCCTGTCACGCTGCCCAGCAGCAAGCCTGCGGCGATGCGGTGGAGCAATTCTGCGATTGCTTTGGCAATGCCCACCTGCTGCTTTGCGACGGCATGGGGGTGGGCCGTGCCGCAGCCATTGATGGAACCCTTGCAGCAACCCTGGCGGCCCGGCTGCTGCGGGCTGGCTTTGGGGCGCAGAGTGCAGCTCGGCTGGTGAATGTGGCCCTGGCGCTGAAAAGCGATGAGGAAACCAGTGCCACCATGGATTTGGTAACGGTGGATTTATACACCGGGCGGGCCAATTCCTTTAAGGCAGGGGCCTGCCCCACCGTGCTGGTGCGAGGGGGGAAAGCCCAGCTGGTGGAGGGCAGCAGCCTGCCGGTGGGCATTCTGGAACAGGTGGTAGGACGGCAGGAGCAAACCCAGCTTGGCCCAGGGGACTGGGTGGTGCTGGTGAGTGACGGCGTGCTTCAGGACGGTACCCAGTGGCTGTGCCAGCAGCTGGAACTTTGCAAAGCCTGCGGCCATACACCCCAGCAGGCGGCAGAGCTGGTGGCGGATATGGCCCGTCAGCGCCAGCCAAGCCAAAGGCCGGACGATGTAACCGTAGCGGTTATGGCCCTGGAACGGGCTGTGGGATAACGGAAGAAATAGCCCAAAAGGCTATGGTGGGGCAGCCGGCGAAAACAGCCCTTTTGCAACGCACAAAAGGATAGAAAGCATGAAGGATAAAAAGCGGTTAGCCTTGCAAAACAGAAAACGCCCCAGTGCATAGTTCCGTAGATAGGAAAAATGCACTGGGGCGAACTATGAAATTGTTACGAGCAAACAGATTAGGATAAGGTGAGCGGGGTTAAATAAACTCTATAATACTCCACTCGGTCCCTTTGTTTTCGTTTACATAGTTCAGATACTCAGTCATTCCGCTGTTTCTATCGGTATAGTCGATAAAAACAACCTTGGCGCCTTTGCCGGGGATACAGATTACCCAACATTGCTTGTTGCCGGATTCGGCGGTATACACCATCTGGTATTTGGTAATATTGGGAATACCGGCGGAAGTTGCACTTTCGTTGTTGTGCCACTCCGTGTTATTTCCGTCAAAATGCAGGTAAATGTTATTGAGTGTGTAACCCTTGGGCAGTTTATAGCTGCCGGTTATTTTTTGCTGAACATCGCTGGGCAGAGAGCTGAAAAAACACAGCTTTGTAGCAAAACCATTGCCGTTGGTTCCGGCGTAGTACTCGCTGGTAAAGACTGCGTCGCCGTATCTGCCGTATTCGTCGGCATAGTAGGCGGTTACACCGTTGTAAATGCTGGCGGAGGTATCCAGAAAGGTGGCTTTTCGAGCATCTTCGATGTAGCCCATGATGGTGGGAATGGCCGCCGCCGCAAGGATAGCCATAATTACCAGAACCACAATCAATTCAATCAATGTAAAACCTTTGCGAACACGCTGCTTCATGAGAAAAACCTCCGCATACGAAAACATTGTTTGTTTTTTTGCTATTTATTATTATATTAATTTAGATGGATGAAGTCAATACAAAAATGCTGTTTTATGTTTATTTATAAAAAATAAATTGCACAAAAAATATTGAAAAAATTGTAAAAAAAGCAGCCTGCACTTGCGTTTTGCGCAAATACAGGCTGCTTTTTTAGTCATTAAGTCAAATTAGCCCTTTAAGGCAACAGGTGCAATCAAGCCTTGTTGGCGCTGCCAAACAGCTCGATTTTTTCCCGAACGGTAGCCTTGATGGCTTCCACGCCGGGAGCCAGCAGCTTGCGGGGGTCAAAGCCCTTGCCTTCCAGGTCCTTGCCGGCTTCCACATACTTGCGGGTAGCCGCGGCAAAGGCCAGCTGGCATTCGGTGTTTACATTGATTTTGGAAACACCCAGGCTGATGGCCTTCTTAATCATCTCCTCGGGAATGCCGGTGCCGCCGTGCAGAACCAGGGGAATGCCGTTGGTGGCATTGTGGATGCGCTCCAGAGCCTCAAAGTCCAGGCCCTTCCAGTTGGCGGGGTACTTGCCGTGGATGTTGCCGATGCCGGCAGCCAGGAAGTCAACACCCAGCTCGGCAATCTTCTTGCACTCCTCGGGGTCGGCAATTTCGCCAGCGCCAACCACGCCGTCTTCCTCGCCGCCGATGGAGCCAACCTCAGCCTCGATGGAGATACCCTTGGAGTGAGCCAGCTCTACCAGCTCGGTGGTCTTGGCAATGTTCTCCTCAATGGCGTAGTGGCTGCCGTCAAACATGATGCTGGAGAAGCCGGCCTCGATGCAGGCCTTGGCGCCTTCGTAGCTGCCGTGGTCCAGATGCAGGGCAACGGGAACGGTAATGTTCAGGGTTTCAATCATGGAGCGAACCATGGCGGCTACGGTCTTGTAACCGGTCATGTACTTGCCTGCACCCTCGGATACACCCAGAATCACAGGGCTGTTCATTTCCTGAGCGGTCTCCAGAATAGCCTTGGTCCACTCCAGGTTGTTGATGTTGAAATGACCCACAGCGTAGTGGCCATCACGAGCCTTGTTGAGCATTTCGGTTGCACTTACCAGCATAATAGCGATACCTCCAGTTTATGTAAATAAGAAACAGGGGTTACAAAAAACCGGTTTTTGCCTGGGGCTGAAAACCTGATAATTTTTTGTCCTTTTACAGTATAGCGTAAAGGCGGCTCAAAATCAATTCCTATTTCCGTGCTTTTTGCTTGCTTTGGCGGTAGTTTTTGCTGCGGCTTTGGTGCTTGTGCGGGGCAGATGGGTGCGGGCGTAGTCAAAAATATACTGCTGGGCAATGCCTGCGTGGCGGCGGCAGCACACCGGAATCCCACGGGGAAACAGCTGCGCCATGGCCTTTTTCATCCACACATCCATGGGGAAGGCCTGCCAGAAGGAAAGGCTGAACAGCAGCACGCAGTCGGCCACCTTGGGGCCCACCCCCTGAATGGTCATCAGCTGGGCTTTGGCCTGGTCCATGGGCAGGCGGGCCAGCTGAACCGGGTCAATTTCACCGCTGGCCACCTTTTGGGCGGCATCCAGCAGGTAGGCTGCCCGCCAGCCCGCCCGCAGAAAAGCCAAATCTTCTACGGAAAGCCCGGCCATCCGCTGTGCTGTGGGAAAGGCATAGCCGCCCCCTTCCAAAGGCTGGCCCAAGCCCTCACAGAGCCGCTCCACAATGGCCCGAATGCGGGGAATGTTGTTGTTTTGGCTAATAATGAAGGTGCACAGTGTTTCAAAAAAGGGCTGGCGCAGCACACGAATGCCGGGGTTGGCCTGCACACAGGCAGCCAAGCGCTGGTTGCCGGAGCAAAATTTTTGCCGCAGGGCAGGGTAGTCTAGGTCTAAGGCAAAGTAGTTTTGCCAAAAATCCTGGTCCTGGGGGTCAGCCCCTTCCAGCACAAGGGTGTCGTCTTCCATGTGAACCACAACCTGGCGGCCCTCCACAATGCCCTGCCAGCCTTGGGCTGTCTGGTACCACCGAAAAGCCTGGCCGCAGTCCAGCGTGGCAGCAAGATTCAGGCCGCCGCAGTGTTCAAAACGAATCATGGGGTATCTCCTCTCCTTTGGGTTCCGCAAACGCAATGCGAATTGGTCAAAATGACGATTGCTGGGAAATAAAATTGATGAAATTGGTCAAAACGGCTGGTTATATCTGGAATTTAAACGAATTGTTAATGGAAAAGTTTTCCTTTTGTATGTTGAAAACTATAACAGCAAAAAGCCTTGGTTCAGAAAAAATGGCTCAAAAAAGCCGGTTATCAACAGTTTCAACATAGTTTTCAACAGTTGATAAAAGTGTGGAAAATAGCGCATCCATTACGGCTTGTATAACATTTCCCAGCAAAGGCCGGATGGCCTGCCCGGCAGAATAGCCAGGGCAAAATTCGCCCATGCTTTGGGCACACGGCAGGGCGCGGGCCAGCAAAAAAAGCAAAAACTTGTCTGCAAACAGTGGCAAAAAGCAACGGGTAATGTTATACTTCTAATTATATGCAAAATGCAGAAATAACGCAATATTTCGTGCTGATGGGCCGGGCTTGCTGCCTGGCCGATGCACTGTTTGAACAAAAGAAGGAGAACCCACACATGGCCCGTAATTACAACGACCGCCCCGCCCGCCGCAAGGAATCCGGCGAGCACAAACCCCGCACCGGCAACCGTCCCGGTTACAGCAATCGGCCCTCTGCCGACCGTCCCCAGCACCCTGCTGCCCAGCAGCCGCAGCAGGAGCCGGACCAGAGCCTGGTCTACGGTAAAAATCCGGTGGCAGAGCTGCTTAAAAGCGGCGCAGGGGTGGATACCGTGCTCATCAGCGACAGCCTGCCCGACGCAGTGGCCTCTTACTATATGGCCCTGGCCAAGGATGCAGGGGCTGTGGCAAAGCGGGTGCACGCCAACAAGCTGCGGCTCACCTGCGGCACCGACAGCCACCAGGGCGTGGCCGCCTTTGCCAGTGCGGTGGAGTATGTGAGCGTGGAGGAACTGGTGCAGCAGGCCAAGGACCAGGGCCGTGCCCCCTTCCTGGTGCTGTGTGACGGAGTGGAAGACCCCCACAACCTGGGGGCCATCATCCGTTCTGCGCTGCTGTGCGGTGCGGATGGCGTGGTGATTCCCAAGCGGGGCGGTGCTGCCATTACCCCCACCGTGCTCAAAAGCAGTGCCGGTGCAGCAGCCCGGCTGCCGGTGGCCCGTGTGGCCAACATTGGTGAGAGCATCCGCCGGCTGAAAGAGCAGGGCGTATTTGTGTACTGTGCCGATATGGACGGCCTGCCCCTGCACCAGAACAACCTCACCGGGCCCATTGCGCTGGTCATGGGCAGCGAGGGACGGGGTGTAAGCCCGCTGGTAAAAAAACTGTGCGATGGCGTGGTGAGCCTGACCATGGCAGCCCGTGGCACCGGGGTGGACAGCTTTAATGTGAGCGTGGCCGCAGGCATTGTTCTGTACGAAATTGCACGCCAGCGCAGCCAGGGCTGATGGCCCGGGCATTACCCTGTAAACAAGGAGAAGGAGAGCAAGATGCCCTACAACAAGTTTTCCGGCTCTGTGGATGAAATTCTGGAAGGGCTGAATGCCCGGCAGTCCAAAGAAAGCAACCAGGCAGTGGAGGATATTCTGGCGGATTTGGGGATGCAGACCCATAAACCGGCGCCGGAAGCACCCCAGCCGGAGGCAGAGCACCCCGGCAGTGCAGGGGAGTTCCAGCAGCCAGCTGTGGCGGTAATGTCTTTTTGGAATGAAACCTTAGCAAAGGAATCTGAGGACGGAGCAAAACCCCAGCCGGACCAGCCCAAAAAGCGAGCCGACCGCACCGCCCAGGCAGAGACGCCCAGACCCCGAAAGGGCGGCAGAGCAGGCCAGAAGCCTGGCCCAGTGGAGCAAACCCAGGAGATTAAGGCGCCCCGCCTTTCGGAAACCATTCAGATGGACAGCGAGTTCCAAAAGTTTTTCAGTGAGAGCGTGGCCGTTATTCCGGATTTGAAAAATGGCCCGGATCAGGAGGAACACCCTGGCTTTTTTGCCCGGTTTGTGCGGGGCAAAAAAGCAGTGGAAGAAACGGTGCGCAGCCCGGAGAATGACCAGGACGAAGGCCTGTACAGCCAGGAAGAATATTCCGTGGAGCAGTACGAAACCCAGGAAATTCCCCTGGTATACCAGGAGCCGGAGCGGCCCAAGGCAAAACAGCCCAGCCCCAAGCAGGAGCCTACGCCCCAGCCTAAAAAAGGCTGGTTTGGCCGCAAAAAGCAGGCAAAAACGCCCCCGGCAGCCGCTGCCCCGCAGCAACAGCCGCAAGCTTTGGCTGAGCCTGCCGCACCCAAGGCAGAACCCAAAGCGGCAGTGGAGCAGCAGGCCACCGGTACCATTTTGCTGGAAATGCCCGCCCCCGGCAAGCAGCAGCCGTCAGCCGGCCGTCAGCCCAGTGCCTGGGTGGATGAGCCCACCGGAACCATTCGTCTGGAGATGCCCCAGCAGCCGGAGCAGCCCCGCAGTAAGCGGCCAGAGCAGCCAGTCAGCTCGCCCAAGCAGCCGGATGCGCAGGAGCTGGCCCAAACCCGCCAGTACGAGATACTGACGCAGCTGCCCAAACACCAGCCGCAGCCTGTGGAGCAACCGGCGGTTAGTGAACAGTCGCAAAACAAGGAGCCTTTGCAAACTGCCCGGCCGGAGCCGGTGGCGGAGTGTGTGGCGCCTGCTGCCCAGCCGGAGCCTGTGGAGCAAACGGCGGTTGACGAACCGCTGCAAAACAAACAGCCTGTACAGACCGCCCGGCCGGAGCCGGTGGCGGAGTGTGCAGTCCCCGCTGCCCAGCCGGAGCCTGTGGAGCAAACAGCGGTTGTGGAACAGTCGCAAAACAAACAGCCTGTACAAACTGCCCGGCCGGAGCCGGTGGTGGAATGTGCAGCCCCCGCTGCCCAGCCGCAGCCGGTTCAGCCCACCGGGGCACAGCAGGATGCCCAGCCCCAGGCGGCCCAGCAGCAGGTACAGCCGGTACTTCTGCAAAGCTGGAAGGATTCCCCGGTACAGCCGGGCACACGCACCATTATGCTGGAGCAGGTGCGGGCCTATCAAGCCCAGCAAGCCCAGCAAGCCCAGCAGGCCCAGCAGGCCCAGCAGGCCAGCAACCAGCCTTTGGCCCAGCAGGAGCCTGCCGCTCAAGAGCCGCCCCTGCAGCAGCAGGCTACCCAAAGCGTGGAGTCTGTTGGCCAATTGACCCAGGACCAGCAGGAAGAGCCGGAACTGGCCGGTTCGGCTTTGCGCCAGCGGCTGCATCAGCTGGTGCAGCGGCTGCCCCGCCTGTTTGGAGCCGAGCCAGAAGAAGGCGAAGAAGAACAGGGCCAAAGCCCCTTTGCTGCCCAGCCGGCCTCTGCCTTCAAACCGCTGGAAGAATACGAAAACCTGGGGGACGCACCCCTGGTGGAACAGGATTTAAAGCGGATGCGCTTTGCCATGACCGTGCGCACCAGCGTGGCGGCGGTGGTCACTGTAATTTTGTTCTATCTGGGCCTGGCGGTGGGCCAAAGTCCTCTGCCGCCCATTACAGCGCTGGACCCGGCCATTGCACCGGGGGCATTTTTGCTGGCCAATCTGATTTTGCTGCTGGCTGCCTGTGGTGTTAACTGGCGGGTCTTTTACAACGGTGTTCTGGGCTTGCGTGGGGAGCCATCTCCCGATACCCTGCCCGCCCTGGCTGCTTTGGGTGCGGTGGTGCAGCTGTTGGCTGCCCTGCCCGGTGCCCAGCAGTTCGACGCCCAAAAGGTAACCCTGTTTGCGGCCCCCGCTGCCCTGATTCTGTGCATGAGTGCCCTGGGCAAATGGGTGCAGAGCACGGTGATTTTAAAGGATTTCCTGCTCATGACCACCGCCACCGAGCAGGTGGCCGCTGTGGCTGTGGAGGATGAGGAGCTGTGCCAGGAGCTGGGCGAAGGACTGGGCGAACCCCAGCCCCATCTGCTGGTAAACCGCCCCACGGCGCTGTTCCGCAACTTTTTGGCTCGCAGCTTTTCGGTGCGCTCCAGCGATGGAATGCAGCAAAAAATCAGCTGGGTGCTGGCTGGGGCAGCGGTGCTGGCAGCATTCATTACCCTGGTGAGCGGCAACGGCTTTTTTGGTATGTTTACCGTGCTGGCAGGTACCCTCTGCCTGGGTGCGCCCCTGGCCTCCACCCTGATGAGTGCGGTACCCCTGCAGCAGATGCACAAAAGTGCCAGCCGCTTTGGGGCAGTGGTGCCCGGCTGGCAGTCGGTGGAGCAGGTAAGCCAGACCAACATGGTGGTGGTAAGTGCCAGGGATTTGTTCCCCGCCAAAAGCGTGCGCCTGCACGGCATTAAAACCTTCGAGAAGGAACGCATCGACCTGGCCATCCTGTATGCGGCCTCTATTTTGGTTCCCGGCTGCGATACGCTGCGGAATGTGTTTTTGAACATCATTCAGGGCCGGACGGAAATTTTGTACCCGGCCGAAAATCTGGAAAATGAACCCGGCCTGGGCTTTACTGCCTGGGTGGATGGCAAGCGGATGATTGTGGGCAACCGTGCCATGATGGCCAAGCAGGGGGTGGAGCTGCCCTCGCTGGATTACGAAAACCGCTACACCAAAGGGGAAAAACAGCCCATCTATCTGGCGGTAAGCGGCCGGCTGTTTGGTATGTTCCTGGTAAGCTACCGGGCAGATGAACAGGCTGCTGCTGTGCTGGAAAACCTGCATCATCAGGGCATTTCGGTGCTGCTCAAGAGCGATGATTTCTCCCTCACCGGCCCGCTGGTGGCGCAAATCTACCAGATGCCAGAGGATTTCATCAAGGTGCTGAACGCTGCCGAACGGCACGCTCTCAGCCCTCTGGTCACCTACCAGCAGTCCACCGAGGGCTGCATCTGCCATCTGGGCAGTTTTGCATCCTTTGTGGGCGGTATGCTGGCCGCAGGCGGCGCAGCCAGTGCCCAGCGGATTTCCAGCCGTGTGCTGGCCGCAGGGGTTGTGCTGAGTGCCGTGCTGGCCCTCATGCTGGCCTTTACCGGCGGCGTGGGTGTGTTGGCTTTGCCGGTACTGTTGGTGTACCAGGCAGCCTGGGCCGTACTCACCCTGGCCATTCCGCTGATAAAAAAATACTGAGTTTAAACACCATGTTCCCTTGCAGCGGCAGGAGAACATGGTGTTTATTATTTGTCAAGGAGAAAACTAAACAAACCGGGTGCCAAAATTTTGGTTGCCTAATCCAGTCTTTTTTGTTGCCGTCTATTTAAAAAATTAAATTAATGTGATAATATTTTTGTACAAGATGCCTTTTTAAGCGGATGAATTTAAGTAATGCAAACGAAAGAGGGGGACTGTTTTTTATGTGCAATCCAAGCAATCACATTCGCAATATTTTGGTAGCAGGCCACGCAGGCTGTGGCAAAACCACGCTGGTGGAAGCACTGCTGTACAGCGCTGACCCTCAGATGCAGCGGCCCGGTACCGTACAGGATGGCACCACCGTTTGCGACTTTGACCCGGAGGAGCAAAAACGCCAGGCCAGCCTGGCACTGAGCCTGGCCCCGGTGGAGTACGACTCCACCAAGCTGAACCTGCTGGATGCCCCCGGACTGTTTGATTTTGGCCTGGGGGTGCAGGAGGGCATTCTGGCAGCAGACAGTGTGCTGGTGGTTGTTTCCGCCCGTTCCGGCGTAACCGTGGGGGCGGAAAAAGCCTTTCATCTGGCGGAGAAAGCAGGCAAAAGCTGCATGGTGTTTGTAAATAAAACCGACCTGGAGCACGCCAACTACTACAAAATTTTGGAAGAACTGAAAACCCGGTTTGGCCCCAGCATCTGCCCCTGCGTGGTGCCGGTACGGCAGGAGGACGGAACCCTGCTGTACATCAACCTGTTCAGCCAAAAGGCATTTTGCTACGAATCCGGCAAGCCGGTGCAGGTGCCCATGCCGGATATGGGCCACCGGCTGGACGGCCTGATTACCGCCATGAGCGAGGCCGTGGCCGAAACCGATGAAGCCCTAATGGAAAAATTCTTTTCCGGCGAGCCCTTCACCACCCAGGAAATTGTGGAAGGCCTGGCCCAGGGCTGCCGTACCGGCGCCATCACCCCGGTGTTCTGCGGCAGTGCAGCCAATTTGCAGGCCATGGATATGCTGCTGTATAATCTGAAAGCCCTGCTGCCCTCCCCGGCGGAGGCAAAGGCACCTTTGGCCCAAACGGCAGAAGGGGAGCTGGTGGAGCTGCCCTGCGATGGACAGGCAGCCCTGGCGGTACAGGTGTTCAAAACCGTAGCAGATCCCTTTGTGGGCAAGCTTTCTTATATAAAAGTACTTCGGGGCACCCTCACACCGGATGCAGCCTTGGTCAATGCCCGCACCGGCGAGCAGGAGCGGATGGGCAAGCTGCTGTTTGTGAAGGGCAAAAAGCAAACCGAAACCCCCGCCATTGGGGCAGGTGATCTGGGGGCTGTTACCAAACTTTCCCATGCTCTTACAGGCGATACCCTCTGCCAGCCTGGGGTGGTGGTGCAGCTGCCCCAGCCCCGGTTTGCCCAGCCCACCTATGCCATGGCCTTAAAGCTGAACAAGGTGGGGGATGAAGCCAAAATTGGCCCGGCCCTTACCCGATTGGCGGAGGAAGACGCCACCCTGCACTACTATATTGACCAGGAAACCGGTCAGCAGATTTTAAGCGGCCAGGGTGAGCAGCATCTGGATGTGGCGCTGGCCCGGCTGAAAGCAAAGTTTGGGGTGGAGGTGCAGCTGGAAACACCCCGCATTCCTTACCGGGAGTCCCTGCGCAAACCCTGCAAGGCCCAGGGCCGGCACAAAAAGCAAACCGGCGGCCATGGCCAGTTTGGGGATGTGTGGATTGAGTTTGCCCCATGCGACAGTGAGGAACTGGTATTTCAGGAAAAAGTGGTGGGCGGCAGTGTGCCAAAGAACTATTTCCCCGCAGTGGAAAAGGGCCTGCGCCAGGCGGTGCAGCATGGCGTGCTGGCCGGTTACCCGGTGGTAGGCATTCAGGCCACACTGCTGGATGGCAGCTACCACCCGGTGGACTCCAGCGAAATGGCCTTTATGCAGGCGGCAAAGCTGGCCTATAAAGCGGCGCTGCCCCAGGCGCAGCCGATTCTGCTGGAGCCGGTAGGCCGGCTGGAAGCCCACCTGCCAGCCGATGATACCGGCGATTTAATGGGTGAGATAACCAAACGCCGGGGCCGGGTGCTGGGCATGAATCCAGACCAGGACGGCTTGCAAACGGTGCAGGCCCAGGTGCCCATGGCGGAAATGCAGGATTTTACCGCCTTTATGCGGCAGCTGACCCAAGGCAGGGGATGGTTTACCTTTGCCTTTGCCCAGTACGAGCCGCTGCCGGGCAACCTGACCGAACAGGTAATTGCCCAGGCAAAAACAATGGGCCTCCATCCGGAGGACGAATAAGCTGGAATGATTTCCCGGCGGGCAGTGGCGTGCACTGTGCCTGACCCCCTCTCAAGGCTTTGCCGGAATGGAGCCGCTCCCAGCAGTTTGGCTGCTGGGAGCGGCTTTCTGTGTGGAAACAGAAAATTCTGTGGGAACCACCGAATTGTTTGTTATAAATTGGTGATTTTGGCATAAAAAGTTGATAGCGGTTGACAAAATCGCCCAAAACAGCTATACTAACAAAATTAAATGGGAGCGCACAAACCCGGCAAACGGTCGCCGCAAAAAGCAACCCCCCTTTGTTTGCGGGTCTATCGACAGGCCGCCGGCTCTTGGCTGCAAAAGTTCTGGTGACCTCCCATTCTTTGAAAAAGGAGATTAAGAAGATACCATGAGCAATGCAAAAGAAATTGTTGTGACTGTTGCCGGCCTGAAGGCTTTGGAGGATGAGCTGGACGAATTGAAAACTGTCCGCCGCAAGGATGTGGCAGAAAAAATCAAGGTAGCCCGTGGCTTTGGCGACCTGTCCGAAAACAGCGAGTATGACGAAGCCAAGAACGAGCAGGCTTTTATCGAAAGCCGCATCGCTCAGCTGGAAGCCATGCTGAAAAATGCCCGTGTGATTGATAACGATGAGGTAAACCTGGACACTGTTTCCCTGGGTACCCATGTTAAAATTCAGGACGAGGATGGCGAGGTAGAAGAGTACGACATCACCGGCTCCACCGAGGCCGATCCCTTGAACGGCAAAATCAGCGACGAAAGCCCCGTAGGCGCAGCCCTCATGGGCAAAAAGGTAGGCGCTACCGTAACCGTAAACCTGCCCAACGGCGGCACCATCGACTTTAAAATTTTGGAAATCGGCCGGGCTGCCCTGTAACAAACCTACCATAAAAATCAAAATAAACCGGGGATTTTCTCCGGTTTATTCTGGTTTTCTGCAAAAAAGAGGTGCCACGGCACCTCTTTTTGTGTTATAATAGCCGCAGTGCGGCAAAATGCAGGGGTAATCCACTGCACCGCAAACCATGAATCCGAAATTTTTGGAGGGAAAACAATGGAGCTGAACGAAGCAAAGAATACCAATGCCCAACAGGCGGAGGAGCTCAGCGAAAAGGCGTATAACGAGCTGGTCGCTGTGCGCCGCGAAAAACTGAAGGGCCTGCAGGAAGCGGGCAACGACCCCTTCCAAAAAACCAAATACCCCCAGGATGCTTACGCAGCGGACATTAAGCGTGAGTACGAATACCTGGCCGCCGAGGAAGAAACCGGCAAAATGGTATATCTGGCTGGCCGTATGATGAGCAAGCGGGTAATGGGCAAGGCCAGCTTTGCCGACCTGCGGGACAACAGCGGCGATATCCAGCTGTATGTGCGCCGGGACGCTGTGGGCGAGGACGAGTACGCCGCTTTCAAAAAGTTTGACATCGGCGATGTAATCGGCGTGCGGGGCGAGATTTTCCGCACCAAGATGGGCGAAATCAGCGTGCGCTGCACCGAAATCGAGCTGCTGTCCAAGAGCCTGCTGCCCCTGCCCGAAAAGTTCCACGGCCTGAAGGACCAGGAAATCCGCTACCGTCAGCGTTATGTGGACCTGATTGTAAACCCCGATGTAAAGGAAACCTTTGTAAAGCGCAGCATGATTCTGCGCGAAATCCGGGATTATCTGGACAGCAAGGGCTTTTTGGAGGTGGATACCCCCATCCTGCTGCCCCTGGAAATCGGTGCGTCTGCCCGTCCCTTTGTAACCCACCACAACACCCTGGATATTGATATGTACCTGCGCATCGAGACCGAGCTGAACTTGAAGCGGCTCATCGTGGGCGGCTTTGACCGGGTGTATGAGGTAGGCCGTATCTTCCGCAACGAAGGCATGGACACCAAGCACAACCCCGAGTTCACCAGCATCGAGCTGTACCAGGCCTTTACCGACTACAAGGGCATGATGGACCTGGTGGAGGAGCTGTACAAGCGCCTGGCTCAAAAGATTTGCGGCAGCCTGGTGATTCCTTACCAGGGCCACATGATTGACATAGGCCACTGGGAGCGCCTGACCATGGCCGAGGCCGTTAAAAAGTACGCCGGCTGCGATTACTATGCCTGGGCCACCGACGAGGACGCCCGTGCAGCTGCCAAGGAAAAGCATGTGGAAGTTCCTGCCGATGCCACCAAGGGCACCGTTCTGGTGGAACTGTTCGACGCTTATGTAGAGGACAAGCTGATTCAGCCCACCTTCATCTACGACTACCCTGTGGAAAACAGCCCCCTGGCAAAGCGCAAGGCCGACGAGCCCGCCTTCACCGAGCGGTTTGAGTACTTCATCAACGCCATGGAGTTTGGCAACGCATTCAGCGAGCTGAACGACCCCATCGACCAGAAGGCCCGTTTTGAGCGTCAGGTTGCTGCCCGCAAGGCACAAAACCCCGCCGACACCAGCCAGGTGGATTACGATTACATCACCGCTCTGGAGTACGGCCTGGCTCCCACCGGCGGCCTGGGCTTTGGCCTGGATCGTCTGGTCATGCTGCTCACCGATTCTGCCAGCATCCGTGATGTACTGCTGTTCCCCACCATGAAGCCCATTGACTGAGCAAACACCCATAAGTGCTTTCAATCAAGCTTATAAAGGTGCATGGGGCAATCCAATAAAATCAGAATCCTGCATCATAAAAAAGGGAAAGGCAGCCAGTAAAATGGCTGCCTTTCTCTGTTGTTTTACACTAAACTGTCAGTCGACACAAGGAAACTGCCTGTCGGTTGTGGATGAGGGCCTAAAATGCTACAATCCAGTCATCACAAAACATAAGGAGTGGAAATGCTATGGAAAAACAGACTTTTGGAACAATGGTAGCGGCATTGCGGAAAGAAAAGGGAATGACACAGCTTGAACTGGCCCAGGCGATGGGTGTAACCGATAAGGCTGTTTCAAAATGGGAGCGAGATTTATCCTACCCTGATATTGGTTCCATTCCCAAATTGGCAGAACAATTGAATGTGTCTGTTGAAGAGCTGATGCAGGTTCAATGCAACCAAAAAAACACAGCTGAACACAAGCCCATACAGGCCACTGTGCAGCTTGCGTTAAAGGGGATTGCACTGGCTATGGGTGTTGCGGTAACAGCGTTGTCTGCAATGCATCAGGTGGAAGTGCAATCGGCAATATCCATGTTGGGAATAGGCCTTGGCTGTTTGGCCATGTCGCTTTTGGCAAAACAGGAGGGAAGATAATCCACCCCCGAACCAAACCCATGCCGAACCTCCATTCCTACAAAGCTGGCTGATTGTTTGACCGACAGCGGCGTACAGCTGGCTGGAAGTCAAAAATGCTGTTTTTTAGGGCGGGGGATTTTTGTGTTCTGCCAAGGGTCTGCCCCCAACACCCCCCAAACGCTTGACGGAATTTTTTAAATACCATACAATAGGGTAAACCCCTTAACAAAGCCGCCTGTCGGCTGGTCCATATCCTAAAAATGATAATTTTGGCCGGCAAAAGAGGGAAGCTTGTTTGGTCAATTACTGGTTATGCAAAAGGGTGGCCCCTTCCGGGCTGCCTTTTAACTTTATACAAGGAATCTGGCAAGGGGTTCGTTTGCATACAAACGGGCAGAAAAAGGCACAGTGCAGCTCAACCCACTAAAGGAGGCGAAGGCGATGGAGTTTATCATTGAACACCTGACAAAAGGCTTTGAAAACAAGGAAGTTTTGAGAGACATCCAGTTTACCTTTGAAGAGGGAAAAATCTACGGCCTTCTGGGCCGCAACGGCGCAGGAAAAACCACCCTGTTCAACTGCTTGAATCAGGATTTGAAGTCGGACGGCGGAACTTTTTATCTGCGGCAGAACGGCCAGCACCGCAGCCTTGTGCCCCAGGATATTGGGTATGTACTTTCTACCCCCACCGTGCCGGAGTTTCTCACCGGGCGGGAATTTCTCAAGTTTTTTCTGGACATTCACCAGGAAAGTATTCCAAACCCAAAGCCGCTGGATGAATACTTTCAGTTTGTGGGCATTGCCCCCCAAGACCGGGACAAGCTGCTGAAAGATTATTCCCACGGCATGAAAAACAAGATGCAGATGCTGATTAACATCATTGCCCAGCCTAACATTCTGCTGCTGGACGAACCTCTCACTGCCCTGGATGTGGTAGTGGCCGAGGAGATGAAACAGCTGCTGCGCTCGCTGAAACAAAATCGAATCATTATCTTTTCCACCCATATTCTGGACCTGGCACTGGATTTGTGCGACGAAATCTTACTGCTGCACCACGGAGAGCTGGAACGGGTGGACAAAACCCATCTGGACAGTGCTGCCTTTAAGGAGCGCATCATCCAGGCGCTGAAGGAGGAGTAGCTTATGTTTAAAACGCTGCACATCTCCTTTGCCCTGCAAAATACCTACCGGGTAAACGCCATTTTGTATTCCCTCAAGCAGGTGCCGCTCCTTCGGCGGATTCTGCCAGTCAGCTTGTACCGGGTGAAAGGGTTTAAAATACTGGCCAACATTCTGGCGGCAATCTGGGAGCTGATTGCGGTATTTGGCGGCAAGGCAGTGTACTTTGCCCTGCTGTTTTACAGCATGAGGCTGCTGCACAGCCAGCTGCCCGGCAGCCAGGTGTTTTTGCACCTGCTCTTGTTTCTCAGCCTGGTGGGGGGCCTTATAAACACCAGCCTGTTTGAGCCCACCAAGGCCCAGTACTATGCGGTGATGATTTTGGGCATGGATGCCAAAGCCTATACACTGACGGCTTTCTTTTACACCATGGCAAAGGTGGCGGTGGGCTTTTTGCCCTGTACCCTGGTGGCCGGCGGCTTGGTCGGTGTGCCTTTATGGCTGTGTGTACTGCTGCCCCTCTGCGTGGTGGCCATTAAATTCATCTTTGCATGGTGGATGCTATGGAAACACCGGCATTGGAATGGGGCCGAAAAAATGTGGCCCTTGCGTTTGGCGGTGATTGCCTTGCTGCTGGCCGCAGCCTATGGCCTGCCCGCTTTGGGGGTTGCGCTGCCCCCGGCGGCGGTGGTTGCCTTTTTTGCGCTTTGCCTGCCCGTGGGTGCTGCGGCTGCTGCTGGAATTCTTCGGTTTGATGGCTACCGCCCCATCTGCCGGGAATTGCTGCTGAATCTGTCTGGCAAGATGGATGCAGGTGCAGCCAACGCATTGAAACAGGCAAGTGAAAAAAACATCTCGGCAGATGGCTCCATCACCAGCAGGAAAAAAGGCTTTGAATACCTGAATGAGCTGTTTATTAAACGCCACCGGCGAATTTTGTGGAAAGCCACCGAAAAAATTACCCTGGTGTGCGGGGTGTTGGCGGCAGCAACCCTTTTGTTGATGCAGTTTATACCAGCGGCAAAGCCTGTGGTAAACCAGTTTATCACCACCCAGCTGCCCATGTTTGCCTTTGTGATGTATTCCATTAACCGGGGTACCAGCTTTACCCAGGCCCTGTTTATGAACTGCGACCATAGCCTGCTGACCTATTCCTTTTACAAGCGCCGGGACTTTGTGCTGCGGCTGTTTCAGATTCGGCTGTGGGAGATTGCAAAAATCAATGGGGTGCCTGCCCTGGTGATTGGCGGGGGACTGGCCCTGCTGCTGTGGGCCAGCGGAGGAACCAGCCAGCCGGTGTACTACCTTATTTTGCCGGTGGCGGTGCTTTGCATGAGCGGGTTTTTCTCCATCCATTACCTGACGCTCTATTATCTGCTGCAACCCTACAATGCAGGAACCCAGCTGAAAAGCGGCACCTATAAGGTTGCCATGGCGGCCACCTATTGTGTGTGTTACATGATGTTGCAAATCAAGATGTCGATTCTGGTGTTTGGGGTAAGCACCATTTTGTTCTGCCTTATCTATGGGCTGGTGGCCAGTGTGCTGGTATACCGGCTGGCCCCCAAAACCTTTCGTATTCGCAATTAACCTGCTGTGCCCGGCGGTGCCATGCCCCCCTGCTGCGTACAGCGCAAAACAAGTACCACAAAGCCCCCTGCAGGGGGCCTGCAAAAGGAGTATCTAATATGAAAATTTTGGCTGTGGATTACGGCGATGCCCGCACTGGGCTTGCAATTTCGGATGCAAGCGAGCTGCTGGCCACGCCGCTGCCTCAAATCGAAGAAAAAAGCATGAACAAGGCAGCGGCTGCCATTCTGGAAGCCTGCAAAACCCAGAATGCACAGATGATTGTGGTGGGTCTGCCCCGCAACATGGATGGCACCGAGGGCTCTCGTGCGCAGAAAACCCGCAAGATGGCCGCTATCCTGGAACGGGATGGAACGCTGCCGGTGTATTTTTGGGATGAACGGCGCACCACAGTAACCGCAGCAGCCCAGCTGAGCGAAGCGGGCACCTTTGGCCAAAAGCGCAAGGCAAAGCTGGACTCTGTCAGTGCAGCCGTCATTCTGGACAGCTTTATGGAATGGCGTAAACACCACCCAAACCAGGAGCCAAACCAGTTATAAGTAAGGCAAAAGAGCCAGGCGTGTGCCTGGCTCTTTTTTAACAAAAGGCACCCCCGGTGGAGATTTATTGCGCCGATAGGGGAAATATGTTATTATAATGCTAACGACAGGCGGCTTTGCCTGTGAAAATTAACAAAATTAAAGGAACTCGGAACCATGGAACATGGATTTGAACAAAGCCAGCTGGCACAGGATATACGAGCATTCCACTGCCCCCGATGGGCAGAACTGCCCGCCATTGCCCTTTATATGGACCAGGTAACCGGCTATATCAATGAGGTGTTTGCACCCATCGCCCCCCAGGACCAGGAAAAGATGCTTACAAAGGCCATGGTCAACAACTATGTAAAACTGCGGGTGATGCAGGCCCCGGAAAAAAAGAAATACCACCGGGCACACATGGCCTATCTAGTAACAATTTGTGTGCTGAAACAGGTGTTCAGCCTGCCGGAAATTGGGCAGATGATACAGGTGCAGATTAATCACTGCCCCGTGGAGCAGGCCTACGACCGGTTCTGTGAAGAATTGGAGCAGGCCTTTGCACGGATGTTTGAGCAGGAGGTACAGCCCCAGCATCATCACCCGGGCAGCGAGCTGGACCTGTTGCGCTGTGCAGTACAGGCCTGTGCAAAAAAGGTGTATGCCCAAAAGCAGCTGGCGTATAACCAGCAGGCAGAGCAGATGCAGGAGGTGCAGCAATGAAGTTAGAACAAGTGCAGGTGGTTTATTTCAGTGCAGCAGGCAGCACCCGGCGCATTGCCCAGGCAGTGGCAGCAGGTACTGGGCTGCCTGTGCAGGAATGGGATGCAACCGCCCAGCGTGCCCAGGCTCCCTTTCAGCCCACGGCCAACACCCTTACCATTGTGGCCGCCCCCAACTTTGAGGGGGTAGCTCCGGAGCCTTTTTTGCAAAAGCTCAGCCAAATGCAGGGGGCGGGCATGGCGGCAGTGGTAACCACCTATGGAGCCCAAGGGCTGGACAGCGTGCTGCTGCAATTGCAGCACAAAGCCCAGGAACAGGGGTACAGGGTGGTTGGTGCAGGGGCTTTTGTGGCCCGGCACTCGTTGGCTCCCGGCATAGCCTCGGGTCGGCCCAATGCAGAAGATTTGACCCAGGCCCAAGGGTTTGGGGCACAGCTGGTGGAACTGATCGACCAGATGCAGCCAGAACAGGAGTATACCCTGACCCTGCCGGGCAAATCCCCCTATCCTAAAACGGAACGAGCAGGGGCCTGGATTAAAACCAGCAAGGCTTGCGTGGAATGCGGCCGCTGTGCCGATGCCTGCCCCACCGGTTCTATTCCGGCAGAGAAACCCTGCAAAACCAACCATAAAACCTGCATTGCCTGTATGCAGTGCGTGTATGTTTGCCCGGCCCATGCCCGGCACCTGGGACGGATTCGCCAGTGGGGCATAGAACAGATTTTGTGCAAAAAGTGCAAGCCCCAGCATCCCAACACCATTTGGCTGGCAGCCCCACAAACCAATGAGCAGGAATCAGACTAAAAGGCTGCACCCAGGCATCTAGTCAATCGGGTGATTGCCGCAGCACAAAAAAACAGCCTGCTCTCCCGTTAGGGAGAACAGGCTGCTGTAATGAACCACAAAAAGCGGGCAAGAAGTTCCATCCTTCTTGCCCGCTTTCCTTATGTTTTGAGCACAGCCAATGCGTTCAGATGCTTGCTGTCACCGGGGAGCACACGGCTGCATGGTGCTGAACAGACTAGGAAATTACTCCTTGGAGAACTGGTCCTTGCCTACGCCGCACAGGGGGCACAGGAAGTCTTCAGGTACATCGGCCCACAGGGTGCCGGCAGCAATGCCGCCCTCAGCGTAGCCTTCGCTCTCGTCGTAAACCCAGCCGCAAACATCGCAAACATAGCGTTCCATAGTTGTTACTCCTTTGTTAGTGTAAAATTAAATCCATTCCAACAAACGCAGCAAAATGCAAGCATTCGTATAGATTGGAAATGCTTCCATGAATATAGTATACCAGAATTGTGGATAAAAGTAAAGAGTAAAATACAGGCAATGCAAGAATTTTATTTAAAAGACCACACCGGCTTACAGCAAGGGGGCAAACAGCCGCAGCAATACCTGGGCAATCCGCTTGGGAATGGGAGTTTTGAGGGTTTCTTCCAGGGTGACCTCATGGCTGACTGCCATGCACTGCTCCAGGTCCGCCCGTACATTCTGCACCATCTGGCCGCCGTAAAAGGCGCAACAGTTTTCAAAATGCAGGTACAGGCTGCGGTAGTCCATGTTGGCACTGCCCACAATGGCGGTTTGGTCATCTGATACATACATTTTGGCGTGAATAAAACCGGGGGTGTACTCAAAAATGCGAACCCCAGCTTGCAGCAGCACACGGTAGTAGCTTTGGGTAACCCAGTACACATACCACTTATCGGGAATGCCAGGGGTAATGATGCGCACATCCACGCCGCTTTTGGCAATTAAGCTGAGGGTGGTAATCATTTCGTTGTCCACCACCAGGTAAGGGGTGGCAATGTACACATAGCGGCAGGCCTGCTGAAGCACATTGAAGTAGGCGTTTTCCGCAATGTTTTCATCGTCCAGGGGGCTGTCTCCGTAGGACTGAACAAATCCGTCGGCGGTGTAACGCAGGGTAGGGGCATAGTCCAGCGGGTTGCTTACAGTGCCGGTGGTAAAGTCCCACATCTCCAAAAACAAGGCGGTCAGGGATTGCACACCGCTGCCCTTCAGCATCAGGCCGGTATCCTTCCACACGCCAAACCGCTTTTTTCGGTTGATGTATTCGTCAGAAAAATTCAGTCCGCCGGTAAAGCCCACATTGCCGTCAATCACGGTGATTTTCCGGTGATCCCGGTGGTTGAGCATGGTGTAGTCGGAAATATGGTAGGAAAGCCGGAACGGCCCAAAGGCGTAGCACTGAATGCCAGCCTGCCGCAGTGTTTCGGCGTAGTCCTCCGGCAGGGTCATCATACAGCCGAAGGAGTCGAACAAAAGGCGCACATCCACCCCTTCTGCGGCTTTTTGCTTGAGTATTTCCAGGGTGGTGTCCCACATATAGCCGGGCTTGATGATGAAATACTCCATAAAGATGAACTTTTTGGCCTTTTTTAGTTCCTCCAAAAACCGGGCAAAAAAATCCTGCCCCCAGGGGTAGTACTCACTTTGAGTATCTGCGTACAGGGGAGCACCGGCGTGCTGGGCCAGGTAACGGGCGCTGCGGGCCAGGTTTTTGTGGTGCACCCAAAGCTGCTGCAAGGGTTGCTCCTCCTGGGGAATGGCCTTGGTACAGCGGCTGCTGATAAGCTGCATCTTGCGGGCGTGGCGGTTGGCCACATTCCGATGGCCCCAAAACAGGTAAAACAGGGTGCCGGTGGGGGGCAGCAGCAAGATGATAATCAGCCACATGATCTTGTAAACCGGGTTTACCCGGTCCTTATCCAGCAGGGTAAGCACAGCAAACACGCTGATGAGGGTAATGAACATATAAAACAGGGGAAAGTTCTGGTCCAGCACCATGGCAACACCCACCACCAGGCCCACCTGCAAAAACAGGGTGACCATAAAGAAAAAGGTGCGGGACAAAAGCCCCCGGCCCAGCTTCTTTTTTGCTTTATTCACGGGCTGCGAAGACATAAAAAAACCTCCTTGCGGGGCAACAGGCAGCATTCCCTGCCTAAGCTATAAAAAAGGGGGGGAGCACAGCCAAGGCCGTGCTCCTCCGCAAAACGAACAAAAACAGAGGCGTTACTGGGAGCTGCTTGCCGCCTGGAAACCGGAGCTTGCCGGGGCGCTGTCGGCAGAGGCGGCATCGCCCTCGCTGCCGGCGGCCTGGTCTGCCTGGCCGTAGGTGGTGATGGTAATGCTTTCCACCAACACCTCCTGGGTGGGCTTGCCGTTCTCGTCCACCGGAGTTTGCGCAATGCTGTCCACCACTTCCATGCCCTCATACACCTGACCAAACACCGTGTCGGTGTAATCCAGGTAGGCAAGGCCGCCCACTGCATCGTAGGCTTCCAGCACTTCGGTGCGGGTTCCCGCCTCCTCCAGCTGGGTGCGCAGGTCACTGCCAAGTTTTTCGGCAGGAGATTGCACAAAGTAAAACTGGCTCATGCCGGAAACAGAGTCATCCGGGCTGAAAGCGGCACACAATGCGCCGGAATAGTGGTGAAGCGCATCGCTGATTTCCTTGGGGTAGGGGTTGTTATTCCAGATGGTGGAGCCGCCGGTGCCGGTACCGGTGGCATCGCCTCCCTGTACCACAAAATCCTGCATAATGCGGTGAAAACTGGTGTTGTTGTAGTACCCCTGCTGGGCCAGCTGGGTGAAATTTTCCACCGCCATGGGAGCCTGTTCCGGATACAAAACCGCCTTAATGTCCCCCTTTGTGGTATGGAATACCGCAACCGGCGCATCGGCCTGCGGGGTTTGAAATTGCAGTTCGCTGCTTTGGTAAGCAGGGCGGCGGGCCAGGCTGCCCACCGGGCCGCAGCCGGCCATAAGCCCCAGGGCCAGAAAACAAGCGCTGGCCAGCGCAATCAATTTTTGCAAAAGAAAGGGCTCCTTCCTAAAACTCAAGATGAGAAGTCAAAAAATAAAAAACATACATATTATAGCATAAAACCGGGCAGAATAAAGCAATCCTCGCAAAAGTTTTGGTCAAAGATTTTTGGAACGATTTTCGGTGCTTTTCCCTATTGACGGCGGCGGTAAAAACAGGTACACTGTAACTAACAAAAAACAACTACACCGCACCGGACTGCTGCCGGGTGCAGTTTAAGGAGTAAGCAATGGCTGATATCAAAGAGCCTGCAATGCAGGAAGAAGAATACACCCCCGACCTGGTCACCCTGGAGGACGAGGAAGGCAAGGAGCACACCTTTGAGGTGATTGACGCTGCCGACCACAAGGGCACCCATTACATGGCCCTGGTACCTTATGTGGAGGATGAGCAGGAGCTGGTGGATGCTGACCTGGACCTCATTCTCATGAAGGTTGGTCAGGATGCCGAGGGCGAATACCTGGACATCGTGGAAGATGACGAGGAGCTGTACGAAGTAAGCAATATGTTTGAAAAACGCCTGCGGGAGTTTTTTGAAATCGAGCAGTAAACCAAATGCATCCTGCCTTGTTCGATTTGTTGCGGCTTTAAATAATCCTACTAATCAAATCTAGGGAGCCCGGAGTTGGCCACCGGACCGCAGACCTCCCGCCCCTTCGAGGGGAGCACGGAAGCAGGGAGTGGAATTGTGGACACAGGGCACCCACCTGCCATTCGGTAGGTTTTGATTGGTCGCAGACGGCAAGGCGGGGCTATTGGAATACACACAGCGAAGGTGGCGTTTCCTGCATAGGAAGCAAGGCCTTCGCTGTTTTTGGTTGCAGACGAAAGGAGAGAATCGGCCATGAGCAGAGGGGATTACCATGGGTTCAGCCATGTATATGCCAGCAGGGCCGGCACCAAAACCAAACAAGCTTACGATGAATTTGATTATTCGGCCATGCAGGAGGCAAAAAAGGACGAGCTGCTTCGGGCTGTGAAACGCCCCACTCTTACCATTCAGGCAGGCTACCGGAGCAAACCCCGCAAGGCATCTGCACCGGGGCGGCAAAAGCAGCAGATGCTTGTAACATTCAAAAAGCAGGAGGAATCAACATGAAGGAGTCGCCCATTCAGAACAACGGGTTACGGCTGCTAAAAAAAGGTCAAAAAGGCCTGGTACACGCCCTGTTCAGCCGGTTGGGTTTGTTTGTGGTACTGCTGGCCATGCAGTTTTTTGCATTGTTCAGCGCATTCCGCTGGTTTGAGGGGGTTCTGCCCCATCTGTTTGGCGGTACGGTGCTGTTTACGGCAGGTATGGTGCTGTACCTGCTAAATTCGCCCATAAACTCCACAGCCAAAAACACCTGGCTGGTGGTTATTATGCTGCTGCCGGTGTTTGGAGCGCTGCTGTTTTGGTATACGCAAAGCGAATTTGGCCACCGGGCTGTAAAACGGCGCATTGAGCAGCTGGTCCAACAAACTGGCCAGCTGCTGGCTCAGTCGCCCCAAACCAAACAGGAGTTGAACCAGCAACCCGGATGCAGTGCACTGGCAAGCTATGTAAACCGCAACGGCTGCCATCCGGTGTACCAGAACACTGCTGTTACATACTTTGCCAGCGGCGAGGCCAAATGGCAGGAGATGCTCCGCCAGTTGGAGCAGGCCAAGCACTTTATCTTTTTGGAATACTTTATTGTGGATGAAGGATTGATGTGGGGCCGCATTCTGGAAATTCTGGCCCGCAAGGCCAGAGAAGGGGTAGAGGTGCGGGTGATGTACGATGGCACCTGTGAATTTTCCACGCTGCCCCAAGACTACCCCAGGCGGTTAAAGGAGCTTGGCATCCAGTGCAAGGTGTTTGCGCCGGTGGTACCGCTGGTTTCTACCTATTACAACTACCGGGACCACCGCAAGATTTTGGTAATTGATGGTCATACAGCCTTCAATGGTGGCGTAAACCTGGCGGATGAATACATCAATCACATCGAAAAATATGGCCACTGGAAGGATGCAGCCATCATGCTCAAAGGCCCGGCGGTGCGCAGCTTTACCCTGATGTTTTTTCAGATGTGGAACATCTTTGAAAAGGATGCGAAATTTGACGAATTTTTGGATATACCAGTCCCGCAGGTGCCCCAGGCCCAAGGATTTGTTATGCCTTATGGTGATTGCCCACTGGATGAGGATAAGGTGGGCGAGATGGTGTACATCGATTTGCTGAACCGGGCCACCAAGTCGGTTTCTATTATGTCGCCCTACCTGATTTTAGACGGCGAAATGGAAACCGCACTCCGCTTTGCAGCCCAGCGTGGTGTGCGAGTGCGATTGATTCTGCCCGGTGTGCCGGACAAGTCCGCCCCGTATGCACTGGCCAAAACCCATTACCGCTCGCTGCTTAAAGCGGGGGTGGAGCTGTATGAGTACACCCCGGGATTTGTGCACTCCAAGGTATTTGTAATGGATGGCGTGGAGGCAGTGGTGGGCACCATCAATCTGGATTACCGCAGCCTATACCACCACTTTGAGTGCGCAACCTGGATGTGCCAGGTGCCCTGCATTGCCCAGATTGAGCAGGATTTTGAGAACACCCTGCCCCAGTGCCGCCCTGTAACGGAAAGCACCATCTGGGCTGGCTGCCAGCATCTCAAATGGCTGGGCCGTTTGCTGAAAGTAGTGGCTCCTTTAATGTAATAGAATTTTGCAAAAACCAATTTGGTACAGCATAACAAAAAACGGATGCAGCATTTTTCTGCATCCGTTTTTTGTTAATGTACTTGTGGGTGGAACAGGAAAGGGCGTTTTGGGTGCAGGGCAATCAAAAGCCCAAGGGCTCGCCCACCAGCAGAACTTTAATGCGGCCCTCATGCCGCTGAAAGCCCTGAATCACGGTGTTGCAGCAGATGCGCTGGGGGCTGTGGCAGTGGCCGCAAACCCCGGTGGTGGCGCAGGGGGTCTGGCAGTGCAGCCGGTGGGCGTTGGCCGGGGCGGCAATCTGCTCCACCCGCTGGCGGGCGGCTTCCAGGTCGGTTACAATTTTGTTGCAGCCCACCACCAGCAAAACATTTTTTGGGCCAAAGGTCATGGCCGCCACCCGGTTGGAGTTGCCGTCCACATTGTACAGTTCACCCTGCTCAGTTACAGCGTTGGAGCTGGCAAGGTACCAGTCCGCAGTAAAAATACGCCCATACAAAGCATCCAGCTCGGGGCCGCTGACCTTGCGCCGGTCCAAAAATTCGTAGCTGCCGCTTTCCAGCAGCTGCATTACGCCGGTTTCGTCCAGGCTGGCACTGCCGCCGCAGGCCACCACGGCCCCCTTGGGCAGCATATTTTGCACAAAGGGCAAAACCTCTTGGGCGGTTGACACATAATAGGCTTCCATCCGGTTGGCTTGCAGGGCCTTCATGGTGCGCTCAATGCGTTTTTCCAGGTTGTGTTTCAAGGCTTCGTTCATGGTTTGCGTCCTCCTTGGTTGAGGGTCGGGGCGGCTTTGGCCCGGCCCATGATCCTTTTGTTCAGTATAGCACAAAACAAGAGGGATTTTCCAATGTTTTGGAGATTTGTGCCGTTGAAAGATACCCTGCTGGTGTGCTACAATAAATGCAGTATTTGGCAGGCACGGCTGCTGGCTTTGTGCCTTGAGCAAAAAAGGAGAGAGAACCCATGGGCAAACGACTGCAAGCAGGGGATACCATCCCCGCTTTTTGTTATGATACCCCCCACGAGCCGCAAAAATCTTTTTATGAGCTGGCCCAGGGAGAAAAACCCCTTATTATAGTCTTTCTGCGCAATTTTGGGCACCCCATTACCCGGCATTTTATCACCCAATATCTGGAGAGTATGCCCGCTTTGCGCAGCCTGCGCCTGGTGTGCGTGGTGCAAAGCCGGCCCGAAGCACTGGCCCAGTCCATCCAGCCGGGTATGCTGCCCTTTGAGCTGATGTGCGACGCAGAACAGGCTTTGTACGATTACTTTGATGTGCAAAAAAGCAGCAGCATTCTGCGCAGCTACTCGCTGGAAGCCCTCAAAATTGTGCGCAGCGCTCAAAAAGAAGGCTACCGTCCCAACAAAAACGAGGTGCACCAGCTGCCCCTTACCCTGATTGTTGGGCCGCAGGGTAAGGTGCTGTTCCGGTATTACGGCACCACCGTTACCGATTTGCCCCCCAACTGTGAGGCCATGGAGGGCCTGGCCTGCGAATTGGGACTGGGCCAGGAACAAGCAGTAAACCAGGATTATATGGCCCACCAGAACTGGCAGTCCGGCTTTGAAAATGAGCCGCTGGAGGAACTGACCCAGGAGCAGCTGCAAGCGTGTTTGGAGCAGCAGACCCCGGCCCCGCAAGCATGGGAACAGCCCCATGGTGAGGAGCAGGCAGCACCGCAGGAACAACCAGAACAGGTGGAACCGGTTTTGGAACAGACCCCGGAGGCTGCACCCCAGCAGGAGGCCCCGGCGCCTCAGCAGCCTTGGCAACAGGAACAAACCCAGCAGCTGGAACAGCAGCCGCAGCCTGACCAGCAGGAGCAGACGGAGCAGCAGGAGCAGCCCGATGAGCCCCAGGACCCCCAGGAGCCTCAGCAGCCGCAGGATTTTTATCAGGTAAAGCTGGAACCGGTACAGCGGCCGGAAAGTCTGCCCATGGGCAAGGTACACTACCCCCAGAATCATTCCCCCAAACGGGTGGATTTTTCTGCCCTGGGCTTTGATGGGGAGTGAACCATGCCTTCTGCCGTTGAAGCATGGAGAAAAAAGGAGTTGTTAGTGCTGTGAAGCACAGTCTTCGTTATACATTGCTGCTGGTGCTTGCCGCATGGATTTGGGGCGGCGCTTTTGTGGCCCAGAGTGTGGGCAACGACTTGATTGGCCCCTTTACCTTTAACTGTGTGCGCAGCTTGCTGGGCGCACTGGTGCTGGTACCGCTGATTTTTGTGTTTGGCAGCCGGGGCCGCACCCCGGGCGGCAGCCGAACCCTTTTGAAAGCGGGCCTGGGGTGCGGTGTTCTGCTGGGTCTGGCTTCTGCGCTCCAGCAGGTGGGCCTGCAATATGCCAGTGTGGGCAAGGCAGGCTTTTTAACCGCCCTGTACATTGTTATTGTGCCGCTGCTGGGGCTTTTGTTCAAACGCAACCCCGGCAAGCAGGTTTGGGTGGCGGTAGCCGTTGCCCTGGTGGGCCTGTATCTGCTGTGCTGGAGTTCCGGCGGCGGGTTTGGCCTGGGGGATTTGCTGCTGCTGGCTTGCAGTGTGCTGTTCAGCCTGCACATCCTGTACATTGACCGGGTGGCCCCTCTGGTGGATGGCATCAAGCTTTCCTGCCTGCAATTTTTGGTGGCAGGTCTGGTGTGCTTGGTTCCGGCCCTGGTGCTGGAGCACCCCACCTGGCAGGCGGTGGCCTCGGCCTGGGTGCCCATTGGCTATGCAGGTATTTTAAGCAGTGGCGTGGCCTACACCATTCAGATTGTGGTGCAAAAGCATGTGGAGCCCACACTGGCAAGCCTTGCTTTCAGCCTGGAAAGCGTGTTCAGCGTGCTGATGGGCTGGCTGGTGCTGCACCAGGCCCTTACCCTGCGGGAATTGCTTGGCTGCGGCCTGATGTTTTTGGCCACCATTCTGGCCCAGCTGCCCACCCGGCAGAAGGAACCCAAAAACCAGGCAAGCCCGGCGGCAAAATCATAAAGTTATACACAAAAAGGACGGGTTGCGCCAGGGTACAAACTACCGGTGGCATAAACCGTCCTTTTTTGATAGAGTCGCCTGGAAAGGGAATAGCCGGTTGTCAGATGAATTAAGAATTTGCAGTATCCCCACTGAGGAAAAGAAGAGAATAACCCGTTGGATTGAAATGGCTGCAAAGCATTGCACTGCAAGCCACTGCCCCGAATGAAATGAGAGAGTAAAGCCAATGGAAGTGGGCAGGGGAATGAGGTCTGATGCAATGAAGGTGTATGATTTTGATGGTTGCATCAGTTGACTTGTCGTTTGAGAATGGATGCTGTTTTTGAGTAACTGAACGGTCAGCTGATAATTTTGGTAGTGCATTGGTTCCCTTGCAGGAGTGGTCTTAATAATGGACGATAGCTCTTTGTTTGGATGGTTTTGGCTAAGAATGATTTTGTATCAAATCCGGCGTTCCTGATTTTGCTGATAGCCCAGGATATACTCGCACCGTAAAATTGCATTTTACAATCTTATAAAGAAATGGATGTACTCTGCCAATGGTTAAGTCTTTAAGGAAATCCAATTTGGAATTACTCAGAATTATTAGTATGATTTTAATTGTTATGAGCCATTGCGACGATATATTCGGTCTATATAGTTTATATCGCTACACACTTGGGATTAACAAATTAATTACGGATTGGCTGCATATTGGCGGGCAAATTGGTGTGGGATGTTTTCTGCTCATTTCCGGATACTTTATGGTGGACCAGAAAATAACCGCAAAAAAGATTATTAAAACAGCCGGTGTAACATGGTTTTACTCCATAGGGATATGGTTTATATGGATTGTTTTTATAATTTGCTCAAACAGTGTTAGCGATGTTGGGCTAACTGATATTTTAAAAAATTCCATGTATAGCTTGTTCCCTATTGTTTTTAGCCACTATTGGTTTGTCACAGCGTATATTATTTTAATGATTTTTTCGCCATTTCTAAATAAATTTATTGCGTCGATGAACAAAAAAGAGTACTCTGCATTGCTCATTGCGCTGATTGCAATTTTCGTTGTTATTGGCTGCGGATTTCCGCTTGCTTTGTTGGGTGAGGGAATGCCGTCCTTCCTTTCAGGTATGCTTGACGGAAGATTGATTCCTGTTTTTATTGTGTATTTTGTTGCTGGATACATTCGAAAATTCGGAAATCCTACAAAAAAGAATGCTCCAAAACATATTTTTATCGCAATTTTATTTTATATCCTGCTGTTCTTTTCGGCTTATATAATCACATATCTGGGAAATCGTACAGACAATCGCTCGATTACAGCGCTTTATTATTATTATAGGGTGCTAAATAGCCCACTGATTATGGTTATCTCTGTGGAATTGTTTATTGGGTTTACAAAGCTGGATATTTCGTACAATCCTTTTATCAATTTGGTCGCCGGAAGTACATTTGGTGTTTACTTGATTCACTCGAACTGTATCGCTGCACAAATTTTTTTGCCAGCATTGCTTCCGATTTACAAAGAGGACAACTCCCTCTTGTTATTTCTCTATTCTGTTCTTGGAGTGGTGGCGCTGTATGTTTGCTGCACGCTTATAGAACTCCTGCGCCAACGAACGGTGGATAAATTATGGATGCATTATCTGGATACCAGATTTTGCGAACAATATCAAATAATTCTCCGTGGGGCAAAATTCATTTGGGCAAAAGCTGCTGCTCTACTTACCCAATATTATAACTAATTGAGCACAGTTGGTTTTATGCACAACCTTAAAACACAAGAGGGCAGCCATTTGGCTGCCCTCTTGTGTTTATACCAATAAACTTTACAGTTTTTAGTGACAGCTGCGCTCCATCTGCTGGCGAGAGACCTTTAAAGCACGCAGCAGGTAGCTGCCGCTATGCAGCAGCCACAGGCCGCCTACCAGCAAAATCAGCAGGTTGTTTGCGCCGCTCATCATGCTGAGCATCATAAGAAGCACCAGAACAACCGGGTAAATCATGGACATAAAGCGGAAGGTGGTATAGGCACATTCACCAATCTGCTGCCGCTCCTGTTCGTCACAGCTTTGGTAGAATTTTTTCTGAAAGTTGTTGTCCAGGCAGTTGTTGGGTTTTTCCGGTGCAAGCAGGCTGTTCAGGCGAATGCAGCTTTGCTGGAGGGCTGTATCCCAGGCCAGCTGAACAGTCAGAGCAATCACTCCAATGATAGCCGCTAAAAGCTGGTGGCTGCTCAGCAGGGCAGGAAAGGCCATGGCAGAAAAACTCAAGATCCAAATCATGCAAAGAGTGGTCATGGAGATGGCCACATTCAGCCGGTGGCTTAACAGGTCGTAGCAGGCTTCATCCTGTAAGGCTGCATCTTTCAGGGAGCGGCAGTGCAGGTACAGCAGGTTGGTAATAGCAAGGGGCACAAAGCCTGCCAGCAAAAACCAGAAGGAGGTTTTTTGCAAAAATGCGTTGAGCCACTGGCTTATGCTGCTAAGCTGGGGCGTGCTGCCGGCGGTTACAAAACCACCCACTGCGCCCAGCAGAGCACACAGCAGCAGGGTAATAAAGAACTGACGCCTTGGATTGGATTGCTTGGTTTTGCTGAAAGCAGAATTTGCGGATTGTTTCATGACGGTTCCTCCTCGGTTAAAAAAAAGATGGATTCCACAGGGGATTCAAATACCTGAGCAATGCGCAGGGCCAGCGTGATGGAGGGGTTATAGTCTCCCCGTTCAATCAGGCTGATGGTCTGGCGGGAGGCCCCCACCAGGCTGCCCAGCTCCTGCTGGTTCAGGTTTTTTGCACAGCGCAGCTCCCGAACACGGTTTGTTAGCGGCATATTGGATGCATCTCCTTTCGCTTCCCTTAATGATAACTATTGTTGTCATCCTCAGTATAGCGTTGACAACAATAGTTGTCAATAAAAAATGACAAATTTACTTGTCATTTTTTCTGTGGGGTGCAATACCGGCACAGCTCAGAGAAAAAAGCAGGGAACAAAAAGCCCGCAGCGGCACAAAAAAACAAGGCACCCTCATGGCCAGGGTGCCTTGTTTTTTTGTTTTGAGGGGGTGCAATCGGTGCCAGAGATGGGGCCATGGGCAAACTGCACCCAGCGGTTACTGAATGTTGAAAGCCCGCTGTACCCGGTAGATGGCATAACGGAAGGTATCCACCACCAGCCATAGCTGGATGAGCAGGTAGTTGGGCAGGTTTTTAAAACGGAACCGGGGTTTTTCCAGCTTGCCCATAACCTTGAGTGCTTCCCGGAAACCCTGACCGTAGGCCGGGCCAAAGCCCCGCAGCCGGAACATCAGGGCTTTCAGCAGATAACCGGCGGTCAAAAAGGGCAGGTTGAGCACAAACATCAGCAGGGGCATATTTTTGTAGGGCAGCAAAATGCTGTTGCGCCCGCTCTGGATGCTTTTGAAGGGGTTGTAGCGCACCGCACCGGTGGTAGCCCCGCAGATGTGATAGCAGCGGGCGGTGGGGCAGTATACATTTTTGTAGCCCAGGCTGTTGCCCCGCCAGCTGATATCCACATCCTCGTAGTAGGCAAAGAAATGCTCGTCAAACAGGCCGATTTTATCCAGAATGCTCTTGCGGTAGAGGGCTGCACCGCCGCAGGCAGAAAACACCCGGCAGGGCTTGGTGTAGCGGCTGGCTTTCATGCCATCGCCCCGCTTGCAGGCAAAACCAAGCAGGGTTACATAGTCGCCGGCATCGTCCGCCAGTTCCCGCTCGTAGTGCCGAATCATCAGGCTGCTTACCGCAAAAATCCGCTCGTCCTGCTGGGCGGCGGCAATCAGCTGCTCCAGCCAGTCCGGCTCAGCAAAGGCATCGTTGTTGAACAGGGCAACAAATTCGCCCTTTGCAGCCCGAATGCCCTGGTTTACGGCATAGGAAAAACCGGTGTTCCGGTCGTTTTCAATGAGGGTGTAGTTAGGGCGGCCCACATAGCTGCGGGCAATTTCCAGGCTTTCGTCGGTGGAGGCATTGTCCACCACAATCAGCTCAAAGTCCTGCATGGTCTGGGCCCAGATGGATTCGATGGAGTCCTTGAGCCAACCGGCACCGTTCAGGTTGGGGATTACAACGGTTGCTTTCATGGAGGGCAAAACCGCCTTTCTTTGTGAGAGTAAAAGCAACGCCGCACAGTGGAGGTTCCTGACCTGCGCCGCAAATTTTTGTGAGATAAACCAAAAAGTGCAATCAGTTTTTGGTAAATTGGCTGGTTTTTAAGTGTGGTAAAACCATAGCACAAAAAATAAGGGGCAGACCATGGGGCTGGTTGCCCTAAATGATGCGGTGTTGCCGGAAGTAAAATCTTTTGCCATTATAGCAAAAAAAACAGCCCGGAGCAAGGCAGCCCACACAAGGTGGATGACTGCTTCGGGCTGGTTTGGTGTTTGCTGGCTTTACTGCTCCAGAGCCTGTTCCATGCTTTCCAGTACAGTGTTCTGGTCCTGGCACATAACCAGAACCACGGCGCCGTTTTTCAGGGTTTTAATCTGGGCGGCTTTGGCAATGGCGTACTGGTCTGCCAGGTAGTTTTGCTGGGCAGCCTGCTGGGCCTGCACAAAGCCCTCCAGGGCTGTTTTTACCGCTTCGGTGCGGCCCTCGCTGGGCAGGAACACGCCAACGCCATAGGACTGCACATTCATGAGCGAAATACTGAAAGCGGCCTGGGTCACATCCTCCTGGCTCAGGCCCAGCATATCCAGGCTCAACTGGCCCTGGGTTTTAATCTGGTCCCCAGTCAGTTCCCCGGCGGTGCTGCCGGTGGCGTTGATGGTGCCGTTTTCCAGGGTGAATACCGGGTAGGCATCGTTCATGTCCTCGGTGCGGCTGTCGGTAACGGCATCTACCAGCTGCTGAGTGGTATAGTTGGCAGCAGAAGTGCTGGAACCAGAGCAGGCGGTCAGGCCGAAGGCCAGCAGGCAGACGGCAAACAGTGCGGCAATTCGTTTCATGGTAAACTCTCCTCCAAATACACAAACAGGCGGGGGTGTTTGGCTAGTGTGCCCCGGTATCTGCGGCGTATTCCGCCAAAGGGGCTTTGCATGGTATACGCATCAGCAGGGGGATTCATTGCATTCCTGCGGCAATTCCTCAAAAAGGGGACTGCGCTCCACCGGGGTGGAAAGGATAATCTGGGTGCTGGTGGGCCCCATCTGCTGAAATTGGGTGATAAGCTGTTCCAGGTCCTGCATATTGTGGCAGCTCACCTTGGCAATAAAGCTGTGGCTGCCGGTAACATGAAAGCACTGGCACACCTGAGGGCATTGACGGGTCATTTCCAAAAAGGATTCCCGGTCGCAGGGAGCGATGGAAACGCTGATGAGGGCGCCGATGGCCCGCTCCGGCTGGCGGCAAACCACCGTGTACCCTGCAATGATGCCCTGCTGCTCCATACGGCGGATGCGGCTGGATACAGCAGGGCTGGTAAGCCGCACCAGCTGGGCAATTTCTTTAACGGGCATTCGTGCGTTCTGCTCCAGCAGGGCAAGAATCTGGCGGTCTAAAGCATCCATGCAGCAATCCTCCTTTGTTTGGTTCCATCAGGTTTCCAGCAGATAGTCCAGATAGCGGTACAGATCGCTGGTTTTAACAAAGCCCTCCAGGTACACGCCGTTTTCCCGGTAGTCCTCCACCGTTACGCTGCCCCGGCTGCGCATGGGCTCGGCCAGAGCCAGTTTATCGTAGGGGAGCAGAATTTTTACAGCCCGCACCCGGTCCGAAAGGGCGGCATCCAGTGCGGCCAGCAGCTGGTCCAGTCCCTGGCGGGTTTTGGCGCTGGTGAGCAGGATGTCCGGCTCAAACACGGCTCCGGCGGCCTGGTCGCACTTGTTGTACACGGTCAGCTGGGGGATTTCATCACAGCCCAGCTCGCTGAGTACCTGGTCGGTTACGGTCAGCTGTTCCTCCCGCAGCTCATCTGCTGCGTCGGCCACCTTTACAATTACATCAGAATAAGCGGCTTCTTCCAGGGTACTCTTAAAGGCTTCCACCAGCTTGTGGGGCAGGCGGCTCACAAAACCTACGGTGTCCACCATAATTACCTGCAAGCCGCTGGGCAGGGTGAGTTTGCGGGCGGTGGGGTCCAGGGTAGCAAACAGCATATTCGCCTCCAGCACCTCGGCACCGCAGAGGGCATTCAGCAGGCTGGATTTGCCCACATTGGTGTAGCCCACCAGGCTGATAACCGGGGTGCCGGCCTTCTGGCGGGCACGGCGGTTTTCGCTGCGGCGTTTTTCCAGCTCCACCAGCTTTTGTTCCAGTGCTTCAATGCGCCGGTGAATGTGACGGCGGTCGTATTCCAGCTTGCTTTCACCGGCACCTCGGCGGGCACCGCCGCCGCCGCCACCGCCGCCGCCCTGGCGGGACAGGCTTTCACCCAGACCCTGCAAACGGGGCAGCCGGTAGCGCAGCATGGCCAGCTCGGTTTGCACCTTGCCTTCGCCGGTTACGGCACGGCTGCGGAAAATTTCCAGAATCAGCATGGTGCGGTCCATTACCTCAATGCCCAAACAGTCAGAAAGATTGCGAATCTGGCTGCCGGTAAGCTCGCCGTCGTACACGGCAGTTTGGGCTTGCAGGTTGATGCAAAGCTCCCGGGCTTCCTCCAGCTTGCCTTCGCCCAGCATGGTGCCAGCCTCCGGCGCAGAGCGTTTTTGCACCACCTGCGCAACGGCCTGCATACCGTTGGCTTCGCACAGAGCACTCAGTTCCTCCATGCTTCGGTCCATATCGTATTGACCCAGGTCCAGCCCCAGCAGTACAACGGGGACGGGCTGCTGGTCTTGCAGCAAAAGTTCACTCATGGTTTTATCCTCCAAAACAGGCAGGGCAGCATCCTTGCAGAGTGGCGCAAGGGGGGGCTGCCGGCTGCAAATAAACATCGTGGAACGCAGGGGCGCAAGGGTGGGGCGGGCGGCGGTGAACCGCCAGGGTTGGACAGCCTGCGCCCGGCTGCTAAGGTTTATTATAGAGGGCGCAAAAGGCAGTGTCAAATATCCCCATTCTAAAGGGCTAAAAGCCCCAAAAAGAGGGGCAAGAAACATAGGAATCGGTGCGTTGTGACGGATTTTAAAAGAAAGGGCGAAAGCCAGTCGACAAGAGCAAAGCCTCGTGCTATACTAGATTGAATTTTCGATTTTTTTTAAGGGCAAGCAAGAAACGAGGAATGTAGTATGACCGTAAAGGAACCGGTGGCAAACCCCATCATCCATGGGGTGATTTGGAAGCAGCTGCTGCGCTTTTTCTTTCCTATTTTATTTGGGACATTTTTTCAGCAATTATACAACACGGTGGACGCCATTGTGGTGGGCCAGTTTGTGGGCAAGCAGGCTCTGGCAGCGGTGGGCGGCGGTACCAGCAACCTGGTGAGCATTGTGGTCAACCTGTTTGTGGGCATTGCAGCAGGCACCACCGTGGTGGTGGCCCAGAGCATGGGCTCCGGTGACCTGCAAAAGCTGCGGCGCACGGTGCACACCTCTGCCGCCATGGCGCTGGTGGGCGGCGCAGTGTTTACGGTGCTGGGCATTGCATTGGCCCGGCCAGCCCTTGTGGCCATGGATACGCCGCCGGATGTGCTGGACTATGCAGTGGAATTTCTGGTGGCCTACTGCCTGGGCATGATTCCCGCTTTCTTTTATAATGTGGGCGCAGGTATTCTGCGAGCCATGGGGGATACCAGGCGGCCGCTGTACTTTTTGATTGCTGCCTGTGGGGTGAACATTGTGCTGGACCTGCTGTTTGTAGCGGTGCTCCAGCTGGGAACCATGGGAGCGGGCCTTGCTACCATGCTGTCGGAATGGGTGAGTGCGTTTTTGGTGTTTTTATCCCTGAGCCGCAGCGAAGGCCCCGCCCGCCTGGAGCTGCGGGAGCTGCGGCTGGAATGGCGGGTTCTGGTGCCGGTTCTGATTGTGGGTCTGCCTGCGGGCCTGCAATCCAATATGTACTCTATCTCCAATGTGATTCTGCAAAGCTCCATCAACTCCTTTGGCACCGACACCGTGGCCGCCTGGACCAGTTTTACCAAGGTGGACAGCTTTTTTTGGATGATTATGAGCGCCTACGGTATTTCGGTTACTACCTTTGCAGGGCAGAATTTTGGTGCGGGGCTGTACCAGCGGGTACACAAGAGCGTGCAGGTTTGCCTGGGCATGAGTGCAGCCACGGCGGTGGGCATGAGTGCCCTGATGCTGGCTTGTTCCGGCCCGCTGCTGGGAATGTTCACAAGGGATGAGCAGGTGCTTTCCATCGCAACCATGATGGCCCGGCACATGATTCCTTTTTATGTGACCTATGTGTGTGTGGAGGTCATGTCCGGCGCCATTCGCGGCTGCGGTCAGGCGGTGATTCCCATGGTGCTTACCGGCTGCGGGGTGTGCGGTCTGCGCATCTTGTGGGTATTCCTGGTGATTCCCTTCCACCGCAGCCTCTCCACCCTGCTGGCAAGCTATCCTTTAAGCTGGACCGTTACCAGTCTGTGTTTTGTGGCCTATTACCTGCTGGGGCACTGGATGCCCCGGCAAGGACGGCTGAAGCTGTGCCGAAAGCCCCAGGACTGAGCAGTAAATCAAGCCAAACAAAGAAAGCCGCCTGGCTTCCGGTAATTCGGGAGCCAGGCGGCTTTTGGTTTGCTTGCTTATTTGGAGAACACGCTCAAATCAGCGGTCTTGCCCGGGTAGATGCCCATGGGCTCGTAGTGGGGAATAGCAACGGTTACAATGTGGGTGCCCTGCTGTGCGTTGAAGTCGTCCAGATAGGGCTGATGCTGGAAGTAGTTTGCATCCAGGCTGCCATCTTCCACAGCGGTGTTGGGCATGACATAATCGTCAAATTCCTTCACTTCCAGGGTTACATTGTACTGTGCCAGAATGGTGGCGGCGTAGTTCAGGATTTCTGCATGGGGGCTGGGGGAAGCACCTACCTTGAGGGTAACCGGCTCGGCAATGGTGGGGATTTCCAGCTCCTCTGCGCCCATGGGCATTACCACGCCGTCGTAGTTGGCGGCAATCCAATCCTGCACATCCTGGCTCATGAGTACAGCGGCCAGAGCCTGTACGGCGGGGTCGTTTTCGTGGCCTTCCTTCACACACAGCACATTGCCGTAGGTCTGGGCGGCAACGCTCTGGGAATCCTCGCTTACCAGAACGGTGTCATCAATGCCGGCACCGGCGGCGTAGTTGCCGTTGATGACGGCAAAGTCCAGGTCGGGCAGGCTGCTGGGCAGGGCGGCAGCTTCCATGGGAACAATGGTTACATGGTAGGGATTTTCGGCAATATCCCGTTCGGTGGCGTTCAGGCCAACGCCCTCTTTCAGGGTGATGATGCCCTGGTCCTGAAGCAGCAGCAGAGCACGGGCACCGTTGGTGGCATCCGCAGGAATACCAATTTTGTACCCATCGGAACCGCCGCAGGCAGCAAGGCTCAGAGCCAGGCAGCCGGCAGCCAGCAAAGCAAGTAATTTTTTCATAGCGATAACTCCTTTTAGAGAAAGTCCGGCAATGGGCGGACTTTGGTTGTTGTAAAATGTAGCAAAGTCGGGCTCTTGCAAAGAGAGTCCGGTGCAAAACAAGCTGCACAAAGCCGAGAAAGCCGTACGCATCTTTCAGGCAGGCAGACTGTTTTGAAACAAAAGAAAAAATCAGCGGTTGCGTTTATCCGCCTTGCGGGCCAGCAGGTTGCACAGGCTTTGAATCAGGCAGACCAGAACCACCACCAGCGCAACGGTGGCATACATAACATCGGTTTGATAACGCTGGTAACCAAACCGGAAGGCGATGTTGCCAAGGCCACCGGCACCCACAGCACCCGTTACGGCGGTGTAGCCAAAAATGGTGATGATGGTAATGGAAAGACCACGCAGCAGGCTGGGCACACTTTCGGTAAGCAGCACACGGGTGATAATCTGCCAGTTGGTGGCGCCCATGCAGCGGGCAGCCTCCACCACGCCGGAGTCAATCTCCTCCAGGCTTTGCTCCACCATGCGAGCCACAAAGGGAGCGGCCGCAATGGAAAGGGGCACATTGGCAGCGGCGGCACCAATGGAGGTGCCCACAATCAGCCGGGTAATGGGCAGAACAAAGAAAATCAAAATCATAAAAGGAATGCTGCGGAACAGGTTTACAAACCAGCCGAACACAGCGTTAAAGCGGGGCGCCTCCATAATGCCGCCAGCCTTGGTGGTGGTAAGCAGCACGCCCATGGGCAGGCCAATGAGATAGGCCGCCAGGGTGGGGACGAAGGTCATGTAAAGGGTTTCCAGGGTGCCCTCCCAAAGAAGGGAACCGTATTGCGCAAAAAATTCCTGCATAGTCAATTACTCCTCTCGGCCCAGCAGCAGACGGGCGGTGGTGCTTGCGGGGGCTGCAAAGATGGAAGCGGTGTCACCCTGTTCCGCAAAGCGGCCGCTGTCAATTACCACCATCCGGTTGCAGATGGCTTTTACCACACCAATCTCGTGGGTGATGATGATGATGGTAACACCCAGCTTTTGGTTAATGTCTTTCAGCAGTTCCAGCACGCTTTTGGTGGTGAGAGGGTCCAGGGCACTGGTGGGCTCGTCGCACAGCAAAATCTTGGGGTCGGCTGCCAGGGCACGGGCCAAAGCCACCCGCTGTTTTTGGCCGCCGGAAAGCTGGCTGGGGTAGTGGTTGGCCCGGTCGGCCAGGCCTACAAGCTGCAGCAGCTGGGCCACCCGCTCCTTTACCTGGTCGGGGTTGCAGCGTTCCAGCTTTAAGGGGAAGGCCACATTCTCGGCCACGGTTTTTTGCATCAGCAGGTTGTAGCCCTGGAACACAACGCCCATCTGGCGGCGGGCCTGGAGCAGCTCTTTGCCTTTCAGGTGGGCCAGGTCTCTGCCATCCAGCAGAATCTGGCCGCTGGTGGGCTGCTCCAGCAGGCACAGGCAGCGCAGCAGGGTGCTTTTGCCGGCACCGCTCATGCCCATAATGCCAAAAATATCGCCGGTTTCAATGGTGGTGGAAACATCATCCAGCGCAACCACCGGGCCGCTGGCGGTCTGGAATGTTTTGCTCAGATGCTTGATTTCAAACATATGCGTCTTGCGCTCCTTCAATCAAAATCAAATGGACTGCAAGGGCAGGCAGAAACGAAAAAAAGGCTGCCATCCTTGCAACAAAACAAGGACGACAGCCTTTGAAAGACTTCGTGGTACCACCTTGATTCACCGGCCCCTTGCGGGTCAAAAAACCGGCCTTACCGGCTGCGGCAGCACAATGAACCTGCTTACAGCCTGACGCAGTAACGGGCGTTCCCGTCGTGGACTTAGGGCTCCTGCCCCTCGCACACGCAGCTCCGAGACCATGTTCAGCTTCCTGTTCCCTGCCCGTTTCCACCATCGGGGCTCTCTTGTAAGGGTCGATGCCGAAAGCCTACTCTTCTCTTCATCGCTTTTTGATAATGAAATTATCATACAGGAAGGGAAAGGGGTTGTCAAGTGATTTTTTTGAAAAATTGGAACATTGCTAAAGAAGAATGCCAAAAGTTTAGCCAAAGGCCTGGGGCAGCACCGCATAATTTTAGATGGTGGAGCTATATGAGCTTCCCCGGAGCCTTTTGGCATAAAGTGTGCTGTTACCCCAGATAAAAAGCCCCCTGCACACAAGGCAGGGGGCTGGTACAGCAGGCACTTTGCAAAAAATGCAAGGGTGCAGCGATTAGTTGTTTTCTTCCCAGATGGGATGCTTGAGCACCCAGCGGCCGTACTCGTCCTTACGGAACAGCTCGGTGTTGTAGAACTTGTCCAGAATGGCCCAGAACTCGCTCTCGGTATAGCCGCAGAATTCGCAGAAATCCCGTACACACAGGGGGTCCAGTGCGCCGTCCCGCTCTCGAATCATGGGGATGGCCTCCTCACGGGTGAGCATACCATACCGGATATAACGGGCGGTGTAGTCGGTGGCAGCGGCGTGGCCGAACTTGGGGTATTTCAGCCAGGAATGAACCAGGTAAGCCCGGCTATCAATCTGGTCGAAATTTTCCACATGATGGCGGCGGTCCCACTCGTGGGTCAAGTCGTGGAAGCCCCGGCTCTTGGCCAGCTGGTAGTTTTTAAAGCTGTTCCAGGGCAGGAAGTAGCTCATATAGAAGGGGTCCAGCTTAGCCAGCTCCTCGCTGGTGGGGGCCTTGGTGAGGGCCAGGTCGTTGGCGCTTACGCCGTAGCTGAGCAGTTCTTCTTCCGGGAAGCCCACTGCCACGCCGTTTTCAATCTGATCCCGGGCAGAGTAGGTTTCCTCGTCGGCGTTGCCGCCGTACTCAAAGCTTACATTTTCGCCGTAGCACAGCAGCGGAGTGTTAAATTTCAGGGCCATGTGCAGAGGGAAGGTGTAAATTAGGCGGTCCACATACCAGGTGGGCTTGCCGTGCTTTTCAAAAAAGGCACGCATCAGGGTTTTTTGAGCCTTGATGTTGGGCTTGCAGCTGATGATGGTGCAGCCAAACTCCTCGCTGATGTTTTTCAGGTTGTGCTTGCCTGCTTCGGTCATGGGGAAGTTGTCCTCCACGCTGAACAGGATGGGGTTCATCTTCATGACTTCTTTCAGAATGTACACCTGAAAGTGGCTGTCCTTACCGCCGGAAACAGCAACGGCACAGTCATAGCCGCCGGGGCCGTTGCAGCCCCGGTACTTATCGCACAGGGCTTCAAATTCCTTCCAGCGGGCATCCCAATCCACCTGGCTGCGCTGCTCGTAATGGCGGCAGGCGCTGCAAACGCCTTCTTCGTCAAAGATAATGCCGGGCCGAGTGCTGGGCATGGTACATTTTTTGCAATATTTCATGATGTCTTTCCCTCCCTTTTGAAGTTCAACTTCAATATTGGTCAATTATAGCATGGCTAAAAACCGATTGCAAATAAAATTGCCGCCCGGCTGGAGATTTTACATTTTGCCCATAAATCACCCCAAAAAACATAAAAACCGGGGAACCAAAGCTCCCCGGTCGGTTGGTTAATCGGCTGCAAACTGCTGGCGGCAGCGGCCCAGCAAAAATAGCAGAAGGGCGGCAGACTGCACCCCAATGCCCACAATGGTGGCATAGGCAGCGCCGTACACATCAAAGCGGGCAATCAGCGGTACACTTACAGCCAAAGCGGCAAAAAGCCCGGCCAGATTGCCCAAAATCAGCCCCTTCATGGCCCGTGCAATGGTTAAAAGGTGGCAGAGCACGGTGGCTAGTACGGTGCACACGGTGGCCAGTACCAGCGGCTGAAGCAGGGGGGTGTACTGGAGCACCTCCGGGGTGGCAGGGTACAGGATGCAAAGGCCCCACCGGCCCAGCAGTGCCACACCCACAGCTCCCGCTGCCCAAAGAGCAGCCAGGGCAAGCCCCAGCATCCGCAGGCCCCGGTAAAAACCAGCTTTGTCCCGGCTGGTCCACAGCCGGGCAAAGGTGGTGATAAAGGGAACAAACAGGTAGATAACCGCCACCTGTAAAATCATCACCGGCAAAAACACATTGTTGAAATAGCCCATTTTTACCGTGCCCAGCTGCCGTTCGCAAAAATACCGGGGCACCGATGCAATGGTGGTGTTGAGGGCTGCGTACACCGCCAAAGGAAGGCACTCTGTGAGCAATGCCAGGGTGGTGGCACCGCCGGTGCGCTGCAAATCGGCCCTTTTTTTAGCCAGAGGCAGGTCCACCAGCAGCACATACGCCCCGTTGAGAGCTGCCAGCAGGGCCAGAGTGAGCACTAAGTTTTTGGTAAAAAACAGTCCGCCGCTTACCACCCCGGCGGTTACCAAGCCGCGCACGCCGAAGCTGATGCCCACCAGATCCATCCGTTCGGCCCGCTGCAAAAAGGCGTGCCATACATCGGACCAGCTTTCCACCAGACGGTAGGCGGTGTACAGCAAAATCACCCACCGCTGCTGGGCGGAGTAGCTGTTTGCCAGCGCAAAGGCAAGGCAGCCAAACCCGGCCACGGCCAAGGTAACCCACCGGCTGCGCAGATAGGTGCGGTCGGTGTATTTGCCCTCCAGGTCAGACACCTGAAAGGTGCGCATGCCATAGCTGGCCACCGAAAGGCAGACATTGGAAATGGTCATGGCGGTGGCCAGCATCCCGTTGGCCTGTGCCCCTGCCAGCGCCGTAACCAGCAGGGTGATGGCAGCCTGGCATACATAAAACAGCAGGCTGCCCAGGGTGTTGAAAATCAGGTTGCGGCGCAGTTGCTGCTCCATCAATTACTGCCCGCCTTTCTGCACAAAGGGGCGGATTTTATCCTCCATGGCCTTGATTTGCTGGGGGGATACATAGGCTTTTTCGATGTAGCCGTAGATGCGCTGGGCAAAGTCTGCCAGGCCCTTATGAAAGAAGAATACCTTTTTGGGGGGCAGCCGCAGGGCAAACAGGCCGTGAACTCCCAGCAGTGCAAAAAATTTCAGCCAGTTGAAATGGGGCTTGAAGCCGGGGCCCATGGGGTTATCCCGGGCAGGCTCCAAAAGCACCTGCTCCAGCAGGTCGGCCATTCGCAGGTAGGCGGGCCGGGGGCTGGGGTCAAAGTAACCCTCAATCACCTCTTTGGCAATGGGGAAGGGGGGCTGCTTGTTGGCCATGGCCTCCACAAACTCCTGGTAGTTGGTTACATACCGGGCACCGGCATAAATCACCGGGTCGTACTCATGTTCAATGGGAACCGGCCGCAGAATATGACAGCTCTTGCCGGCCATATACACCTCCGCAATGGCGGTGCTCATCCAGATGGAGATGGAATCCGCTGCGTGAATCCAGTCCTTTACCCCATAAGCAAAAATCACATGGAAATTGGGGTGCTTTTGGGCCAGCTGGGTAAGCTGCGGGCTGTTCCACTCGCTGGGGTGGCGGCGGTACACCAGCTCCACCTCCGGGTGCTGGCTCAGGTAGGCGTCAAACCAGGCCAGAGTCTGCTCCATGCTCACCCGATTGGTGGCGGCAAAACCGCTGAAGTCGGTACCGGCCATCTGGCTCAGCTCCTTGACTTCCTGCTCGGTCATGCTGGCATAGCCAAAGCTGGAAATATACAGGTGCAGCTCCTTGCTGGCATCCAGGCCAAACTCGGCGCACAAATCCTGCTTGTCCTTAAAATAGCCTGCAAATTCTGGCCGCAGAAAATCCATCATCACAGCACCGGTCACAGGGCAGTTTTTAGGGTCCATGCCGTGGTTCACCAGCCGCTGGGCAGTCCGCTGGCCCCAGCAGGTCTGCACGCAGCGCTTGGCGTTGCCGCTCATGTTGAACCACTCGCCCTCCTCCTGAGTGTCGCTGAGCATCTGCTCCCAGTGCAGGTTCACAATTTTATCCAGCCGGCCCACATTGTTGTATACATGGCTGTTGATGGCCTCGTTGTCGTACATACAGCTGGCCACCAGTACCTTGGGCTTTTTATAGGTAAAATACCGGAGCTTCTTCCGGTCCAGCAGCTGCCGGATCTCCACCGTGTAGCCCCGCCGTTCCAGCTCCAGCTTGAGCAGCAGGTCGCTTTCGTATTCCCGTACAGTGTGTTCGTATAAAATCAAAAAATCCAGGCTCACAATCAAACCTCCTTTTGGTTGGGGGCACTTAGCCCAGGTCGATGAACAGCTGATTGACCCAAACCGGCAAACCATACCGTTCGTCCAGATGGAAGCCGTCAAAAAACTGGGTGTCGTCCTCCATGGCGGGGCGGTTGTCCCACTCGTAGTCCAAAACCGCAAAGCCCAGCTGTGCGGCCTGCTGGTGCAGCTGGGGCAGCACGGTTTGCTCCATCTGCTGGGTAATGGACTGGGGCTGACCGTATACATCGCAGATTTCGGTTTTTACATTGTCCGCCATGGGGGCAAGCACAATGGTAAGTTCTACCCCCAGCTGCTGGCAGCGGGCCGCTGCTTCATACAGACGGTCCAGCTGCTCCTGGTTTACCTGCCAGCTGCGGCATTTGGTGGCCAGGGCCTGAGGGTACTCTGCCAGCAGGGTGTGCACCGGGTAAACGGTGCCATCCTGGGCGGTGTAATCCTGGGGATAGACCCAGTCGCCGGTTTCCTCGGCGTCGGTTTGGCCGGTGACAATTTGCTGGATGTTGGTGAGCATATTCACATTGTATTCCAGGTTAAACAGGTAGGCAAAAGGGTTGGAAAGGGTTTGCTCCAGGTTGCTCATCCGGTCGGTATCGTAGGAGTCGTTGATGGTATAAAAGGAAAGCCCAAACACCACCTGCTGGGGGATGTGGCCGCTGTCCAGCACCCAGTTCAGCAGGTCGATGCACTCCCGCAGCGAAGCGCCGCCAAAGGCCAGGTTTTGCCAGTCCTCGCCGCTGACCTGCTGCACCTGGGCCATATCAAAATGGGCATAGCGGGAGTCCCCCAGTATCAGCCGCTCTCCCGGCTGACGCTGAAATTCCTGCAAGCGGCTGATGGGGGCCTGGCTGTTGGTGGTGGCGTGCAGGCCAAAATAGTTGTTGGGGTCAAAGGCTGCAAACAGGCAAAAGTAAGCCAGAATGGGAGCCAGCAAAAGGGCAAGGCATTTGAGGATGTGTTTCATGAAAAAATCCTTTCTGCACGGGAGTTAAAAGCCGCCGTAAGCAAAGCTGCCGCCCCCAAAGCCGCCGCTTTGCATGATAAGGCCCGCAAAGCTAAGCAGGACCAGGGCGTAGTAAAGCACCCACCGCAGGGCAGGGCGCTGGGCTTGCAGCACCAGTTCTTCGCTTTTGTTTTTAAAGTGGAAGTTTCGCTGCCAGTCCAGCCAGAAGGCAAGGCCCAGGCTCAGGCAGACCATAGCAACCCAGGCGGCGGCCATCAGCGGATTGGCATAAAAACCGCCGTAGATGGCTTGCAGGCTTTCCGCTGCAAAGCGGCTGGGGCTCCAGTTGTGAAGGATGCCGGCCAGAATGGCCAGGGCCTCCCCAGCGCCGTACCGTGCGCCGGAAGGCTGGCCAATGCCGCTGCCCATGGCAAAAAACACCATGCTGAAGTTCCACAAAAGGAATACGCCTGCCCGTTTGGCCCAAAGCTGGCTGGCAGGGGCTTTTTTGCTGGGCTTGCCCAGTTTTTGATGAATCAGTTCTTCCCCTACCCGGTAGCCAGCCTGGAGCAGGCCCCAAATCACAAAGGGCAGGGTGTTGCCGTGCCAAAAGCCGGACACAAAGAACACCACAAACACACAGAACACCGGGGAGAACCGGCTGATTTTGCGGCCCAGGACCGGCAGCTTGCTTGCATCTGCCCATACCAGCGGGGTAAAGAGATAATCCTGGAGCCAGCTGGAAAGGCTGATGTGCCACCGGCTCCAGAAGCCGGAAAAGTTGGTGGCAAAAAAGGGCGTTTTAAAGTTTTTCGGAATCTCCAGCCCCAGCAGCAGGGCGCTGGCCCGTGCCATCTGGGAGTAGCCCACAAAGTCGAAGTACAGGTACAAGGTGTAACCCAGCACGGCCGCCAGCAGGGCAGGGCCCCCATGGCCGGAAATATCCCCAAACACCTGGCTGGTGTACATCATGAGTACATCTGCCACGGCCACCTTTTTAAACAGGCCCAGGGCAAACAGCTGCAAGGCACGAATGGTGCGCCCGGCATCAAACTGCTGGGGGGTGTGCAGCTGGGGCAGCAGTTTGCGGGCCCGGCAGATGGGCCCGGCGGTGATGGTTCCAAAAAAAGTAAGGAATGCAGCCAGATGCACAAAACCGGGTTCCGGCTCCATATCGCCCCGGCGCACATCAATCAGGTAAGAGAGGGCCGCAAAGGTATAAAAACTAATGCCCAGCGGAAAGGGCAGGATTTGCACAAAGCCCGGCGCAAAGGGAAGGGCAGCCACGGTGAGGTTGTAGTATTTGAACAGTGCCAGTACCGCCAAAAGCGCCACTGCTGCACCTGCAAGCAGCCGGCTTTTGCCCCGCTGGCTGGTGCAGGCGGCAATGGCAAGCCCCATGCGCCACACAAACACGCACACCGCCAGCAGCACCACCAGAGGCAGCAGCTGCCAGCCAAGACCAAAGGATTGGGCCGAGGGGCGGTTCAGCCAGTAAAAGAGCAGGCTGAAGGCCAGCAAAAAGCCGGACTGTGCCTTTTTGGGTACCGCTTTCAGGTACAAAAAGGCCACAACGGGCAGACAGGCAAGATAGGATAAACTTTGAAAACTCAAGGTAAATACCATTCCTTTATCTGAATAATGGGTGCAGCCCAGGGCTGCGGCAAAAGCTCTAATCATCTATTATAATGGCTAAAAGCGGCACTGTAAAGAACCGGCCCTGGGGCAAATGCCATGGGTTTTTATTGAAATTGCAGCCGGGTTATACTATAATGAAAGCTGTATAAGCTGGCTTGGTCTGCCAGAAAAAGGGCGGCAGACCAAGCCAGTGCGCATGAAAAAATCCGCAGGGCAGCGGCTGCGCCCTGTTGCAAAGTAAGGAGAACACGCATGGCAAACACTGTAATGGTTACCGGTGCCGATGGTTTTATCGGCAGCCATCTTACCGAAGAGCTGGTTCGCAAGGGCGAGCGGGTAAAGGCATTCTGCTACTACAATTCCTTTGGTACCTGGGGCTGGCTGGACACCCTGCCCAAGGAAATCAAAAGTGAGATTGAGGTGTTTATGGGTGATATCCGTGACCCCAACGGCGTGCGGCATGCCATGGAAGGGCAGGACATCGTGTACCATCTGGCTGCGCTGATTGCCATTCCCTTCAGCTACCACAGCCCGGACAGCTATGTGGACACCAACATCAAAGGTACCCTGAATGTGCTGAACGCTGCCCGCCAGGTGGGCACCAAGCGGCTGCTGGTAACCAGCACCAGCGAGGTGTACGGCACTGCACAGTATGTACCCATCGACGAAAAGCATCCCTACCAGGGCCAAAGCCCCTATTCTGCCACCAAGATTGGCGCAGACCGCCTGGCCGAAAGCTTTTACCGCAGCTTTGATTTGCCTGTTACCATTGTGCGCCCCTTCAACACCTACGGCCCTCGCCAGAGTGCCCGTGCGGTGATTCCCACCATCATCACCCAGCTGCTTTCCGGTGCAACCGAAATTAAGCTGGGCAGCCTGACCCCCACCCGGGACTTCAACTATGTTAAGGACACCGCTGCCGGCTTTATGGCACTGGCCGATTGCCACCAGGCCATTGGCCAGGAGGTGAACATCGCCACCGGCGAGGAGCATTCCATTGGCGACCTGGCACAGGAGCTGATTCGGCAGATTAACCCCCAGGCCAAAATTGTGTGTGACGACCAGCGCCTGCGTCCCGAAAAGAGCGAGGTGGAGCGTCTGCTGGGCGATGCCACCAAGATTCGTTCCCTCACCGACTGGAAGCCCCGCTATACCTTCCAGGAGGGCCTGGCAGAAACCATCGAGTTTTTGCGTCAAAACCTCGACCGCTACAAGCCCGAGGTGTACAACCTGTAAGCTCGGAAACAGGCAGCTGTCTGTTTTCAGGGGCTTGCCTTGCTGTTGCCGGGCGGACCGTCTGCAAAGGGTCTGCCCGGCCTTCCGTGTTTATAAAGAGGTGTTTTGTATCGCCTCATACCAACAAAAAAGGAACTTCAACAACTATGAAACAACTTCAAAAAGTCCTGTCCGGGCCGGGGGCCTGGCTATTGGGCTGGCTGGCGCTCTGCGCCGGTACAGTGGGGTTTGTGTACTATTGGCGGGTGTTTTACTACCTGGAAGGCAGAATCGATGCACTCACCCTCAACGCCGCAGCCCTTGGGCTGGTGAGTCTAGCCTGGCTGGCGGTGTACGGCATGGTGCACTGGTGCAAAAGCCTGGAAGGCCGGGCGGCAGTGTGTATGTTTTTGTGCGGTGTGCTGTTCTGCTTTGCAAACCCGCCGCTGCAAACGCCGGATGAGCAAAACCACTACCTGCGCAGCTATTCTCTGAGCATGGGCTGGCTGGATTTCGACCACGACCGCACCTATCCCCAGGATGTGGCCAAGCTGGTGGAAAGCTTTCCCGGTGCATGGGTCAACAGCCACACCAGCCAGGGCATGACCACCGACGATGAGGGCAACCCCAAGGCCTATACCAGCCAGGGTTACGCCTTAAAGCAGCAGGGAGAGAGCGGCCCTGTAACCGGTATTGCACAGGGCTTTGCAGCCTATTTTGACGGCCAGCAGCCCGGCGGTACCGTGCAGGAACCCTACTTTTTTATGACCATTTCCATGCTGCCCCAGGCGGTGGGCATGGCACTGGCCCGGCTTGTGGGTCTGGGGGCTTTGGGCTGCCTTTACGCAGCACGGCTGGCAAACCTGGCAGCATACACTCTGCTGTGCTGGCTTGCCTTAAAAAACTGTGCCCGCTACAAGCCGGTGTTTTTGGCGGTGATGCTGCTGCCCCTTAGTCTGTATATGGCTGCTTCGGTCAGCTACGACGGCACCCTGCTGGGCTTTTACTACCTGGTGGCCAGCTATTACTGCAAGGATGAAATCAACGACAGGGACATTGGCCTGTTTTTGTTTGCGTTCGTTATGATGAATGTGGCCAAGCCCTACATCAACCTGCTTTGGGTGATGCTGCCGCTGGTGCTGCCCCGCAAAGCCTGGAAAACCCGCTGGAAAAAATGGCAGGTTGCTCTGGCGGCTGTGGTGCTGGCCCTGCTGGCTGGTCAGTTTATCAGCTGGTATGCCCAGGCATTCCAGCATAACTACCCGCCCGCAGGGGATATGCGGCAGGAGGATGCAGGCCCCATGGCCCAGGCATTGTTTGTGCTCAGCAACCCCCTGCGCTTTGTGGCCATTCTGGTGGGTACCTTGTACGAAAACGACTTTTTCATTGGGCAGATGGGCGTGTTTGGTGCCATGGATCTGCCCATTGGGTTTATCAACATGGTCAGCCCCTGGATGCTGCTGTTCGCCGCCGCCCTTTCGGTGCACGAGCGCAGCAGCCTGAAAAAAGCCCCGGCCCTGGGGCTTGGTGCCCTGAGCATTGCCTACATCGGCGCTGCCATGGGCGGGCTGTACCTGACCTGGACACCGGTGGGAATGGTGCGTGTGATTGGCTTACAGGCACGGTATTTTCTGCCTGCCTTTTTGATGCTGGCGGTGCTTTTGGCAGCGCTGCTCAGCCATGTGCTGGAGCCACGGCTGCAAGCAGGGCACAAAAAGCCCCAGGCGGTGGCCCTGGCAGCAAGCGGCGCCTTTGCTTTTGTGGGTGCGGTACTGTTGTTCCAGCATTATTTCATTGGTCCGGTGTACCTGATTCGGTAAAGCTGCATCCGGATTTTGATTTTTGTGTATGGTTTAAAAAGGAGAACCCTTCATGATGGTATTACTCAGTGGCTTGCTTGGTCTGGCCGGTATAACGGTATTCAGCACGGCGCTGGCGCTGTTGCTGGAATGTGCCGTTCCGCTTTTGCTGATGCCGGTGATTGGCGGCAGCGTGGTCTGGCTGTGCCTGTGGGGGTTTGTGGGCTTGCTGCCGGTGGGCGGCTGGCTGTTTTATCTGGGGGCTGCTGCCGCTGGCGTATGGCTGGTGCTTTGCCGCAAAAAGCAGCTGCTGCCCCAGCTGGCACAGCCTGGTTTGTGGGTCTTCTGGGGGGTAAGCATCGGCTTTTTGCTGCTGTTTTTTGCCACCCAGCCGGAATTTGCCCACAACGATGAATTTACCCTTTGGGGTTCCGCTGCAAAGCTTACCTGTATACAGGATGTGCTGCACCCGGCAGCAAAGGGCAACCTGCTGGCACGCAGTGCCATGCCCGGCATGATGCTGGTGGTGTATCTGTTTGAGTTTTTTGTGCCCGGTTTTTCTGAATGGGGCGCCTATTTTGCCTACAATGCCATGCTGGCAGCGGCAGTGGCTGCCGTGGTGGGCGGTGTGCGCAGCAAACGCTGGCAAAGCACGGTGCTTTTGTGCGCCAGCGCCTTTTTACTGCCTTACTTTTTCAGCGTGCCCAACGCCGGCGGGCTTTCCACCGTGTACCTTACCGTACTGGGGGATTTGCCCCTGGGTATGGTGTTTGGGGCGGCGGTATGCCTGTACTTTGCCCTGGAAGGCAAGGCCTGCCGCCTGCCGGTTTTGGCGGTAACGCTGGCTTTTTTGACCCTTATTAAGGACATGGGCCTGGCTTACAGCTGCATTGTGGCCATGCTTTGCTGGCTGGACGGTGTGTTCTGCGGCAGCCAGCCCTTGGGCCGTCGTGTGGCGGTGTGCAGCGGCCATGCAGTGGTTATGCTGCTGCCGGTGGGGGCTTTTTATCTGGGGTGGAGCCGCTATGTGTCTCTGGCTGCCGGGCTGGATAAGTCCAGTGTGGGCAGCGGCGAAGGGCAGACCAGTCTGGCCGGTGCCATGCTGTCCGGCGTGATGCAGCTGGTGGGGCTGGAGCCTGCCACCGAAAATTTTGTGCAGATTCGCAACTCCATGCTTCGCAGTCCCGTTAATATCCCCATCTGCCTGCTGGGCGGCGGTGTTCTGGCACTGGGCTTTCTGGCGCTGGTGCTGGCGGGCATCTGGCTGTGCAGCAGCCACGCCCAGCATCGCCAGGCGGTGGTTTTGAGCCTGGGTGCATTGCTGGGGCTGGTGGTGTTTTTGGTGTTCCACCTGTTTTTGTATGTGTTTAACTTCCAGCCGGAGGAGGCTTTGCAGCTAAAGGACTATGCCCGGTACATTGGGCCTTACTATGTGGGAGTTGCCTTTATGCTGCTGGGGCAGCTGGCCCTGGCCGCAAAGCCCCAGGCCCGGTTGGTACAGGTGGGCCTGGCAGCGGTGCTGTGTATCCTGTTTGTATGGCGGGGAATGCCCCTGGCCGGCTTTTGGAACTACCCCCACACCATTTATTCCGTGCGGGATGATGTAAAAAGCCGGGCGGAGCAGGTGAACGACCTGCTGAACTGGGAGGACACCGTGCTGCTCATCAGCCAGGGGGACGATGTAACCCGCTGGAACTACTATGGCTTTGATTTGAATGCTACGCTGGCCAAGGGCTTTGCAGGCAATGGGTATGGCCCTCAATTGGAGGAGGGAACCGACTGGTGGATGACCACCCACATGAACCTGGTGGACCCCAACAGCCAGCAGTCGATGTACGCTTATTCCACCCTTTGCACCCCAGAAGATTTGAAACGCTTTTTGCAGGATATGCGGTATGACTATATCCTGGTGGATGAAAGTGACGAGTATATTGCCCAGGTGATTGGCCCCGCTTTTGGAGTGAATGACCTACCCGACCAGCGCACCGACCAGGTGATTTTGCTGCGGGTAGAGTATACAGGCGACACAGTGCGCTTGGTGCGTCAGGAAGGGGTGACCCCATGAAACAACGCAAACACAACTGGCTGGTAGTGGCCTATCTGGCGGCTGCTTTGATCTGGCTTGTGCTGGGCGGCTGGCAGCTGGCCCGGCAGGCCTGGTACAGCCATAAGGGGCTGGCGGTATCCAGCCAGGTGGAATGGCAGCAGCTGCAACAAAAAAGTCTGGTGGAATTGCAGCAGCCCCAGCCGGGCATCTGGTATGTATCCACCGACAGCGACCCTCAGCTGATTTACCGCAAGTCCCTTTACCTCAATCAGGTGGTGCTGCGGGTGGAGCACCGTTCCCCCAGCGATGCAGTGGTGCTGTATTGGACCCAGCCCGGCCAGAGTGACTACTCCGCCCGGCAGATGGTGTACGGCCAGCAGGTGGAGCCGGGGGTGTATCGGTTTGATTTAGGCGGGCAGCTGGTGGACTCCATCCGCATTGACCCAGACAGCCGGGGCGGTGTTATCACCCGGTTCGATGGTCTGGAGCTGAACCCCTCTACCCCCTGGTACGAGGCGTTCCGTTTAACCAATGGTCAGCTGCTGGCCCTGGTATTGCTGCCCTTGGTGGCGGCAGCGGCGGCAGGGCAGCTGGCTTCCTGGTTTGAATTTAGCAGAAAGGAGGCGTAATATTTGTGCTCTATTTGGATTTACTTTTAAGCGGCTCGGCCTTGCTGTGCCTGTGCAGCGTATTGGTTTTGTACGGCAAGGTGCCTGCGGGCCTTGCCCCCCTCACCGCACTGGGCTGTGTGAGCATCTGGTTTACCCTGGCAGGCATTGCCGATGTGCTGGTGCCCGCCGGCTGGGTGGGCTATCTTTTGTGCTGGGGCCTTGGAGCCGTGGCCATGGTGCGCCGCCGCAGCCAGCTGCGCCAGCTGATTAGCTGGGGCTCGGTGGTATTTTGGAGCCTGGCGGTGCTGTTTGGAATTTATTTTTCCATCCGGCAGCCCATGTTCAGCGATTTTGATGAATTCAGCTTTTGGGGCACCGCTGCCCAGATGACCAGCACCACCGGCCACCTGTACACCATTTGTGAAAGCGGTGTGCCCTGGCAGGTGACCCAGAACCCTGGTTTGATTTTGCTCAGCTACTTTGTGCAGTTTTTTGGCCAGTTTGCACCCTTCAAGGTGTACCTGGCCTACGACTGGCTGCTGTTTGCCTGCATTGCGGCCCTGGTGGGCACGGTGGAGCGTGCCAACTGGCGGCTGGCCGTTCCGGCGGCGGTGCTGGGCTGGTGTGCGCCCTGGTTTTTTACCACCTATGCCCGCACCATCTACCCCAGCACGGTGTACTTGAGTGCCTACGGAGATATTCCTGCTGGTATGCTCATGGGCGGTGTGCTGGCCTTTTGGGTGGCGATGCGCAGCCAAAAGCAGCCAAAAGCCCTTTGGGCGGTGCTGCCGGTGCTGGCTTTGATGGCAAACATCAAGGATAACACCTTTCCCATTGCGTTGGTGGCTGCCGGTTTGATTGCGCTGGATGCCTTTGTTTTTGTGCCGGAGCAAAAGCCCTGGGCAGAGGGCTGGGGCAAACGGCTGGGCTTTTCGGCCCTGTGTATGGCAGCGCCCATGGCAAGCTATATGGCCTGGAGCAGGTACATTGGCTGGCTGGTGGCGCAAAATGTGGCCCAGGGTGGCAGCGGTGCCACCAGTCTTTCGCCCTTTTCCGCAGCCATCTATGGCACCAAAATGCTGCTGGGCCAGCCGGTTCCGGCAGAATATGAGGCCCGCCGGGAGCTGTTTATGAACAGCCTGCAAGGGATGCAGAAGGTCTTTTTTGAATGGGATGTATCCATGCTGGGTTCCGGCGCTGTAACGGTGGCCTTTATCCTGTGTCTGTTTGGGGCTGCCCTGGTGCTGGCCAAAACAGGCTGGCAGCGACTGCGGGTGGCTTGCTGGCTGGCAGCAAGCAGCCTTGGCTACCTGGCATACAGCTATGTGCTTGCCCTCAGCTATGGCTTTATTTTTAAGGCGTTCCAGGCCCAGGCCCTTACCGACTACAACCGCTATCTGTACCCCTACTACATCGGCTGGTTTTTTGCCGGTGCAGCGCTGCTGGTGTGGACTGCCCGCCAGGGCCGCTGGAACTGGCTGAGCCATGGGGCGGTGCTGGGGCTGGCTGTGCTGATGCTGCTGCGGGTGAACACCATGGTGCTGCCCCAGTTCAGCGTGCTGGGTTTTTCCGACGCAGTGTATGCAGACCAGCAGCAGGCCATGGAGCGGGCCAGGGCAGTGCAGGGCCATGTCCAGCCGGACAGCCGCATCTTTTTTGTAAGCCAGGGAGACAATGGCCTGAACTGGTTCACCTACCATTGCTATCTGTACCCCAACATTCTGGATTACAGCGGCTGGACCGCCAGCCAGGATGGCCAGCAGTACGGCGGCGGCGGGGGAACCTTTGGGTTGCCGGGTCAGCGTCCGGAGGATGCCTCCAACGAAAGTATGTACTACCACGCCTACACAGCCCAGGAATTTGCCCAGCTGGTGGAGGAAAGCGGCTGTGATTACCTGTTTATCAACCGGCTGGATGAACGGTTTTTGCAAAGCTACGGCAGCCTGTTTGCCGACGGCCTTTCTGCCGGATGGGAGGGCCAGACCCTTTTGTATGAAATAACCCCGGAAGGCTGGCAGCCGGTTGCCATGGAGGTGCCCCGATGAAACAATGGTTGAAACAATGGTGCAGGCACACCCCTGCTGTGCTGCTGAGCCTGTGCTATGGAGCGGCAGCACTTGTTTGGCTGGTAAGCAGCCTTTGGGTGCTGGGAGCGGATGCTCTGGCCAGTGTGGGTGGCAGGCTGTATCAGTACAGCCTAGAGCCCCACCAGTTTGAATGCACCGATTTGGAATTGCAGCCGGACGGCAGCTATCAAACAACCAGCGAAGACCCTCAGATGCTGTGGCAGAACACCGGGGATATTACGGTACTCACCCTGCGGATGGATGCTTCCTTTGACCGGGACCCCCGGGAGATGTGCCTGTATTATACCACCAAACCCGGCGAGGACTTTGGGGTAAATAAGCGGGTGTTCGCCTCCCCGCAGGACGACGGCAGCTATCTGTTCCGCCTGCCCCATGGGCACATTGAGGCCCTGCGTCTGGACCCCTGCAGCCCCTTGAGCGGCCAGCCGGTAAACATCCGGTTTTTGGCCTTGGAGTTTAACCAGCCTCAGCCCTGGTGGCAGTATTTTGTGCCGGGCTGGTATGGCCTGTTTGGTTTTTTGGTTTATCCTGCTCTTGCTGCCAGTGCCCTTTCGCTGCTGTGGCAGGCGGTTTGCGAAGTACGCAGCCGTGCCGCCGCACACCGGGCAGGCAAGCAGGCCTGACCGGGCACACAATGGTTTACGGATACTTGGATACTTGGAAAAGAGGATTGATGTAAAATGGCAAATTTCATCCCCCTGTCGGTGCCCAATTTCAGCGGCAACGAAAAGGAATATGTAAACGAAGCAGTGGTCAGCGAGTGGGTATCCACCGGCGGCAGCAAGGTGGGCGGCTTTGAAGAAGTAATTGCCGACTATGTAAAAATGCCCCGGGCAGTGGCCTGCAACAGCGGCACCAGCGGCCTGCACCTGGCCCTTGTAACCGCAGGCATTGGCCGGAATGACGAGGTAATTGCACCCACACTCACCTTTATTGCAGCGGTTAACCCCATTCGCTATGTGGGAGCAGAACCGGTGTTCATTGGCTGTGATGATACCCTCTGCATGGACCCCAAAGCGGTGGAGCGCTTTTGCCGGGAGGAATGCCGCATGGAGGGCCAGCAGCTGGTGAACAAAACCACCGGCTGCCCTGTAAAGGCCATGCTGGTGGTGCATGTATTTGGCAACATGGCCCACATGGAAGAACTGATGGAACTTGCCAAAACCTACAACCTGATTTTGATTGAGGATGCCACCGAGGCACTGGGAACCCATTACACCGAGGGCCTCTATGCAGGCCGCTATGCCGGCACCATTGGCGATGTGGGCGTGTACAGCTTTAACGGCAACAAGCTGATTACCACCGGCAGCGGCGGTATGCTGGTAAGCAACCATGCCCAGTGGGCCGAGCGGGCAAAGCACCTGTCCACCCAGGCCAAAACCGATGAATTGCAGTTTTTGCACGACGAAGTGGGCTACAACTACCGCCTTACCAACTTGCAGGCTGCCCTGGGGTTGGCCCAGATGGAGCAGATTGAGGGCTTTATTGCCCGCAAGCACGCACTGTGGAACAAATACTACCAGGCCCTGAACGGCAAGAACGGCTACCGGATTCTGCCCTTCCGGGAGCAGGGAGTGCGGCCCAACAAGTGGTTCTTTGCCCTCTATCTGGAGGACGAGCGCCACAAGCGGGATGAGGTGATTGCAGCACTTGCTGCCCAAAAAATTCAGACCCGCCCGGTGTGGGCCCTCATCCACGAACAGGCCGACTATGGCCGCAACCAGGTGTTTGGCATCGAAAAGGCTCTGGACTACCGGGCCAAGATTGTGAACATTCCCTGTTCCACCAACCTGACCGACGAGGACTGCCAGCGCGTGATTGACGCATTGCTGGCCCTGTAAGGCATACATTCACCAAAAGGGAGGCGAGTGCCGATGCTGCGCATCGAGGAACTGCTCATCGACGAAGATACAAGCGTGCTGCAAACCATGAAAACGCTGGACGAAACCGGCCAGCGCATCCTGTTCATTGCTCCCCAGGGCCAGCTGAAAGCTGCCGTGACCGATGGGGACATCCGCAAATACATCTTGCGGGGCGGTGCGCTGGATGGCCCCATCTGCCAGGCAGCCAACTACCAGCCCATCAGCCTGCCTGCCGCCCAGCGGTCCCAGGCACGGCGCTGCATGGAGGAAAAGGGAATTGACGCCCTGCCTTTGGTAGACAGCCAGGGCCGCATTGTGGATTTGCTGTTTGCCAGCGGGGTGGACATCGACCGCAGCCGCTGTGCAGATTTGCCGGTGGTCATTATGGCTGGCGGCCTGGGTACCCGGCTGTACCCCTACACCAAAATTCTGCCAAAGCCCCTGATTCCAGTGGGGGAAATGCCCATTCTGGAACACATCATCCACCGCTTTTGCAAGTTTGGCTGCCGGGATTTCCGCCTGGTGGTCAACTACAAAAAAAGCATGATTAAAAGCTACTTTGCAGACCTGGAAAAGGACTACCAGGTCTCCTATGTGGACGAGGAGGAGCCCCTGGGCACCGGCGGCGGCCTTTGCCTGCTTAAAGGCCAGATGAACAATACCTTCTTTTTGTCCAACTGTGACATTCTGCTGGATGCAGACTATGGGGACATTGCCGCCTACCACAAAGCACAGGGCAATGTAATCACCATGGTGTGCGCAGTCAAGCATTTTACGGTGCCCTATGGGGTGATTGAACTCAACCAGGACGGCACCATCCAAACCATGAAGGAAAAACCGGAAATGAGCTTTTTGACCAATACCGGCGTATATGTGGTGGAGCCCCGTGTGGTGGAGGAGCTGGAGGACGGCAAAAAGCAGGGCTTTACCGACATCATCGAGCACTACCGGGCCCTGGGCGAGCGGGTGGGTGTTTACCCCATCAGCGAGCAAAGCTGGATGGACATGGGCCAGATTGAGGAGCTGGACAATATGCGCCGCCGTTTGGAGGAGCAGTAACCATTCCGGCCCCGGCCCGGCGGTACAGCCGGATTTGTGCCGAAGCATCCTCTTTTAGCGAGAAAACAGCCGATATTTTGTATAAATAAGCAACAAAACAACAAAAAGTATTAAAAATGGAGTGTAACCCATGGGTGTTTTGATTATTGCAGAAGCCGGAGTCAACCACAACGGCAGCCTGGAGCTGGCCAAGCAGATGGCCCTCACCGCCAAGGAGTGCGGTGCAGATGTGGTAAAATACCAAACCGCTGTGCCGGAACTGGTCATCTCCAAAACCGCACAGAAGGCCGAGTACCAAAAGCGGGAAACCGGCGAGCAGGAAAGCCAGCTGGAGATGGTGCGCCGGATTCATTTTGGATTTGAGGCCCACCGGGAACTGAAAGAGTATTGCGATTCCATTGGTATTCAGTATCTGTCTGCCGCCTTCGACCTGCCCAGCGTGGAGTTTTTGCAGTCTCTGGATCTGCCCTATTTCAAAATCCCCAGCGGCGAAATCACCAACCTGCCCTATCTGGAAGCCATTGGCCGCACCCAAAAGCCGGTGATTCTTTCCACCGGCATGAGCACCCTGCCGGAAATTGAGGATGCCATCAGCGTGCTGGAGGATAACGGCTGCCCTGCGGTAACAGTGCTCCACTGCAATACCGAGTATCCCACTCCCTACCAGGATGCAAACCTGCTGGCCATGCTGGAGCTGAGCGAGCAGTTTGGCCTGCCGGTAGGCCTTTCGGACCACACCCCCGGCTGGGAGTGCGATGTGGCCGCCGCTGCCCTGGGTGCAGTGGTGATTGAAAAGCACTTTACCTTGGATAAAACCATGGAAGGCCCGGACCATAAGGCCAGCCTGGAACCCCAGGAGCTGAAGGCCATGGTGCAGGCGGTGCGCAACATTGAACAGGCCATGGGCACCGGCCACAAGGCGGTTTCTGCCAGCGAGGCCAAAAACAAGCCCATTGCCCGCAAAAGCATCGTGGCAGCCCGGCCCATCCAGCAGGGAGAGGAGTTTACGGAGGAAAACCTCACCACCAAACGCCCTGGCGACGGCATCAGCCCCATGCGCTGGTACCAGGTGCTGGGCCAAAAGGCCAAGCGCAGCTTTGAAGAAGACGAAGCCATTGAGCTGTAACAAAGGAGCAGTTGCATGAAACAGCATACCCTGGCTGTAATTACCGGTACCCGGGCGGAATATGGTCTGCTGCGGCCGGTGCTGCAAAAATTGCAGGCAAGCCCCCGGTTTGACCTGCGGCTGCTGGTAACCGGCGCCCATCTGGCTGCGGAGTACGGCAGCACCGTGGAGGAAATTGAGGGGGACGGCATGCCCATTGCGGCCCGTATTCCCATTTTAAAGTTTGGGCAGGGCCCGCTGGCCACAGCCCAGACGGTGGCCTATACCATCCAGCAGTTCAGCACCTGGTTTTGGGAGCACAAGCCCAAAGCGGTGCTGGTGCTGGGCGACCGGTACGAAATTTTTGCCGCAGCCCAGGCCGCAGCTATGACCGGCGTACCCATTGCCCACATCAGCGGCGGGGATGTAACCCTGGGCGCAGCGGATGACTATTACCGCCACTGCATCACCAAGATGGCCCATCTGCATTTTCCCAGCTGCCAGGAATACGCCCAGCGCCTTGTGCGCATGGGAGAACAGCCTGGCCGGGTGTGGAATGTGGGGGGATTGGGGGATGAAAACATCCGCACCATGGAAAAACTCACCCGCAGCCAGCTGAGCGAAAGTGTGGGGATGGATCTTTCCGGCCCCTTTGGTCTGGTGACCTTTCACCCGGAAACTGCCGGCGATGCCGATCCTCTCTGCCAGGTGGACCAGCTGCTGCTGGCACTGGATGCAATCGGCAGCCGCCAGCCCATCCGCTGGCTGGTAACCAAGTCCAACGCCGATGCTGGCGGCCTTGCCATCAACCAGCGTCTGGACGAGTGGGCCGCCCAGAGACAGGGTCAGGTGCTTACCGTTACCAGCCTGGGGGTTAAGCGGTATCTTTCCGCCATGCAGTATGCGTCGGTGGTGGTGGGCAACTCCTCCTCCGGCGTGGTGGAGACCCCCACCTTTGGCGTACCTGCGGTGAACATTGGCCAGCGGCAGGCAGGGCGTATTCTCTGCGCCAATGTGGTGTGCTGCCCGGCCGAAAGCCAGGCCATCCAGAAGGCGCTGGAACAGGCCCTCAGCCCAGAATTTGAGGCCCAGGCCCGCCGCACCCAAAGCCCCTACAATGGGGGAAATACCAGCCAGCGCATGGTGCAGATTCTTGCAGACTGGCTGGATGAGCCGGATTACAATGTACCCAAGGTGTTTTACGATGGACCATTTTGCACCGCAAAGGAGGAAACTCTATGAAATTGTTGATTGTGGGTTTGGGCAGCATGGGCAAACGCCGTGCCCGGCTGCTGAAAGGAATGGATGCTTCCATTGCCATCAGCGGAGTGGACAGCAGCCCCCAGCGCCGGGAGGAAGGCCAGCAGCTGGGGTACACCGTCTACGAAAGCATTCCCCAGGCTTTGGCAGCAGACCGGTTTGACGGTGCGCTGGTGTGCACCGCTCCCATCACCCATGCGGCCATCATTGGCCAGCTGCTGGATGGGGGACTGCCCGTGTTCACCGAGCTGAATCTGGTGAACGATGGCTACGAGGAAAACCAGCGCAAAGCCCAGCAAAAGGGCCTGCCCCTGTTTTTGTCCTCCACCATGCTTTACCGGGGGGAGACCCAGTACATTAAGCAGCAGGTGCAGCAGTTTGAAGGCCCTGTGAATTACATCTATCATATCGGCCAGTACCTGCCGGACTGGCACCCCTGGGAAAGCTACAAAAACTTTTTTGTGGCGGATAAGCGCACCGGCGGCGTGCGGGAGATTTTTGGCATCGACCTGCCCTGGCTGCTGGATACCTTTGGCCCGGTGGAGCGCATCCATGTGGAAAAGGATAAAATCAGCAAGCTGGAAATCGACTACCCGGACAGCTACTTTGTAACCCTGCGCCATGCCAACGGCACCAAGGGCATGCTGGCGGTGGATGTGGTAAGCCCCAAAGCAGTGCGCAACTTTGAATGCTTTGGCGAGGGGCTGCACCTGTTTTGGGAGGGCAACCCCAAAAGCCTGTATACCTTTGACCACGAAAAAGGCCAAAAACTGCCGGTAAACACCTATCAGTCGGTGGAGCAGGACCCCCGCTACAGTGACAACATTGTGGAAAATGCCTATGTGGACGAACTGGCCAACTTTTTGGGTGTGCTGGAAGGCACCCAGCAGCCCCGGTACAGCTTTGCCCAGGACGAGCAAACCATCCGCCTGATTGAGGCCATCGAACAGGCATAATCAAAACTGCCGGGTAAGCCCGGCCCAGGAGGAACCCATTATGAAAGTATTATTTGTAGGACTTGGTTCCATTGGCAAACGGCATTTAAGCAACCTCATCCACATTGCCTCCCGGCGGGGCATCTCCCTGCAGGTGGACGCACTCCGCTCCAGCCTGCGGCCTCTGCCCCAGGAGCTGGCAGGCATTATCCACAAGCAGTACATCGACTTTGAGCAGCTGGGCCGGTACGATGTGGCCTTTATCACCAACCCTACCCATCTCCATGCAGGGACCTTGGCGGAACTGTGCGGCAAGGTGGATACCCTGTTTATCGAAAAGCCTATTTTTGATTCCACCCACTACGACCTGGCGGATTTGGGTCTGGATACTCAAAAGGCGTATGTGGCCGCTCCCATGCGGTGGTGCGGGGTGTATCTGGCCCTCAAAAAGATGATGCCCACCCTCAAGCCCTATTCGGTGCGGGTCATCTGCTCCTCCTACCTGCCGGACTGGCGGCCCGGTGTGGATTACCGCACGGTGTACTCCGCCCACAAAGCCATGGGGGGCGGCGTTACCATTGACCTGATTCACGAGTGGGATTATCTGGTGGATTTGTTCGGCAAACCTCGTGAATGCTACAATTTTAAGGGTACCTACTCCCATCTGGAAATTGATTCGGATGATTTGTCCGTTTATATTGCCCGCTATCCCCATATGCTGGCAGAGGTGCATCTGGACTACTTTGGCCGTACCTACCGGCGCAGCATCGAGCTGATGTGCAAGGAAGGCAGCGTGGTGGCGGACTTTGGCCAGGGCACCATCACCCTGCCCAATGGCGTGGTACAGCATTACGAGGAGCCGGTGAACGACCGGTATATGCGGGAGATGGAGTACTTTTTGGACTATGCGCTGGAGCAGCAGGGCGAAAGCCTGAACAGCCCCGCCATGGCTCTGGATGTACTGAGGCTGACCCTGGGCCAGCTGTAACCCTGTTATTCCAAGCGCAAAGCAAGCGCAGCCAAAGGAGAGAATCACTGTGAAAAAACTGCTCATCACCGTTTGTGGACGAGCCGGCAGCAAGGGATTCAAGAACAAAAACCTGAAAACCTTCTGCGAAAAACCCCTGGTGCACTACACCCTGGCCGCTGCCAGCCTGTTTGCCCAGTCCCGCCCGGATGTGCAGGTGGACATCTGCCTGAACACCGACAGCCAGGAGCTAGCCCAGCTGGTAACCGGTACCTACCCGGAAGTGGAATTTTTGCCCCGCAGCGCCCAGCTGGCAGGGGATACCGTGCCCAAAATGGCCGTGTTTCAGGACTGCCTGCGCCGGATGGAAGAACGTAGGAACTGCCAGTATGACTATGTAATGGACTTGGACATCACCAGCCCCCTGCGCACCGCACAGGATGTGGGCAACGCCTTTGCCCTCAAGGAGCAGCGGCCGGATTTGGATTTGGTGTTCAGCGTGACCGAGTCCCGCCGGAACCCCTGCTTTAACATGGTGCGGGACTGCGGCGACCATGTGGAAAAGGGCATGGACGGAGCCGTGTACACCGCCCGCCAGCAGGCCCCGGTGTTTTACGATTTGAACGCCAGCATCTATGTGTTTGAGCGGCAGTTTTTGCAGCAGAACACCACCGGGATTTTGTGGGAAGGGCGCATTGGTGCCAGCAAGATGATGGATACCGGCATTTTGGACATCGACAGCGAGGAGGACTTTTTGCTGATGGAGGTCATTGCCCGGCATTTGTTTGAAGTTCGGCCTGAGTTTGCTCAGGTGCGCAACAGCATCCGTACATAAGGGGGAGCAATCTGCATGAACGACCGGCAAAATGTGCTGGAATTTGTGACCGAGGCAGGTCAGCTGCTGTTAAAAAACGGGGCGGAGGTGAGCCGCACCCAACAAACCATGGAAATTATGGCCAAAAGCTTTGGGGTGGACAGTTTTCATGGCTATGTACTCACCAACGGCATTTTTGCCAGTATGGGAACCGATTACGGCCAGCCAGCCCAGATTCGCAGTGTGCCCGCAGCGGAGGTGCACCTGGGCCGGGTGGAGGCCATCAACGCCCTGTCCCGGCGGATTGCCCGGGGCGAAGCAAATCTGGAGCAGGCCTGGCAGGAGCTGGAGCGCATCCGCAACATGGACTATGCCCCAACAGCCCAGCAGATTTTGAGCTGCGGTTTGGGCAGTGCCTGTTTTGCCATTTTGTTTGGCGGGGTTTGGCAGGATGGCGTGGTGGCCCTTGTGGTGGGCCTTGCGCTGCAAATGCTGCTGCTTTTAATGAACCGCTGGCAGCTAAACAAGCTGGTGAACCGTTTTGTGGGGGCCGCTTTTGTGGCACTGGTCACCATGCTGCTGTTTATCCCGCCCTTTGGCCAAAATATGGATAAATCCATCATCGGTGCCCTGATGCCTCTGGTGCCGGGCATGGCCCTCACCCTGGGAGTACGGGATTTGATTATGGCGGACTTTCTGTCCGGCACCATCCGTATGCTGGACGCTTTGCTTACCGCAGGCTGCATTGCCTGTGGGGTGGGTCTGGTTATCGGTCTTGCCAATCTAATTCCGGGGGTGGTGCTATGATGTTGATGCATCTGTTGGAACAGCTGGTGCCGGCCTTTGTGGGCACCGTCTGTTTTGGCTTGCTGTTCCATGTTCCCCACCGCCATCTGGCCTGGTGCGGTGCGGCAGGCACAGTGGGGTGGCTTGCCTACTGGATGATGATGCAGGCCCAGCCCAGTGCGGTGCTGGCAAGCCTGGTGGCGGTTATTCCGCTTACTTTGCTTACCCGTGTGCTTTCGGTGCTGCGCCGTGCGCCGGTAACCCTGTTTTTAATTCCCGGCATCTTTCCCCTGGTGCCCGGTGCAGGCATCTACTACACCGCCTATGCCTTTATCACGGGGGATACCGCCCAGTTTGCAGCCAAAGGCACCGAAACCCTTAAAATTGCCGTGGCCCTGGCCATGGGCATTGCGGTGGTGGTGAGTGTGCCTTTGCAGCGCAGAGAGCACATTCTGCTGCAAGCGCCCGGCAGCCAGGCTCCAAACCAATGCACCGAGCAATCCTCCACCGAGCACTGAACCATCCGGGCAACGATGGCCCGAATAAAAGCAAAAAGGTACAGACCGAAAGGTCTGTACCTCAGCTTGTAGAAAAACCTGCTTTGGCAATCAGACCAGAGCAGGTTTTTGGTTTGTAAACAAGAAGGAAGATGGAAAAAGCAGCGAAATGTTGGGCGTATTTTCGCGCAATCTGGACCGTTTGCCGCCATCCGGTACCGGATGGCGGTCACTCCATTTCCAGATGGCCAGTTTTTTCAAATTCATGGCAGCAAATTTAAGCTTCACCCAGTTTGTCACCTGAGCCAAGCCTCTGTACTGCGTGTAACGCATACCGTGCTTTTCCTTCGCATCGGCAAATACACGCTCAATTTTCTCTTTTCGTAGCCGGTACAGCTCTTTGTATACCGCCATGTGCCGGACATGCTCTGCCATCCCCACATAGTTCTGCCAAATGTGTCGCAAGACTGTTTTTTCGCACTTGGCATTTTCGGTGCACATCCCTCTGGTGGGACAGGTCTTGCAAAGATAGGCCCGGCTCTTGTATTCCCGGTAGCCGTCCCGTGTTGTGGTGGAATAATGCAGCACACGGTACTCCGGGCAAATCACATCGTCAAAGTATTCGTCATACACATACGCCCACCAGGGGTGGCCGTTGTCTTTGGTCTTGGGCCGGGTATAGCAGGTGGAAAGAACACGGCCGCTCTCGAAAATTCTCTTGCAAATCCAGGGCGTTTTGTAGGCGCTGTCTGCCACCACAGTTTTGTGTTCGGGGTAGTTTTTGCACAGTTCATCGTACAAAGGGTCAAACGCTACGCTGTCGTGGATGTTGCCGGGAGTAACATGCACACCGAGGACGAAATTGTGCTTGTCGCAAGCGGTGTGTGCTTCGTAGGCAAAGCATTTTTTGTGTTCCCCCTTGTGAAATACGCCGCTTTCCGGGTCGGTGGTGGACACTACTGTTTCCTTTTCTTGGGGCGGCTTTTTGTCACTGTCATCTTTAAAAGGCTTTTTCCCGTGTTCTTCCCGGTCTTTGTTCACCTCATCGAACAGCTCTTTTGCATACCGCTTTGCCTGTTTGGGAACCGCCTTTTTGGCTTGCTTTTTCAGATTGGCACTTGCCTTAATATGTGTTCCATCCACAAAAATTGCGTCCGTGTCCAGATATCCTTCTTCTGCCGCAGCTTTCAGCACCCACCGGAACACATACTCCACCGTGGCGTGGTTGAATCGGTGTTTGAAGTTGTAACTCACTGTGGAGAAATGCGGCACTGCTTCGTTCAGCGGATAGCCAATAAACCACCGATATGCAAGGTTCATACTCACTTCTTCCATGGTTCGGCGAAGAGATGGAATTCCGTAGATATGCTGAATGAGCACAATCTTGAACAGCACCACCGGGTCAACGCTTGGTCTGCCGTTGTCCTCGCAGTACAAATCTTCTACAAATTCGTATATCTTCTTGAAATCGATTGCTGCATCAATCTTCCGCAGCAAGTGGTCCTGTGGTACCATGTTTTCCAAACTTACAAATTCCAGCTGTCCTCGATTTTCTGTGTTCTTTACCAGCATTTTTATCACCCTACACCATTATACCCCATTTTCTTCCATGATACGAGAAAAAGGCCGCCTTTTGGCGACCTTTTTCGACAGGCTGAG
>CALWNE010000034.1 GCA_944382705.1 uncultured Allofournierella sp.
GCGAGGGCTTCCCGCTGCTGGGCCATGGCGGCGGCAAACTCCCGGTTGCCGGCCTGCACTTCCTCCATACATTTAATGAGGGCACTCAGCCGGTCGGCGGCTTTCAGCAGCCGCTGCTCCGCTTCGGTGAGAATACGGCCGGTCATGTAGCCTGCCATGGGCTGGCGCAAAGCAGGAGGCAAAAGCCCCAGCATGGCCACGGCACTTTCGGTTTCCAGGGCCTTATAGGCGTTTTTCAGCCGTTCGTTTTTGTATTTCACCGGGGTGGGCATATCCCCGGTGAGAATTTCCTGGGCGTCGTGGTAGAGGGCTGCCACAGCCACCGTTTCGGGCCGTACCGGTGTGCCGGTTACCTCCTGGGCAATCAGGCAGAGGGTGTGGGCCAGAATGGCGGTTTCGGTGGTGTGCTCGCTGAGGGTTTCCGGCCGGGCGGAGTGCATCAGGCTCCAGCGGCGGATGTACTTCATCCGGCTGACCAGGGCATTAAAGGGATAGGTATTCATAACAAAAGCCACGCTCCTTGCTTACCAAAGTAACTGTGCCTATTGTAGCACGGTTTGAGGCTACTTTGAAGGGATGCAGATGTGAAATCATCAACACAGGAAAGGGTGAACAATCAATGCCAACGCTGCAAAAGCCCCGCCAAAATAAGTTTTGGCTGACCTTTGGGCTGTGCGGTTTGGGCGCAGCCATGATGCTGCTGCCTTTTTATATTGTGGATCAAGGGTTCTTTCTGTACGCTGGAGATTTTAACAGCCAGCAGATTGCCTTTTATTACTACGCCAACGAATTTGCAAAAAGTGGGGCCAGCTTTAGCTGGGCCACCGATTTGGGCAGCGGCTTTTTAAACAGCTACTCTTTTTATCTGGTGGGCAGTCCCTTCTGGTGGCTTAGTTTGCTGTTTCCCTCTGGCTGGATGCCCTATTTGATGGTGCCGCTGCTTTGTTTAAAGTTTGCGGTGGCAGGTGCAGGCGCTTACCTGTGGGTCAGCCGGTATACCCGCCAACCTAACCTGGCGGTTTTGGGGGGCTGCCTATACGCTTTTTCTGGCTTTACGGTGTACAATGTGTTCTTTAACCACTTTGTGGATGTAATTGCATTGTTCCCCTATCTGCTTTGGTCGCTGGATGAGGCGGTATACAAAAAACGCCGGGGTATGTTTGCCTTGCTGGTGGCCCTGAACCTGCTGAACAACTACTTCTTTTTTGCGGGGCAGGTGGTGTTTCTGCTGCTGTATTTCTGCTGCATGACCCTTTGGGGCCCCTGGCAGATGGACTGGCGCAGGTTTGGCCGCCTTGCCTGGGAAAGTTTGCTGGGTGTGGGCATGGGCTGCGTGCTGCTGATTCCCACCGTGTACAGTTTGGCCAACAACCCCCGTGTATCCAAGTTTTCCAATGGGTTCGGCCTGCTGCTGTACAGCAAACCCCAGCAGTATGCAGCCATCCTGTACAGCCTGTTTTTTCCGCCGGACTGCCCCTTTATGCCTGCCATCTTTACCGAGGGCGTTATTAAATGGACCAGCATGACCGCCTACCTGCCTTTGGTAAGCATGGTGGGTGTGATTGCCTACTGCCGCAGCTGCAAGGGAACTGCCTTTAAGCGGCTGCTGGGCATCTGCCTGGTGATGGCGCTGGTGCCGGGGCTGAACTCGCTGTTTTATGCCATGAACTCCAGCTACTATGCCCGGTGGTTTTATATGCCCCTGCTGATTATGTGCGCCGCAACGGTGTACAGCCTGGAGCACACCAGCCAGGTGGATTTGCAAAAGGGCTTTGGGCCTACGCTGGCGGTGCTGGCTGCCTATTGCGCCTTTGCCCTGGTGCCCACCAAAGTGGAGGAAAGCTGGCAGATTGGCGTTATGAAGGAACCGGCCAAGTTTTGGATGAATTTCGGTTTGGGTACGCTGGGCGTGTTGGTGTTCTGGTATTTATGGACCCGGCAGAAAAACCCCGCCCTGCTGGTGCGCCGCCTTACAGCTGCGGTGCTGGCCTTTGGCTGCGTGTATGGGGTAGCCCACATTGCGGTGGGCAAGTTTGCCCAGTGGGACAACGATAAAAACTACCGCCAGCAGCAGTATCTGGACGCAAGAACCCTGGCTCAGACCCTGCCCCAGGGTGCCTACCGCATTGATGACTACGAATGCTACGATAACCTGGGTTTGTGGATGAACAAAAGCGATTTGCAGACCTTTAACTCCACGGTGGCCCCGTCCATTTTAGAGTTTTACCCCAGCGTGGGGGTTAAGCGGGATGTACGCAGTGCCCCAGAGCTGGAGGATTATGCCCTGCGGGGGCTTTTGAGCGTGCGGTTTACCGTCTGCCCGGTGGAGGATCAGGCGGACTTGGAGGAAAAACTGGGGGATACCTGGCGGTACTATGCCACCCAGGGAAGCCTGGCGGTTTACGAAAACACCCAATGGCTGCCTATGGTGTACGCCTACGATGCCTATGTTACCAACGAACAATGGGAGGAAGTGGCGGAAAGCAACCGCTCCAATCTGCTGATGCGGGCCATGGTGCTGGACCAGGAACAGGCTGCCCAGTACGGCCACCTGCTGCGCCAGCTTACCTCGGAGGAATGCAGCGGCCTTACCCAGCAGGCCTACCAGGAGGATTTGGAGCAGCGGGCCAGCATGGCGGCTTATCAGGTGGAGCTCACCGGCAGCGGCCTTACCGCCCACATCCAGCGAGAGCAGGAAAGTCTGGTGCTGCTGGCTGTACCCTATGACGAGGGCTTTACCGCCACGGTAAATGGCCAGCCGGTGCCGGTGCTGAAGGTCTCCAACGGACTGATGGCGGTGCAGGTGCCCCAGGGGGACAGCACCATCCAGCTGGAATACCACACCAAGGGGCTGAATGTCTCGCTGGCGGTGTCGGCGGTTTGCCTGGTGGTCTGGGCAGTGTATATCCTGCTGGGCCGCAGAATGGATGCCAAGGCTGCAAAGGCCAATGTGTTTCGGCGGTGAAGAAGAAAACCCCGCCCTTATTTAAAACGAATTGCTGTACACAGCGCTGCCCACAGGCTTTTGGCCTGCCCGGCGGCGCTGTGTTTGCCCTGTTAGATAGAAAAGGAGCCTAATATGACGGAATTTTGCAAGGTATTGGCCACCGAACTGAACCTGCCCCAGCGGCAGGTGGAAGCGGCGGTGGAACTGATTGACGCAGGCAACACCATCCCTTTTATTGCCCGGTACCGCAAGGAAGCCACGGGAGCAATGGATGACCAGGTGCTGCGCCAGCTGGCAGACCGGCTGGAATACCTGCGGGGGCTGGAAAAACGCCGTCAGGAGGTGGATGCAGCCATCCGCCAGCAGGAAGCCATGACCCCGGAGCTGGAGCAGGCTCTGGCGGCTGCTGTAACCCTGGCAGAGCTGGAGGATTTGTACCGCCCCTACCGGCCCAAGCGCAAAACCCGGGCCAGCGTGGCAAAGGCCCGTGGGTTGCAGCCTTTGGCAGATGCCTTGTTTGCCCAGGATGGAGCACTGGATGTGCAGGCTGCCGCTGCCCAGTATCTGAGCGAGGAGGTGCCGGACGCAGAAAGTGCCCTTGCTGGCGCACGGGATATTTTGGCCGAGCAGATTAGCGATGACGCTGGCCTGCGTACCCAGCTGCGCCGGTTTTACACCACCTTTGGCCGGCTGGTAAGCAAGGCCGCAAAGGAGGAGGACAGCGTTTATGCACCCTACTACGATTACAGCGAGCCAGTGAGTAAGGCAGCCGGACACCGGGTTCTGGCCCTGGACCGGGGCGAGCGGGAAGGCTTTTTGAAGGTAGCTGTGGAGGTGGACACCGAAAAGGCCCTGGGCGGCATTCGCCAGATGTTTGTGAAGCGCAGCGGCGGCGAAAGTGCCCGCCAGGTGGAACTGGCTGCAGAGGACAGCTATACCCGGCTGATTCATCCCAGCATGGAGCGGGAGATGCGCAGCCTGCTGAGTGAACAGGCCGCAGAGGGTGCCATTCAGGTGTTTGGTGCAAACCTGCGCCAGCTGCTGTTGCAGCCCCCCATCAAAGGCAAGGTGGCCCTGGGCATGGACCCCGGCTACCGGATGGGCTGCAAGCTGGCAGTGGTGGACCCCACCGGCAAGGTGCTGGATACGGCGGTGGTATACCCGGTTCCGGAGTTCAAAAAGGTGGAACAGGCCAAAGCCAAGGTCAAGGACCTGATTGCCCGCCACGGGGTGCAGATTATTGCCATCGGCAACGGCACTGCGGGCAAGGAAACCGAAATTTTTGCCGCCCAGGTCATTCGGGAAATTGGGGGCGGCGTACAGTACATGGTGGTGAGCGAGGCTGGTGCCAGCGTGTATTCCGCCAGCAAATTGGCGGCAGAGGAATTCCCCCAGTTTGATGTAAACCTGCGCAGTGCCGTGAGCATTGCCCGCCGTTTGCAGGACCCCCTGGCCGAGCTGGTGAAGATTGATCCCAAGGCGGTGGGTGTGGGCCAGTACCAGCACGATATGCCCCAAAAACGCCTGAACGAAACCCTGGACGGCGTGGTGGAGGACTGTGTAAACAGCGTTGGTGTGGACTTGAACACCGCCAGTGCACCGCTGCTGGCCCGTGTGGCAGGTTTAAGCGCCTCCACTGCTAAAAATGTGGTAGCCTGGCGGGAGGAGAACGGGGCCTTTACCTCCCGTGCACAGCTGAAAAAGGTGAAGGGACTTGGGCCCAAGGCCTTTGAGCAGTGCGCCGGATTTTTGCGCCTGCCGGGGGCAAAGCAGCCTCTGGATTCCACCGCAGTTCACCCCGAAAGCTACGGTGCAGCCGCTGCCCTGCTGGAGCTTTGCGGTTTTACTGCCAAGGATATTGGCACCCCTGCCATTGCCCAGCTGCCCCAGAAGGCACAGGCCATTGGGTTTGAAACACTCTGCAAAGAAACCGGCGCAGGCGAGCCTACCCTGCGGGATATTATGGCCGAGCTGCTGCGCCCCGGCCGGGATATGCGTGATGAGCTGCCCGCCCCCCTGCTGCGCAGCGATGTGATGGGGCTGGAGGACCTGAGGCCGGATATGGAGCTGATGGGTACCGTGCGCAATGTCATCGATTTTGGCGCCTTTGTGGATATTGGCGTGCATCAGGATGGACTGGTGCATATCAGCCAGCTCAGCGACCGGTTCATTAAGCACCCCAGCCAGGCCGTCAAGGTGGGCGATGTGGTAAAGGTGAAGGTGCTGGAGGTGGATGTGAAGAAAAAGCGCATCAGCCTGACCATGAAGGGCCTGAACGGCTGACACTCACCGGAACAACCGGCAGCCCGGCAAGAGCTGTTGAAAAAACTGAACCCCATATAACACAAAAAATCCGCTCCGGTAAGCAGCTGCTTGCCAGGGCGGATTTTTTGCAAGAATTTCAATCACAAAAAAAGAATGAAGAGGAGTGGTCTTGGCAGTGGAGTAACTGCCAGGGGAATAAGACCATGGTGTTAGTATACCCCCAGGATATGTGGGAACTGTTGGAAAATTATTGCCAATTTGTGAAATTTTCAGCCCCGTGCAATGTTACAGCAGGGGAATGCCTGCCTGTTTGCAGGCTTCCACAGTTTGCTCATCCCAAAGGCTTACCTGCACCTCGCCCACATGGGCTTTGCCCAGCAGCAGCATGCACAGGCGGCTTTGACCAATGCCGCCGCCGATGGTAAGGGGCAGCTGGCCTGCCAGCAGCATTTGATGGAAGGGCAGGCTGCGCCGGTCATCGCATCCGGCCAGGGTCAGCTGCTGGTCCAGGGCCTGGGGGTCCACCCGGATGCCCATACTGCTGATTTCAACGGCCTGCTGCAAGGTTTCGTGCCAGAACAAAAGGTCGCCGTTCAGGCTCCAGTCGTCATAGTCCGGGGCACGGCCATCGTGGGGGCGGCCGCTTTTGAGTGCGCCGCCAATCTGCATAATAAAGGTGGTGGGATGCTGGCGCAGGTAGGCGTTTTCCCGCTCTTTACCGGTCAAATCCGGGTACATATCCTCCAGCTGCTGGCTGGTTACAAAGCTTACTTCCCGGCACAGGGTAGTGTTGAGGGAGGGGAACTGCCATTTCAGCTCATCCAAGGTGGAGCTGATGGCGTACACAATGTTTTGCACCGTCTGCTGCAAAAACTCCGGGGTGCGCTGGGAGGCATCAATCACCTTTTCCCAGTCCCACTGGTCCACATAGATGGAGTGCAGGTTGTCCAGTTCCTCATCCCGGCGGATGGCGTTCATGTCTGTTACCAGGCCGTTGCCCACCCGGAAGCCGTACTGGTGCAGGGCCAGCCGCTTCCACTTGGCCAGGCTGTGCACCACCTGGGCATTGCAGCCGGTGGCGGGCACATCAAAGCTTACGGGCCGTTCAATGCCGTTCAAATCATCGTTCAGGCCCAGGGCAGGGTCCACAAACAGGGGTGCCGTAACCCGCTTGAGGTGCAGAGCGGCGCACAGCTTGATTTCAAACATCTGCTTAATCAGGCCAATGGCTTTTTGGGTGTCGTATAAACCCAGGCAGGGGGTGTACCCGGCAGGCAGCGTGACATGGTTCATGGTGAGCCTCCTTTTTGCGCTTGGATGATTTTTTACACTAAAGCACTACTGTATTGCATTATCTCTTGCTGTCTAGTATACTTGATTTTAAGCGGGGATGCAAGGGCTTTGGAGCAAGGAAAACAGCACACCCAAAGGCAAAAAACAGCAGGAATGTATAAACTGCAAACAAGTGGGCTATCCTGTGAAGTGCTGTTGTTGAACTGGCAGGTGCAGCAAAAGTGCAATGGAATTGCACCAAAAATAGAAGTATTTGTGGAGCTAAATTGTTTCACTGGTAGAAAAATAATCAAATTGGATACAAATTGATTTTTCTGTGCTATAATGCGCCAGTGAACAGGACAGGAGGCTGCAAAACGGCTGGCAGCCCGCCGCAAACTGTCTGTTTGCCAGGAAAGCACAGCTTTTCGGCCAAAGCCGTATACCGGTTGACCAACGAGCAAAGGAGGCGTGCAGAATGATCAAAGAGCTCAAGGTTTCCAGCTTCCAGCAGGTAAAGGACATTGTGAATGCCGCAGCAAAATGTGAGCATGAGGTGAATGTAAAGGATCTGAAGGGTGTCATTGCCGACGCCAAGAGCATTCTGGGCTTGATGAACCTGGACTATAAGCACCCCGTCAAACTGATGGGTGAAAATGCGGAGGAGATTGAACGCATTTATAACGCAGTGGCAGCGCAGTAAGCACTGCCCGCACCAGGCAGAGGGCAGTGTGGGCCCTGCTGCCTGTTTTTTTAGCAAGAAAAATCCCTCCTGCCGGTTGGCAGGAGGGATTTTTGTATAGCATCAAAAATGCAATTAGCCGTTTACCAGAGCCAGAGTATCGCGAGCGATCATCAGCTCCTCGTTGGTGCAGATCATCAGGATCTTTACACGGCTGTCGGGAGCGGACATATCGATGATGTCGGCGCCGCGCAGCTTGTTCTTCTCCAGGTCCAGCTTAATGCCGAAGAAGTCCATGTTCTCGCACACGCCGGCACGCAGACCGTGGTCGTTCTCGCCAATGCCGCCGGTGAACACGATGCAGTCCAGACCGTTCATGGCAGCGGTGTAGGAACCGATGTACTTCTTGATCTGGTAGTTCAGCATATCTTCTGCCAGCTTGGCACGCTCGTTGCCAGCCAGAGCAGCTTCTTCCACATCACGCTTGTCGCTAGAGATGCCGGAAATGCCCAGCAGACCGCTGGTCTTGTTCAGGTAGTCTGCCATTTCCTGGCCATGGATGCCCAGCTTCTGCTCCATGTAGGTTACAACGCTGGGGTCAATGTCGCCGCAGCGGGTGCCCATCATAACGCCGGCCAGAGGAGTCAGGCCCATGCTGGTGTCAACGCACTTGCCGCCGTCCACAGCGGTGATGGAGGAACCGTTGCCCAGATGGCAGGTGATGATTTTCAGCTCGCTGGGATCCTTGCCCAGGTAGTCGGCAGCAGCCTTGCTTACATAGCGGTGGCTGGTGCCGTGTGCGCCGTAACGACGGATGGAGTACTTCTCGTACATCTCGTAGTTTACGCCGTAGATATAAGCCTTGGGAGGCATGGTCTGGTGGAAGGTGGTGTCGAATACCACAGCGTTGGGCACATGCTCGCCAAACACAGCCTTGGCGCTGCGCAGACCCTGCACATGAGCCATGTTGTGCACGGGAGCCAGAGGAGCAATCTCCTCGATTTTGTCGATAACAGCATCGTCAGCCAGGCAGCTCTCGGTGAAGAACTCAGCGCCCTGCACCACACGGTGGCCAATGGCACCGATTTCGCTCTTGTCGGCCACAACGGCGCCCTCGCCGGTGGTCATCATTTCCACTACCTTGGAGAAAGCCTCGGTATGGGTGGGGAACTCAGCTTCTTCGGTCCAGGACTGGCCGTTGGCCTTGTGGGTGATTTTGCTGCCGTTGATGCCAATGCGTTCACACAGGCCCTTGCACAGCACATTCTCGTTTTCCATGTCGATCAGCTGGTACTTCAAAGAAGAAGAACCGCAGTTGATAACCAGAATTTTCATGTGATCGTTTCCTCCCGAAAATTGTTCGTTCAAATAATAAAAGCACAAGCAAAAAGCAAGCCCAGTGCGCATAGCACTGAACCAGGTATGGCCCAAAGGCAGTACAGCTTTTCATTGTCTTGATTTTATTATATAATGGAATAAGTTCGTTTGCAACCTAAAAAACCAGCATAAAACTGCCCCAAAGGAGGCCCTTTCATGCTTGCAGCAGGCATTATTACCGAATACGATCCCTTTCATGCAGGGCACGCATGGCAGATTGAGCAGGCAAAGGCCCTGGGGGCCCAGGCTGTGGCGGTGTGCATGAGCACCGATGTTACCCAGCGGGGCGGTCTGGCCCTGCTGCCACCCTGGGTGCGTGCAAAGGCCGCCTTGCAGGCGGGGGCGGATTTGGTGCTGGGGCTGCCCGCTCCCTGTGCCCTGCAAAGCGCCGAGGGCTTTGCTGCCGCAGGGGTGGCGGCGCTCACGGCTTTGCCGGGGCTTTCCTGGCTGGTGTTTGGGGCCGAAAGCCCAGAGGTACAGGCACTAAAACAAACCGCAGCCCTGCTGGACGAGCCGGAGTTTCAGCAGGAGTTAAGCAGGCAGCTGGCCACCGGCATCTCCTTTGCCGCCGCAAGAGCCAAAGCAGCTGCAAGGCTCCTTTCTTTGGCCGGGCAGGTGCTGGCCAGCCCCAACAACAATTTGGGTGTGGAGTACTGTAAGGCCATCCGGCGCAGTAAAAGCCATCTTGAACCGGTGCCCCTGCCCCGCAAGGGAGCGGCCCATGGGCAGCTTACTCCTGGCCAGGAGGGCTTTGCCAGTGCCACCTTTTTGCGCCAGGCATGGGCCAGAGAGGGCGCACAGGGCCTGCAAGGCTATGTGCCGGACCAGGCATTGGAGCTTTACCGGCAGGCCCAGCAGCAGGGGCTGGACATCAGCGGTTTTCGGTTTGAGCTGGCAGTTCTAAGCCGGCTGCGGGCGGCATCCGTGGAGCAGCTGGCTCAGGTGCGGGACACTGCGGAAGGCCTGGAGCATCGGCTGGCCCAGGCAGTGGCCCGTGCCACCAGCCTGGAAGAACTGTACAGCCTTTTAAAAACCAAGCGATACGCCCATGCCCGGCTGCGCCGGTATGTGCTTTGTGCGGCTCTTGGCTATACCGGCCAAACCAGCGGTATGCCCAGCTACCTGCATATTTTGGGGGCTACACCCCAGGGGCTGGAGCTGCTGCGGGGGGCCGCCCTTCCGGCGGATACCTCTCTGGCCCGGCTGGCCCGGCTGGGCCAGGCCCAGCCGGGCCAGGTACAGGCCCATGCCGCCGCTGCGGATTTGGCGGCTTTGTGCCGCTCCCAGCCAGGGCCTATGGGGCAGTGCTACACCCAGCCGCCTTGCTTTGTGGGCAAACGCAAGCAGTAACAGAAAAGAGGATTTTGCATGAAGGAACAACAGCTCCAGCGGGTGGAAAGCAGCGAGGCCCTTCGGGTGGCCATGCTGCTGGGGTTATCTGGTGGATTTTTGGAAGTGTACACCTATCTGAACCGGGGCGCTGTGTTTGCCAATGCGCAAACCGGAAATCTGGCCTTGCTGGCTATGCACACGGTGCAGCGGGAATGGGCCCAGGCGCTGGATTATCTGGTGCCAATTGTATCGTTTACCCTGGGCATTGTGATTACCCGGATGGTGCGTGCCAGAGGCAAGCAGAAGCCTGGCCGCTATCTCCACTGGCGGCAGTGGATTTTGTTGGCGGAACTGACCGTGCTGTGGGGGGTGGGGTTTATTCCTCAATCCGAAGGGTGGAACCGAGTGGCAAACATCTGCGTAGCCTTTGTGTGCTCCCTGCAATACGGTGCGTTCCGGCGCATTCATGGGCAGGCCTTTGCTACTATTATGTGCACCGGCAACCTGCGCAGCGGCACCGAGGAGCTATGGCAGTTTTTTGCAACCCGCCAAAAACAGCATCTGTACCATGCACTGAATTTTTATGGGGGCATTCTGGCGTTTATGGTGGGAGCCGCCATCGGGGGCCTGGCCTGCCCTGTCCTGAAGGAGCAGGCAATCTGGATGGCCTGTCTGCCTTTGGTAGTGGTATTCAGCTGCTTGTTTTTTGCCTCCTTCCCAACCCTGCAAGTAGATTCATAACAAATACATCCCGCCTGAATGCAGGCGGTTTTGGGGGAGCTATGCCACGGAACCATGGGCATGGCCCCTTTGCTTTTTAAAAATCAAACGGCAAACAAAAGCCGCCCGGAGGAACATCCACCGGGCGGCTTTTGTTTGCAATTTTATGTGATGAGAGATACCCCTGACCGGGCAAGCCTTTACAGGCGGGTCAGGTACAGCTGTACGCTGGGATAGTCACCTGCCAGCTGGGGCAGGGTGTAACCGGCATTCATTAGAGTGCTGCCGCTGAACACGGCACCCACACCCTGCTGTGCCAGGTCCAGGCCAGCCTGGGGCGCACTGTGGCAACCATAGATGTTAAGGGTTTCCACCCGGTAGAGGGCATCCGGCTCCAAGCCACGCAGCCACAGGTGCAGGGGCCGGGGGTTGGCTTCGGGATGGGTGAGAACCAGGTCCACCGTGTCCTTGTCCTTGGGTACGGCGTACAGCTTGCCGTCCGAACCGCTGGCATTTGCAAGGGAAACACCCGAGAAGTTGCTGGTCTCCACAATGTCAGAACAGTCTGCCAGCTTGCCGTTGTCGGCATACTTCAAAATTTCGTTGGTGTGCATCCAAAAGATATCAGGCATCTTGCCGCTCATGGCAGAGGCCTTCAGTTTGGTCCAGTATTCACTCCAGCTGGTTACCTGTACTTCAATATGTACATTGGGGTGCTGGGCGGTGTAAGCCTCACACATGGCGGTCATGCCATCGCGCTGGGCCACATCCCAAATTTGGAAGGTCAGGTTTACGGTGTCATCCTTCGAGTCGCACCCAACCAGGCTTGCAGCCAGGCAGGCACTTAGTCCGGCACAGGCCAGTCTGCGCATCAAACTCATGGGTTGGTTCCTCCTGTTTTACCTTTTGTGAATCAGCTGCTTTTTGACCGGCCGGATACAAAAAGCAACAGATTTAGTTGTTCTGCTGAAAAATAGGGATAAGTTTTGTAAAATGTGCATAATATACAATTTATTTCCAAATTTAATGTGTTCATTATATAATTTGACTAAAAATATAAATATCATTTTGCCGCTTTTTATCTCTCAATTTAAAGGATTATTTAGATTTAAGTTGAAGTAATATAGCATTATGCTATATAATATTCACAATGAACAGAAAAGAAGTTGTTTTTCCGTGAAAGCCACCAAAGGAGAAAATACGGTCAATAAATTGCTGTTTCATGTGTTCCAGGACGAACGCTTTGTGGACCTGAATCTGTATCAGTATGGCTGGGAACGCACCGAGCCTCTGCACTCCTATGGGCCTTATCGCCGTAATCACTACCTATTTCATTATGTGATTTCCGGCAAAGGAGTACTGTATGCCGAGGAACACCGCTACCCGGTGGAAGCCGGCCAGGGCTTTTTGATACTGCCAGGGCAAACCACCACCTACTGCGCCGACGAGCAGGACCCCTGGGAGTACACTTGGATTGAGTTTGACGGCCTGCGTGTGCGGGAGAGCCTGACCCGTGCAGGGCTGGGAGCTGCAAACCCGCTGCATTTTTCCAGGGCGTTTAAGTCGGTGTACGGGATGTCTCCCAGAGCCTACCGACAGGCCCATTTTATCCCTGCCGAGAGGGTGCAAAGAGCATCCATAGGGGAGGGGAGCGGCAAAGTATAACATCTTGGGGCTGCACAAGTTCCCCGGCAAAAGGGCTGTGGCTGGCTTTTGGCAAACCCAACAAAAGCCCTTGTATTGTATAAAAAGGTTCCTGGAATACAGTTTGACTGCATCCGGGAACCTTTTATTGCGTAAGGCAGTGCGTCTAAGCGAAATATAAAAACATTTTTAGTTCTTAATTTTGAAAATAGCAATATTCCCGACATTTTTGGCGCAAATTCATTGCCAAAAGCAACTAAATGAGTTATGATTTAAAATAAGAGTGTATTTTTGGCAAAAATAAGACAAGGCATAAAAAGGACCTTAATAGGGTTATACAACTTACCAAAAAGAAAATTAAGATAGTGCTTTTGGGGGAAGTAGATAATGACCGTTCAGCAGCCAATTCGTCAAATTATGAAGCAACATCGTATTTTGTTGACTCAGAAGCAAAAAAAATATTTGAGGTGGAAGCGTTTATTAGATACAATAATCGCATCTTTTGCACTTGTTGTACTTGCCATCCCATTTGCTGTAATTGCGATATTACAAAAACTAAATAGTCCCAAGGAGCCTATCTTTTTTAGACAAAAACGGGTTGGCCAAAATAGCCGTGTTTTTTATATCATAAAATTCAGAACAATGAAAAGCACAGCGCCAAAGTATTCGTCAACTGGCGAGTTGGAGAATGCAGAAGAGTACATATCCAAACTAGGGCGATTTTTAAGAGACACAAGCATTGATGAATTGCCTCAGTTGTTTAATGTTGTTTTTGGGGATATGAGTTTGATTGGCCCAAGACCGCTGATTCGTCACGAGCGCAATGTTCATTACCTGCGCCGCTACTATGGAGTGGATCAGTTAAAACCTGGTATCACTGGTTGGGCACAAATTAACGGACGTGACCTTTTAAACGATTACGACAAGGTTTTTTATGACCGTGAGTACTTGAAGAATGTAAGTATTGCTTTTGATATGAAAGTTTTTCTGGGCAGTGTGCTGAAAGTGATTGGTAGGCATGATATCCATGAGGGGATAACTACTGTCTCATCAAGAGAAGGGTCTTGATGAATTTCATATTGCAAAATATTGTTCTTGACTAGACGCTGAAAAATTGGGGTTACATCACATATATTGCCCTACAACTTGAAAGTGGTAATAAAAGAGGAGTGCGGAATTATGAATCAAAATCCAATGGTAAGCATTATCATGCCGGTATATAAAGTAGAAGAATATGTAGGGAAATCCATTGAGAGCATTCAGCAACAGACATTTCAAAACTGGGAACTCTGGGCGGTGGACGATGGAACACCTGACAATAGCGGAAAAATTTGCGATGAGTATGCTAAGCAAGATTCCCGCATTCATGTGATTCACAAAGAAAATGGTGGTGCACCCAGCGCCCGGAATATGGCCATGAAGCAGGCGAGCGGAAAATATTTTTATTTTATGGATTCTGACGATTGGGCAGAACCCACCATGCTGGAAGATATGGTGGCTTTGGCAGAGCGGCACAGTCTGCAACTGGTGGTAACTGGTTTTTACATTGATACATACTACACCGACACCGAAAAGTACACGCAGACGCAATGTGTGGATAGCCGGGTATATGAAAGTCAACAAGAATTTCGTCGGGATGCCTACCGCTTGTTCGATAAAAATTTGCTGTACACACCCTGGAATAAATTGTTTTTGGCTAGCTATCTGAAAGATAACGAACTTTACTTTCCTACCACATTTTGGGACGATTTCCCCTTCTGCTTAAGCGTGGTGCGTAATGTTGAGCGTGTGGCTGTCATGAAAAATGCCTATTACCATTTTTTGCGCAAGCGTGCTGAATCCGAAACGGCAAAGTACAATCCTAGGATGTATCAAAAGCGAGAGGAAGAACATCAGTGGATGCTGGAACTGTATGGTTACTGGAACATCCACGATGAAGCAAGCAGAGAAATGATTTCTCGACGGTATGTTGAACGCTTGATTGGTTGCATTGAAAATTTGACCAATCAAAAATGCGACTTAACCGCCAGAGAGAAAAAAGCGCAAATCAAGCAAATTATCACTTCTGATTGCTGTCGCACGGCTCTGCGTTATATGAGACCTCAGTCGGGAATGATGAAGCTAATGATTTTGCCCATTAAAATGCGCAGCGTACTTTTGACCTATTGGGAAGGCTGCACCATTTCCAAAGTAAAGTCTGGCAACACAAAATTGTTTGCCAGATTAAAAGCGGAGCGATAAGAGCTGATGAAACAGGTAAATCACAACTTGATGACCTGCCGAGGGATAGCGGCGTTTTTGGTAGTTTTGGAACATTCGATTATTCGATACCCTATTGACTTGCGGGCACAAGCCCAGTGGTGTGTGGTGTTGAGTAACTTTATTAACTCGTTTCATATGCCACTGTTTTTTATTCTTTCGGGATATTTGACATCCGTTCAAAAAATTGACTCTCCGGCAAATTGGCTGCAAAAACACTGCAAAAGATTGTTGCTGCCGTGCTTTGCAATGGGAGTGGTTGATATGCTGCCCAGATTGTTTTTGCAAAGTTTTGTGCACAACCCGTCTAATATTCAAAATTCTATACTCAACATCTTGCTATATGGCGGATATTTTTGGTTTTTAATTGCCATGTTTTTAGTGCAGGCAGTAACAGGTCTGTGGGTGACTTACGGCAATAGAAATGCTTTGTTTGCGATTAGTGCGGTATTAATGATTGCCACTCGTTTTTTTGCTTTTCCTCAGTTGTTCCGAGTCGATCAGGCATCGTACTATCTGTTCTTCTATTTACTGGGTGGATATTACAGAGAATACGAAAAAAGGATTTTAAAGCACAACCAATTGATTGGATGCGCAAGTTTTCTATTGGTAGTTACTCTGGGATGGATTGGAAATCGTTTTACCAACATTCTGGTTGCTGTTGCCGCTTGCTGGCTTGCCATACAGTTGAGTACATGGATTACTGCATGTGGAAAGAATCGGCTTTTAGAACTGGCAGGTCAATATTCGTTGCAGATTTATTTGTTTAATGGAATCACCTTGGGGGTAAGTCGTACATTGCTTGTGCGATTGGGGCTTGCTGACCCATTATTACTTATTGTTGGGAATACTGTTTTAGTGTTTTTGATGGAAGCAATGATGATTTTTGTTTTAAAACAGTTGCCTGCAATAGCTGTATTGTTCGGTATGAGGAGAGAAAAGCAGGGGGGTAAACAATATGCCACAAATTAGTATTATTGTGCCTGTCTACAAGGTAGAAGCTTATCTTGACCGATGCATTAACGCTATCTTGAATCAAACTTTTACAGATTTTGAATTGATTTTGGTAGATGACGGATCTCCGGACAGGTGTCCTCAAATGTGTGACGAATGGGCAAAGAAAGATAGCCGGATTCGTGTAATTCATAAACAAAATGGAGGAGCGGGTGCTGCTAGAAATGCAGCACTGGCTTGTGCTGCAGGCGAATACATTGGATTTGTGGATAGTGATGATTGGATTGCGCCTGAAATGTATGAATATCTGCTTGGCTTATTTAAAAAATATCCCCAAGCGCAGATTGCGCAATGCGAATCAGTTCAAGTAAGCAGTGAGCGACATCCATTACCCAAGATTTCTGAGCATATAGAATTGTGGAATCAGAAGCGGATGATGGAATATTTTTTTAGGGTCAACGGAGAAAAGAGCAACTACAGCATTTGGAATAAGCTAATTCGTCGTGATGCACTAAAGAATTTTTCGTTTATTGAAGGCACAATCAGTGAGGATGTAGCAGCAAATTTTGATTTCTTTTCGTCGGCCACATGGATGGTTTCTTCCAATAAAATTTTGTATTACTATTTTGTTAATGAATCTGGGGTTACAAAATCGCCGGTTACGCAGAAAGATTTAGAATACATTGATGTTTGGAATAGAATCGCAAAAAGTGTTTCTCCAGAGTTTGAGGAATATTCAAAAATTAATCTAGCAAGAGCCAATTTTACAATACTCACTAAAATGCTTGTATCTGGATATGATAAGTCCGACCCTAAATTACAAGCAATAAGAGTGAAATTGAAGAATCAATTGCGTAAAGACTTTTGGAAATTGATGCAGTGGAAGATGCCTTTTAGTAGAAAAATTATGTTGATTATTTTGTGTATTTAATAGGTTGGTTGAAAATAAAATGATAAAGCTGCTGAAACCGATTAGTTTTTTGTTGTGTTTTTTTTGTTTTGTTCCATTCCTCTATTTGTTGCCGATTCCAAGCGACACACAGCCATATGCATTTATTATGGCATGTGTATTTTGTGTAGTCGTAAGAAAAGTAAAAATTCCAAAAATATTCTATAATATTATATGGATTTATATTTTAATTGTTGTTGGAGCATTGGTTACAATAATTTTAGCAAAGCCGTCTGAAAAATTTCTAGTACTAAGGAAGACTTTTAACTATGTAAGTTTGTTTGTAGTTAGTACTGCTGTATATAATATGCTGATAGCTAACAATGGGATAAATGAATTTTGGGAAAAATTATTTATTTCCATATGGTTTTTAGTAGGAGCTATACAGGCATATATCTATCCTAATTTCATGATGCAATTTGTGTCTAACGCAAGGACTGGAGGCGCAAGAGGAGTTATTGGGCTTGCTTCTGAACCTTCATTTTATGGATACATGATGATATTTTTCTTTTTGATTGCAAGTCAATTTAAAAAAAGTAAAATATTATTTCAGGCGATGTGCATAATTCAAATTGTGCTTTTTGCAAAATCGGCAGTTTCGCTAATTTATCTAGCGATTCTTTTTGCGTGCTATATTATTAAACAAATGGTTTTAATTTATAAGCAAAAACCTGAAAAAGTGATTGGCATGATTTTTATTTCAATGATAGTTGTTTTTTTTGTGTTAAAATTTGGAGATGACTTGATAAGTGTTTTTGGAAACACGAGAATGATTGTTCTTTGGAAAAACCTTATTTCAAATCTTGATAGTATAACTAGCATTGAACAATTGTACCAATTGGATTATAGTGTAGCAACTAGAGTAAATTCAGTTGCTACAGCTATAAGAGAATTTTTTGCATATGGAGGAATTCCTCATGGATTTATTTATGAGGACTTTTCCTTCAGAGTGGAAAGTGGATATGGGACACTTTTGTATGAAATGGGAATATTAGGAGTTATTTTTATATATATTATTTCCAAAATTTTATATAAAGGTTTTAAGAATAATGGCCCTATTTTTGTGTGTATAAGCGCAATGATGTTTTCTTCAGTTCAGTTTGGAAATCCGATGCTGTCTTTTATACTAGGGTATGGTATGTATAACATACATTTAAACAGTCAATCAAAGAGAGTAAAATAAATTTTATGTGTTAGGATATGAAACAAAAAAATGTAGTAAAAAACACGGGAATGCTTTTAGCGCTTAATATCGCTAAAATGTTTTTTCCATTCGTGACATTGCCCTATTTAACGCGTGTTTTATCCACCGATGCGTATGGTACTGTAGCCTATGTCAAATCAGTTATGAGCTATATGCAAATCCTTGTAGATTTTGGATTTGTGCTGTCTGCAACAAAAGATGTGATTCAAGCAAAAAATAACAAGCATGAATTAGAAGTCGTAATTGGTGACACTATTGCAGGAAAGATGCTGCTGGGGATTGTTGCGCTGTTTACTTTGATAGCGCTAATTATTGCTTTACCAATTTTGCGCAGCAATGCACTGTATACTTTGCTTTCCTATTTAGTGGTCTTTATATCTATTTTTTTGCTGGAATTTTTGTTTCGCGGCCTGGAGATTATGCATATCATTACGATAAGATTTATTGTAATGAAAACAATATCAACCATTCTTACATTTGTTTTTGTCAAGAGCGATGCACAACTGCTTTTGATTCCTGTGTTTGATATTTTGAGTTCACTGATTGCTGTTTTGATGGCAGTCTACGAAGTAATTAAACTTGGTCTAAAGCCGAGGTTTACAGGCTTTGAAAAGGCGATTCAAAGCATCAGGCAGTCTATGGTGTATTTCTTTTCAAGCGCAGCTTCAACTTCATTCAATGCTCTAAGCACTTTAATCATTGGAGTACAAATCAGCTCTTCGCAGGTGGCATACTGGAGTGTTTGTATGCAGGTGATTAACGCTATTCAGGCGTGTTATACACCTCTCGCAGATGGTGTGTATCCGGAAATGATAAAAAATCGCAATATTACATTGATACAAAAAATGATTAGAGCGCTGTTGCCCATTATTGCGGTAGGTTGCTGCGTTGCGTATGTCTTTGCTGGAACAGCACTAGATGTTTTGGGCGGCGAGCAGTATCTGGTTGCGGTACCTGTTTTTCGGGCACTAATTCCGGTGCTGTTTTTCGGATTCTTGGCGGTAATGTTTGGTTGGCCAGTACTGGGTGCAATAGGCAAAGAAAAGGAGGCAACTGTTTCCACCATTTGCTCTGTTTTGCTTCATATTGCATTGCTAGTATTCCTGGTTTTTACAAATTCCTTTACCTTGTTCAATATTGCGCTCGTTCGATCGCTTACAGAGATTCTATTTTTTGCTATAAGATTTTATTATTTCAATAAGTACAAGCATCTTTTTAATACATAAAATAATGGAGGAAATGGATGAAAGCCGCAGTAATTACATTGCACACTGTATGCAACTACGGAACGCAGTTACAAGCATATGCAACTCAGGAAAAATTGAAAGAGTATTTTGATGATGTTGTTTTTATTGATTATAGACGGAGCGATACCTATGGAATGGGTCTGCTTAAAACATTTGTGAAAGGAAATCCTTTAAAGATTCCGGTTATCCTTCCCACACTTTTGTGGTGGAAGCGTGTTTTTGGGAAATTTCAAAAACAATATCTTAACATTGACTCAAATGTATATTTGAACAACGAAGATTTCAGCCGATTCAAAGATTGTGCAGATGTCTATTTTTCTGGAAGTGACCAAGTTTGGAATGCTGGATGGAATAAGGGAATTATTCCGCCTATGTATCTTAGCTTTGTACCAGATGAAAAACCTAAATATGCCTACGCATCTAGCTTTGGACGCTCAAAAGTATCGGAACAAGAAGTAAGGGATTCCAAGCGTTACATCGACCGGTATAATTTTATTACTGTGCGAGAAGAAAGCGGAGTTCCGCTGCTTAAAGAGCAGTATAACTATCAAAATGTTTACCGAATTCTGGATCCAACTTTGTCTATGACTCCGGAATTTTGGCGCAAAGTTGCTCCGGCTCGAAAAATCAAAGAGGACTACATTCTTATCTATAATCTGCAGAGAAGTAAGGAATTTGATCAATACGCAGAAGAATTGCAAAAGCGCACAGGATTAAAATTATATCGTTTCTGCACTCGTTTCGATCAGATGATTAAAAACGGGAAAAGCTTGCTTATTCCGGATATTTTGGAGTTCGTTTCCTTAATTGATAACGCCTCTATCGTGTTGACGGATTCGTTCCATGCTACGGCGTTTTCCATGAATATGAATACAGAACCTATCTGCATTTATCCCAGCGATTATTCCTGCCGTCTATCCGAGTTTTTGAATCTGGTTGAAGCTGGCCACCGGCATGCAAATGATTTTGAGGATTTTGATGTGCTGAACAGACCCGTTGATTTTGAACGAGTCAACCAAATTCTGAATCAGGAACGCAAGAAAACCGACGAGTTTTTAACAATGGTTCAGCAACATGTTAAGAAAATGGCAGAGGAAAGAATGAGCTGAAAGGAGTAACAATGAGTTGTCAACAGGAAAAAATCAGCATTATTGTGCCGGTTTATAATGGCCAGCGGTTTTTGCCGGAATGTGTGAATTCTATTCTGGCACAGGATTATCAAAACATTGAAGTGTTTTTGGTGAACGATGGCTCTAAAGATAATTCCGGAGCACTGATTGATGAGTTTGCTCGCAAAGATTCTCGTGTTATTGCACTGCATCAAGAAAATGCAGGAGTGAGTGCAGCCCGAAACAATGCCCTGCGCCGGGCAACAGGTGCCTATGTGTGTTTGATTGATCAGGATGATTGTGTTGCGACAGACTATGTTTCGTATTTTTACCGGTTAATTAAAGAAAATAGGGCTGAAATTGCGCTAACACCACAAGCAAGAAGGTTTGTATCTACCGAAGGCTTGACCGAGGATAAAACACAAGATTCGGTTGAGGTTTGGAGCGGTGAACAGGCTGCAGCGGCAATCCTATACTATAAATTCATTATTGCGCCCTGGAATAAAATGATTAGTATGGATTTGATTCGCAAGAACAATCTGGAATTTTGTACCAAGTTTTTTAGTGGAGAAGGCTTCAGTTTTTCGGTAGATTGTTTTCAGCGCGCTCAAAGAGTTGCGGTAGGGCATAAAAAGGTATACTATTACCGTGTAGATAATCCAGAAAGCGGAATGACAAAATTCAGCTTGTTTGTGATTAACAGCAGCATCAATGCACAAAAGTTTATTCGTTCCAGACTTGTTAAAGAAACTCCCTCACTGGTGGATGCATGCCGTTATGCAAACTGGCATACCCATTGCGATTGTATTAATACAATCATTGGGTGCGGAGTAAAGCAAAAGCATGAGGATTTGTATAAGCAAATTAAAAGTGTATGCCAAAAAGAGGCGGTATGCGCATTTAAAGCACCTGTTTCAATGAAAGAAAAAATGAAAGCTTTTATGTATTTGCTTAGTCCTTATTGCGCTGCTCGAATCATCAATCACTTCCGGGTTCGAAAATTTACAAAAGAAGATAATTAACCTAAAATTAACACCCCCCAAGCTTTTGTTTATCCTACACAAAAGCCTGGGGGGATTTTTCTACAAAGGGCAAAATGTCAAACGATTGATATTTTGCCCTGCATCTTTTATTATGAGGGAGGGAACAACCGGCAAAGGGCCCTTGGCTGGCTTTTGGGCCGGTCAGGTGCTTTCCCGTTCCACCAAAGTTACCGGCAGCACCACGCTGTCTGGGCTGGCTGCTTCGGCACCGGCCACAATCCGCTCCACAGCCCAGCGGCATAAATCCTCCACCGGCTGGTGGATGGTGGTCAGGGGAGGAGTGGTCAGGCAGGCCAAATCGGTGTCATCGTAGCCCACCACCCTCAAACGGTGGGGCACCTCAATGCCCTGCTGGCTGCAATATTGCAGCACCTGTGCGGCAATGATGTCGTTGGAACAAAACACCCCATCCACTTGCGGATGTGTCTGGAACAGGTGATGAATCACCGGCTGGTAGCGCATGGAGATAAAATCCCGCTCGCTGGCATCCACCATTACCGGCAAAGCGGCACCTCGCTGGCGGCAGGCATCGCAAAAACCCACAAACCGTTTGTTGGCGTCCATCTCCATTTCGGCACTGCCGCTGATGTAGGCCAGGTGCTGGCAGCCCTTGCCCAGCAGATGTTCTGCGGCCTGCCACCCACCAGAATAGTTGTCTGCGCAGGCACTGGGGATGGAGGGGGCCAAAGTGCGGTCGAGGGTAACCACAGGCAGGTTGGCCACATTCACATGGTCCAGCAGGTTCTGGGTATGGCTGGCCAGAATCACCCCGGCCACCTTGTTGCTTTTAAGCATATGGAAATACTCAATTTCCTTCTGGGCGTCCAGGTCCGAAACACACAAAAGCAGCTTGTAGCCATTGGCGCACACAAACCGCTCCACCCAGTCGATGACGGCCCCAAAAAAGAAATGCTTGGCAGATGGCACAATCAGGCCAATAAAGCTGCTTTTTTGTTTGATAAGAGACTGGGCCAGCTCGTTGGGGTGGTAGTCCAGTTCTTCCATGGCTGCTAAAATTTTGGCTTTGGTTTTTTCGCTCACATTGGCCCGGTTGTTCAGCATCCGGGAAATAGTGGTCACCGTCACGCCGGACAGTCTGGCCACATCTTTTAAGGTTGCCATAGGGCTGTTGCTCCTCTCGCTGCAAAATCTACCCGTTATTATCCCATAGCGGCAGGGGGAAGTCAAACCGGCCTTTCAAATGTTTTGATAGAATTGTTATACAGCAAAAAGGAGAACAAACACATGAACAACACTCTGCTCAATACCCTGAAAGCCGCCCGTGAGGGTCTGGCACAGCGTCTGGATGCCCTCACTCTGCCCGAATCCATCCCCCACGGCGATATGCCCGGCGACAAGGTGCTGATTACCGAGAGCCATGTGGCCAAGGCCAAGACCATTCTGCCCTAGCTGGTGGACCAGATGATTGCACAGCTGGAAAACAAGCCCCTGCAGCGCTGCGTCATCAGCGTGTGCGGCGGTTCCGGCGTTGGCAAAAGCGAAACTGCCTCTCTGCTGGCCTCTCAGGCACACAAGGCAGCTGCGATTTTGTCCAAGAGCGGCCAGCTGCTGAGCTACGGCGAGTACCGGGCCATGATGGAAACCCTGTAATAGAAGGAAAAGGAACAATACAATGGAACAGAAAACTGCACTTTCCGCCGGTGTAATGCTGAATGCCTACCCGGACAGCATGGGCGGCACCATGGCCCAGATTGTGGACCTGCTGCGCCAGCCTGAATTTAAGCAGGTGTTTGATGCCTTTTACATCCTGCCCAGCGTATTTAATACCGACCTGGACCGGGGTTTCTCGGTGATTGACTACAACCTGAACGAATGTTACGCCACGCAGCAGGATCTGGACGCTTTGGGCCAGCTGGGCATTGACATGAAGTTTGATTTGATTTTGAACCATGCTTCGGTGCTGTCGCCCCAGTTTCAGGACCTGCTGAAGAACGGCGAAAATTCTCCCTACAAGGACTTTTTCATTGATTGGAACAAGTTCTGGCAGGGCCACGGCCAGATGACCCCGGAGGGATACATCCAGCCCGACGAAGAACTGATTCGGGAGATGTTCTTCCGCAAGCCCGGCCTGCCCATTCTGATGGTGCGGATGCCGGACGGCCGGGAGGTACCCTACTGGAACACCTTCTACCAGGAGGTTCGCTACCGTCCGGTGGATGCCAGCCAGCTGGTGGAGTGCCTGGGCATTCAGTACCAGGCTGCCAGCCAGATTGCCCAGCTGGTAAACCAGGCACTGGAGCGGGGCGAAAAGCCCGCCGCCATGGACTTTGGCGCATTTGAGAACCACAAAGCAGCGGTGGTGGATCTGCTGGAGAGCCGCCGCAGCTACCTGGGCCAGATGGACCTAAATGTGGCTTCCCCTCTGGTATGGCAGTTCTACGACGAAACCCTGCGCAAGCTGGCAGACTACGGCGCCCGGATTATCCGTTTGGATGCCTTTGCCTACGCACCCAAGACCCCCGGCGCCCGCAACTTCCTGAACGAGCCGGACACCTGGGAGATGCTCCAGCGGGTGGGCGGCATTGCCCAGCAGTATGGCCTGAGCATCCTGCCGGAGATTCACTCCAGCTACGGAGAAAAGACCCACGAAAAACTCTGTCAGTCCGGCTGCATTACCTACGATTTCTTCCTGCCGGGTCTGCTGCTGGATGCCTTTGACCACCAGAACTTTGAGTACCTGGTGCGCTGGATTGAGGACATCCAGACCAAGGGTATGCGGGTGGTAAATATGCTGGGCTGCCACGACGGCATTCCCGTGCTGGACTTGAAGGGCCTGCTGCCCGAAGAACGCATTGAGGCTCTAGTGGAGACCCTCAAGGGCCGGGGCGGCCTTGTAAAGGACCTGCATGGCGCCAAGAATATGTACTACCAGGTGAACTGCACCTATTACAGCGCCCTGGGCGAAAGCGACCGCCGGATGCTCATGGCCCGTGCCTTGCAGCTGTTCATGCCCGGCAAGCCCCAGGTGTGGTATCTGGATTTGTTTGCAGGTCGCAACGACCTGGAAGCAGTACGCCGCAGCGGTGGTGCGGGCCACAAGGAAATCAACCGCACCAACCTGACCCTGGAGCAGGCAAAGGACGGTTTGAATCAGCCTGTGGTACGCCGCCAGCTGGAGCTGCTGCACCTGCGCAACACCTGCCCCGCCTTTGGCTGGGATGCAAAGCTTACCGTGGAGCAGCCCGCTGCCCACCAGATTACCCTGCGCTGGGAAAAGGATGGCCACAACGCCACCCTCACCATGGATTTGAAGGCCGAAAGCTTTACCATTGCAGTGGGCGAGAACGGCACCAGCCAGGTTGTATTCCAGGAAGGCTAAGCTTGCCCGGAACAATCAAAAGTCCCCACCTGCTGCCTGCTCAAGGAGCATGGCGGCAGGTGGGGGCATAGAAGGAACAGAAGGTTTAAAAACCGATGTTCAGATAAAAAAGGCCATGGCCCACAGAGGAAATTCCTCCTGTGGGCCACGGCCTTTTTGCAAGGGCAGATGCTCTTTGCAGAACAATCAGGGAATGCTTGCAGTCTTGCAGCGCCCATCGTGCTCGCAAAGGGTCAATCAATCGTCGGCAGAAGCCTGGGCAGCATCAGCTTCATGGGAAGGCTGCTCTGGCGGCAGTTTGCCTTTGGCCTGTGCCTGCTTTTGCAGCTGCTCCAGTTTTTGCTGCTGAAGCAGCACATCCTGTTCCTGCCGCTGCTGGCGTTGCTGCTGCTTTTTTTGTGCAGCCTGTTCCAGTGCCTGCGCCCGCTGGCGGTTCTTTTCGGCCTGTTGCTTTTCCCGGCGGCGCCGCCGCTGTGCAGCATTCAGTTTTTTGCGCTTGGAGGGGGGCTGCTGGGCTGGCTGCTGGTCAGGCTGTTCCTCGGTCTCCGGTTCCTGTGCAGGAGCCGGTTCCTCCTGAGGAGCAGGAGCCGGGGGAACAAATACGGTGTTTTCGCTGTTTACCGCTTCTGGCTCAGAGGCAGCAGAGGAAGGCTCGGCCGGCAGAGGCTCTTGAGGCTGGGGCTGCTGCTCTGGTTCGGGCTGCGGGGGTTCGCTGGGGGCAGGCTTGCGGCTGGGCCAGATGCTCACCGCAAAAAGATACCATACCGCCACCAGCAGCAAACCCAGGCAAACCTCGGTTACTCGATTGATGAAGGGGGTAAAAAAGGTGCCCTGTTCAAACACCGCAAAGGCGGCAGCAATCACTGCGGTAAGCAGCAGGCTTACGGCGAAAGATTTTATAACAGTTTTCATAAAAAAACGAGCACCTCACACTCTGTGCGTCACAATTACTTGGTGCCGAAGATACGGTCGCCAGCGTCGCCAAGGCCGGGAACAATGTAGCCGTTTTCGTTCAGCTTTTCGTCCAGAGCGGCCACATAGATGTCCACATCGGGATGGGCGTTGTGCAGCCGCTCCAAACCTTCGGGAGCAGCCAGAATGGCCAGGAACTTAATGCTCTTGGCGCCCCGCTTTTTAATCTGGGAGATAGCGTCGGCTGCGCTGCCGCCGGTGGCCAGCATGGGATCCAAAACCAGAACATCACGCTCGGCAATGTCGCTGGGCAGCTTGCAGTAGTATTCCACAGGCTCCAGGGTCTCCTCGTTGCGGTACAGGCCAATATGGCCAACCTTGGCGGCGGGCAGCAGGCTGAGCATGCCGTCCACCATGCCCAGACCTGCACGCAGGATGGGCACCAGAGCCAGCTTGCGGCCGCTCAGAACGCGGGTTTTGGCAATGGCAATGGGAGTTTCAATTTCCACTTCCTCGGTGGGCAGGTCACGGGTGGCCTCGTAGCACAGCAGCATGGCCAGCTCGCTTACCAGCTCCTTAAATTCCTTGGTGCCGGTGTTCTTATCACGCAGGTGGCTTACCTTATGCTGTACCAGAGGATGGTCCAAAATCATGGGATTCTTGCTCATAGTTGTACGCTCCTTCAAAAAGATGTATCAAGTTAAAATGCCAAACTACGCCCCATCGAAAGCCGGTGGAGCAGGGGATGCACAGGCTTACAGCTGCTCCAGAGCCATCATCTTTTGGATACGGCCCTCGTGGCGGCCGCCCTCAAAGGGGGTGTTCAGGAACAGGTCCACCAGGGTAGTGGCCAGACCGGCACCCACCACACGGCCACCCAGGCACAGGGCGTTGGCGTCGTTGTGGCGGCGGGTGTATTCGGCGCTGAATGCATCGCTGCAGCAGCAGGCACGAATGCCCCGAATCTTGTTGGCGCTCATGCTAATGCCCACGCCGGTGCCGCAGAACAGCAGGGCGCAGCGGCATTCCCCGCCAACCACAGCATCACAGGCGGCCTTGGCCATATCCGGATAATCGCAGGAGGTGCCGTCAAAGCAGCCAAAGTCTTTATAGGCGATGCCCTGTTCCTCCAGGTGCTTGCGAATGGCTTCTTTCAGTTCGTAGCCGCCATGGTCGGCAGCCAGAGCTACGGGTTTTGTCATGTTACAGGTTCTCCTTCCAGGCGCATCTGGCGCTCCCGCTCCGCCTGGCTCAGCCTATGATAGCTGGGCAGCAGCTGGTCGGGAGCGGTGCAAAGGCCCTGCGCCTTCATGTGTTCGGCCGTCAGGCAGACAGCGGCAGCCCGGCAGCATTGCATTACAGGCGGGCAGGGCTGCACGCCTGTAACGGTATCGTACTTATTATAGCATAGGGCAGCCCCATCACCAACAAAAAATAAAGGTTTTTTGCAATTTTCCACAAACTCAGCCAGGCTATCCACCGAAGCGGCGGTGTCTGGAGTAAGGCGGGTATGCTCCGGCCCCAGGTCAAAGGCGGCCCAGTACACCTGGCCCCGCCGTGCGTCCAATGCGCTGATGACGGTGCCTTCGCCCACCAGCCCCTGGGCCAGTGCCTCCAGGCTGGATACGGCGGCACATTCGGCCCCGGTGCCAAAACTCAGGCCCTTTACGGCGGCAATGCCGATGCGCAGCCCGGTAAAGCTGCCCGGGCCGCTGCACACGCCCCACACATCCACCTGCTGCGGGGTGAGATTGGTGGAGCGGAATGCCGTGTCCACCAGGGTCATGAGGGTTTCGCTGTGGGTGAGTCCTCCGTTCCAGAAGGATTCAAACAGCAGCTGCCCGTCCTGGGTAATGGCCACGCTCACGGTGCGGCCGCTGGTGTCTATGCCGAAGGTAATCATAGCTCCACCCCCTCAATGGCAATGCGCCGCTGGGTGGGGCCAAGGGGCTGGATGTCCACCTGGATGGGGCGCTCCAAGGCCAGAAGCTGGGCAAAATTTTCGCTCCATTCGGCGGCTACTACCGCCCCCTGGTCCAGATAATCGTAGAACCCGGCGGCGTTTAAATCCTCCTCGGTGGCAATACGGTACAAATCAAAATGGGCCAGAGGCCGGGGCCCCCGGTAGTAGTTTACAATAGCAAAGGTGGGGCTGCTTACCGGGTCGGTACAGCCAAGGCCCTGGGCAAGCCCTTCGGTAAAAGCGGTTTTGCCTGCCCCCAGCCCGCCGGTAAAGCACACAAGGCTGCCGGGAGCCAGCCGTGCAGCTAAGCGGCGGCCCAGCTCCACGGTTTCGGTGCGGCTGTGGGTTTCAAAAATCTGCATACATGGTTTTCCTCCCTTTTGGGTGAACGGCCAGCAGCAGGGCAGGGGGGCAGTGCCCCGGCAGCTGCCTGGCTGGTCTATGTTTAAGTATAGCCGCTGGCAGGGTAAAGTTCAACACAAAGCGGTGCAAAATCATTGCCAGCGGTGCGGCCCTGGGCTATAATAAAAGGTAACTGCCCTGCCGGGCAAGGAAAGGAGGCGTGGGACCTTGAAAGTCATCCGCCAATATCTCAAGGTGACCGATTGGTTTTACCTGCTAATGTGTATTTGTTGTTCGGTGCTTAGTGTGATAACGCTGCTGAGCATTGGATATGGAAAGGGAGGCTTCCAGGTGGATTCCTTCACCGGCCAGATTACCGGCCTTGGTGAATACCGGGATGCCGTTATGCAGGCGGCGGTTAGCCTGGTGGGCCTGATTGCCGCCGTTGTGCTCTCCTGCATCGACTACCGCAGCCTGGCCAGGCTTTGGCCCCTTCATGTGGTGCTTACCTGGGGCCTGGTGCTGCTAACACTCACCCATCTGACCATTGGGCCCATCACCTTTGGCGATGCCCCCCAGGGAACCGATAACTACAGCTGGCTGCGCCTGGGCTCCTTTAGTTTGCAGCCCACCGAGCTGGCCAAAATCAGTTTTATCCTCACCTTTTCCATGCATCTGGACAATGTGCGGGAAACCATTAACCAGCCTTCGGTGCTGGGCAAGCTGCTGCTGCACATTCTGGTGCCGGTGGGCATCATCCACATTCAGGGTGATGACGGCACAGCCATTGTGTTTGGTACCATGGGCTGCATGATGCTGTTTGCAGCGGGCCTTTCCTGGAAATATATCCTTTCGGCCCTGGCTGTGGGGGGCGGCGGCTTTGCCATTATTTTAAATTTCTTCCCGGATACCCTCAAGGGCTACCAGGTAGACCGAATCCTGGCACTGCTCAACCCGGATGACCCCAAGTGGAAGGACATTATGCAGCAGCAAAAGGGCGGCCGCATTTCCATTGGTGCAGGCCAGATTTTTGGCCGGGGCTTTTTTAACGACAACCTCTCCTATGTCATTAATGCACAGGACGACTTTATCTTCAGCTACATTGGCCAGTGTGTGGGGTTTGTGGGCTGCATCATCGTGCTGTTTTTGCTGTTTTCTGTGACGGTGCGCACCCTGGTGGTGGGCCTGCGCAGTGAGGACCGGATTGGCACCTACATCTGCGTGGGTGTGTTTGCGGCCATTGCCTGGCAGATTATCATCAATCTGGGCATGAATCTGCTTTTGCTGCCGGTGATTGGCGTAACCCTGCCCTTTATCTCGGCAGGCGGCAGCAGTGCACTGATGATGTACCTCTGCGTGGGATTGGTCACCAGCGTGTATATGCACAACAAAAAGACCTTGTTCAGCAGTTGAACTGCAAACAAAAAGGCTTGCTGCTTCGCAAAAGCGAAATAGCAAGCCTTTTTTCGTCAATGTTCGGCAGGGCGCTGCACGGTGTCAAACCCGACAAACAGACTGGGAATTGCACCCAGTGCCGCCAGGCCCACCAGCGTAAAGATAATGCGGCTGATGGCACTGGCAGTGCCGCCGAACAGCCAACCCACCAGGTCGAAGCTGAACAAGCCCACAAGGCCCCAGTTCAGTCCGCCCACAATCAACAGTACAATGCAGAATTTGTAGAATACCGACATGGTCGAATCCCTCCTTTTCTGGCCTTAGTCTGCCCGGCTTTGAAAGCGCTTATACATGGGCTGCTGCAAACAGCAAAAAAGCCAGATAAAAGGCCCCCGGCGCCAAGGGGCAAGCCGGGGGCAAGAGGGGCCTGTGTTAGTTTTTCAAAGCCTGAAGGGGAGCGGGGATGCGTCCGCCACGGTTGACAAACTGGCTGGGGCTGTACTGGCTGATGGGCATGATGGGGGCATAGCCCAGCAGGCCGCCAAAGTCCAGCTCCTCGCCAGCCTTGCGGCCAATGGCGGGAATCACACGCACAGCGGTGGTCTTGCTGTTTACCATACCGATGGCAGCTTCGTCCGCAATCAAGGCACTGAGCACCTCGGCAGGGGTATCGCCAGGAACCACCACCATGTCAATGCCCACGCTGCACACGGCAGTCATGGCTTCCAGTTTTTCCAGGGTGAGGCTGCCTTTTCGGGCTGCCTGAATCATGCCGTCGTCCTCACTTACGGGGATAAAAGCACCGGACAGGCCGCCCACATGGTTGGAGGCCATAACGCCGCCCTTTTTAACGGCATCGTTCAGCAGAGCCAGGGCAGCGGTGGTGCCGCAGCAGCCGCAGCTTTCCAGACCCATCTCCTCCAGAATGTTGGCCACACTGTCGCCAATGGCGGGGGTGGGGGCCAGGCTCAAGTCCACAATGCCGAAGGGCACGCCCAGCTCTTTGGCGGCCAGATTGCCCACCAGCTGGCCCATACGGGTAATTTTGAAAGCGGTGCGCTTAATCAGTTCGGCAACCTCGTCCAGGGGAGCGTCCTTGGGCAGCTTGGCCAGAGCGGCCCGCACCGCACCGGGGCCGGAAACGCCTACATGAACCACACAGTCCGGCTCGCCCACGCCGTGGAACGCACCCGCCATGAAGGGGTTGTCCTCCGGCGCATTGCAGAACACCACCAGCTTGGCAGCGCCCATGCACTGGTTGTGGGCGGTAATTTCCGCAGCCTGGCGCACCACCTGGCCCATCATGCGCACTGCATCCATATTGATGCCGGTTTTGGTGGAGCCGATGTTCACACTGCTGCACACAATATCGGTTTGGGCCAGTGCCTGGGGGATGGAGCGAATCAGCTGTTCATCCCCGGCGGAAAAGCCCTTGTGCACCAGAGCGCCAAATCCACCAATGAAGTTTACGCCCACGGTCTTGGCAGCCCGGTCCAGGGCCTTGGCATACTCCACAGGATCGGCCTGGGGTGCGCTGGCCAGCAGCATGGCGATGGGGGTAACGCTGATGCGCTTGTTGATGATGGGAATGCCGTAATCGGCGGCGATTTTTTCCACTACAGGCACCAGGCGGGCTGCTTTGGTTACAATTTTGTTGTAAATCTTTTCGCAGGCCTTGACGGGGTCCGGGTCGGCACAGTCCAGCAGGCTAATGCCCATGGTAACAGTGCGCACATCCAAACTTTCGGAGTTAATCATCTGGATGGTTTCCAGAATGTCGTGGGTATTAATCATGCTCATAGCAGGTCTCCTTCATTAGATATGGTGCATGGCGTCGAACACTTCTTCACGGGTCAGGTGCAGTTCCATGCCCATCTCAGCGGCAACGGCATCCAGCTGGCTGCGCACGGAGGCAATGTCAATAGAACAGCGGCTTAAATCCACCAGCATAATCATGCAGAACATATCCTGCATAATGCTTTGGGTCACATCCTGTACATTGATATTCAACTGTGCGCACACACCACTCACCTTTGCAATTACACCCACAGTATCCTTGCCTACAACGGTAATAACAGCTTTCATGCCAAAATCCTCCCTCAATTCAGCTTAGGGGCAAGGCAATGGGCCTGCCCTCAAATGCGTATGGGCCTATTATAGCAGATTTTGCTTGGCCATGGTTTACTTTGCGATGATTTTTTTCTATAATGGGGTAAAATCCGGCGGCTGTCCATGTGGGGCGGACCGCCCTAAACAAAGGGAGCGATACAACGATGGAACGACTGCTGAAACTGCTGGAACAAAATGCCCGGCTCTCGCTGGAGGACCTGGCAGCCATGACCGGCCAGACTACCCATCAGGTGGCCAGCCAGATGGATGAATGGGAAAAACAGGGGGTCATCCGGGGCTACCATGCCATGGTAGACTGGGAAAAGGTGCGCCCAGACAAGGTGCAGGCAGTAATCGAACTGCGGGTGCGCCCCAAAAAGAGCCATGGCTTTGACCAGATTGCCCAGGACATCAGCCGCTTTGACGAGGTGCAGAGCGTTACCCTTATGAGCGGCGGTTACGATTTGCAGCTGGTGATTGCGGGCCATAGCTTCCAGGAAATTGCCCTGTTTGTGGCCAAGCGCCTTTCTCCTATGGACGATGTACTCTCCACCGGCACCCATTTTGTGCTGCGTACTTACAAAAAGGACGGCGTATGCTATGTGCAGGATGAAACGGACGAAAGAGAGTGGGCAACGCTGTGATGGATTATGAACGCTTGATTGCCCCGGCTGCTGCTGCCATGCGGCCTTCGGGCATCCGCAAATTTTTTGATTTGGCAGCGGAAATGAAGGACTGCATCAGCCTGGGCGTGGGCGAGCCGGACTTTAAAACCCCCTGGCGCATTCGGGATGCAGGCATCCACAGTTTGCAAAAGGGACGCACCACCTACACCGCCAATGCAGGCATGAAGGAGCTGCGCCAGGAAATTGCCGCCTACATGAACCGCCGGTTTGGCCTGCGCTATAACCCGGAGGGGGAGGTGCTGGTAACGGTGGGCGGCAGCGAAGCCATTGATATGTGCATCCGCAGTCTGGTAGCTCCGGGGGATGAGGTCATTATCCCGGAACCCTGTTTTGTGTGCTACCAACCCATCACCACCCTTACAGGGGGTGTTCCGGTGCCGGTGGAGCTGCGGGCAGAGGATGACTTCCGCCTGACGGCCGAGGCACTGCGCAGGGCCATTACCCCCAAAACCAAGCTATTGGTGCTGCCCTTCCCCTCCAACCCTACCGGGGCGGTGATGGAACGCAGTGACCTGGAGGCCATTGCCCAGGTGCTGGAAGGCACCAACATTATGGTGCTGTCGGATGAAATTTACGCAGAGCTGAACTATGGCCCCAACCGTCATGTGAGCATTGCCAGCCTGCCAGGCATGGCCGAACGCACCATTGTGGTGAACGGCTTTTCCAAGGCCTTTGCCATGACCGGCTGGCGGCTGGGCTATGCCTGCGGGCCAAAGCCGGTGCTTCAGGTTATGACCAAGCTTCACCAAAACTGCATTATGTGTGCGCCCACCGTGAGCCAGCACGCTGCCATTGTGGCCATGCGGGAATGCGACGAGGAAATTGAGCAGATGCGCCAGGAGTACGATATGCGCCGCCGTTTTTTGGTAAAGCGGCTCAACCAGATGGGGCTGCAATGCTTTGAGCCAAAGGGAGCGTTCTATGTGTTCCCCAGCATCCGCAGCACCGGCATGAGCAGCGAAGAATTCTGCGAGAAGCTGCTGTATGCAAAGCAGGTGGCAGTGGTGCCCGGCACGGCCTTTGGCCAGTGCGGCGAGGGCTTTGTGCGCATCAGCTATGCCTATTCGGTCAAGCATCTGGAGCAGGCGCTGGACCGCATCGAGGCATTCCTGGAGGAATTGCAGGTGCAGCATGGATAAACAGGTGTTTTTTGCTTCGGCACCCCGGTACGAGCTGGAGCTGGTGGAGCAGGCGGTGGAACAGGTGCTGCAAAACCTGGCAGCAGCCGGCCAACTGGAGGGCAAGCGGGTGCTGCTTAAACCAAACCTGCTGGCAAAGCACACCCCCGAACGGGCGGTGACCACCCACCCGGTGCTGGTGCAGGCGGTAATCCGGGCGGTGCGCCGCCGCAAAGCCGCTTCCATTATGCTGGCAGATTCCCCCGGCGGCATTTACAACCCGGCTTTGGTGCGCTCCATTTACAAAGCAAGCGGGCTGGAGCAGGTCTGCCAGCAGGAAGGGGTGGAGCTGTACACCCAGTGCAAAAGCCGGATGGTGCCGGTGAATACCCCCCTGGCGAAGGAATTTGAACTGCTGGAACCGGTGCTGGACTGCGATGTAATCATCAACCTGCCCAAGCTGAAAACCCACATGATGACGGGACTTTCTGCCGCCACCAAAAACCTGTTTGGCTGCATTCCCGGTCTGCGCAAGGCCGAGTGGCATATGCGCTACCCGGACCGGGAACGCTTTGGCGGTATGCTGGTGGATTTGCTGCAAACGGTCAAACCTTCCTTTGCGGTGCTGGATGGCATTCTGGCCCAGGAGGGGGACGGCCCGGCGGGCGGTACTCCCCGGATGGTGGGTTTGGTGGCAGCGGCAGAGGACCATTTGCAGATGGATTTGGCCCTGTGCCATATGCTCAATCTGGACCCCAAACAGGTACCTTACCTGAAAGCCGCCATGGACCGGGGTCTGTGCGAGGAATCCTTTTGCCAGGAGTGGGCCAGGGGAGAGCGGCAGCTCTGCCGCCCCATTGCCGGTTACAAGCTGCCCAGCAGCTGGGGCAGTGTGGACTTTGCGGATAAAGCCCCCCGTGCCCTGCGCTGGGCGGTGCCTGCGGTGGAAAAGCTGGTGGCACCCCGCCCGGTGATTGCCCCTGCCCGGTGCATTGGCTGCGGCAAATGTGCGGAGATATGCCCTCAAGATACCATCCAGATTAAGGGGGGCAAGGCGCACATCCGCAAAAGGGATTGCATCCGCTGCTTCTGCTGCCATGAGATGTGCCCGGTGAAGGCAATCGACACCCATCGGTTTTTCCTTTTTAAAACACTATAACAAGGAAGGAGCATTCCTTATGAAACAGGTAACGGTGCTGGCCCCTGCCAAGCTGAACCTTACCTTAGATGTAACCGGTCTTCTGCCGGGGGGCTACCATGCCCTGGACATGATTATGCAAACCATCACCCTGTACGAAAAGGTGACTTTGCGCAAAAGTCAGGACCTGGTGCTCCGTTTGCCGGGAAGCCGGGTGCCTGCCAACGATAAAAACACCGCCTACAAAGCGGCGCTGGCCTTTTTTCACTACACCGGGCTGCTGGCTGGGGTGGAAATTGAAATCCAAAAAAATACGCCGGTGCGTGCAGGCATGGCGGGCGGAAGTGCGGATGCAGCGGCTGTGCTGGTGGGGCTGAACGAATTATATGGCGCAAAGCTTTCCCTCAGCGAGCTGTGCGCTCTGGGTGCAGGCATTGGTGCGGATGTGCCCTTTGCGCTGCTGGGCGGCACCTGCCGGGTGCAGGGCAAGGGGGATATGATGAAGCCCCTGCCCCCCTGCCCGGACTGTTGGTTTGTGGTGGTAATGCCCAGCGTGGGGGTAAGCACCCCCGAGGCCTTTGCCCGGTACGACACCATGGGCAGCAGCGTGCATCCCGATGGAGCGGCTGCGGAGGCCGCCATCCGAGCCGAGGACCTGCACGCCCTCTGTGCAGCCACCGGCAATGCGTTGGAGGAATGCAGCGGCGCCAAGGAGACTGGAGCCATTAAGGAACTGCTTACCCGGCAGGGTGCCCTTGCCAGCCTGATGACCGGCAGCGGGGCAGCGGTGTTTGGCATTTTTGAGCAGGAGCAAGCCGCCCGAGAGGCTGCCAGAGAGCTGAGCAGCCATTACCGCCAGGTGTATGTGGCGCAGCCCGACCGGGGCGGCGCACGGGTGCTTCCTCCTAAAAAACACCACTCCCGTGGCCCGGCGCGCAAAAATTAAAGGGAACACAGGAATAAACTTGTGCAGACACGCCCATTCTATTGGCATGATTTACCAGTAGAAAGGGCGTGTTTTTTTGAAACGATGGAAGGTACAGCGGGGCAGACTGCTGGAATGGGCTATGCTGGGTGGCTTGCTGCTGGCGGTGGCGGTGAGCGGCTGGTTTGCAGGGTTTGCCGAGGATTGCAGCCAGCTTCAGCAGAATACTCTCCGGCTGCACATCCAGGCCAACTCCGACCAGCCCCAGGACCAGGCCCTCAAGCTGCTGGTGCGGGATGCAGTACTTAGCCACACCCAGGCGCTGTTTGCAGGAGCGTCCAGCCAGCAGCAGGCGGTGGAGCTGGCCCGGCAAAATCTGGACAGCATTCAGCAGGTGGCCCGCCAAACCCTGGACCAGGCCGGCTGCTCGCTGCCGGTGCAGGTGTCTGTAACCAATATGCATTTTTCCACCACTGTTTACCCGGCGTTTTCCTTGCCGGCGGGGCAATACGACGCCCTGCGCATTCGCATTGGCCGGGCAGAGGGGCATAATTGGTTCTGCGTATTGTATCCGGGCTTGTGTGTGCCGGGAGCGCAGAACAACCAGTACCCCACCAGCCGGGAGCAGCAGCTGGTGGAACAAAGCAGCCGGTACGAAATCCGCTTTGCAGCGCTGGAACTGGCCCAGTCCATTACCCGGCGTACCCCTCTTAAAACAGCCCGAAGCCTGGCAGATGGCTCCCAGTAAGCCAGCCCGGATGCGGCCCAGGGCTAACAGGGCAGGGCAAAGGCCTGCTGCACCTTCTGTTGGCCAGCGCATATACTGGGGCCAAGGAGGGATGCTTATATGGCAGTATTAACCGCACAGCCCCCGTACTACGGGCGCGTATTACAAAGTGGAAGCAAGGGTCCCGATGTGGCTCAGGTACAAACCTGGCTCAACGGAATCCGCAAGAAGTGGCCCCAGATCATCAGCCTTACGGTGGATGGTCAGTACGGCAGAAATGTAACCAAGGCAGTAGCTCAGTTCCAAACCCTGAGCGGCCTTACCTCGGATGGTAAGGTTGGTTCCAACACCTGGAGCGCACTCTACAACACCTATGCAGGCCTTTACGGAGAGGGCGAAATCTATCCCGGCTATGTGGGTGCCCCCGGTGCCGTGGGTGCCGTGGTCAAAAGCATGCAGAAAAAACTGGCAGCTTTAAGCAAGGTTTATTCCGGCATTCAAACCATCAGCGCAGACGGCGTGTTTGGGGCCGGTACTTCCGCCGCCCTGCGCCGTTTTCAGCCTCAGTTCGGCCTCACCGCTGATGCGCTGCTGGGCAAAAACACCTTTGCGTCCTTGGCTCAGGTTACCAAGGCGGCGGCAGCGGGCAACCCCACCCATGTGGTTACCCGTTACCCCGGCTATGTGCTCCAGCAGGGCAGTAGCGGCGACTGGGTGCGTTTTCTGCAAAGCTACCTGAACAGCGCAGGGGGCAGTGTGCCCAAGGTAACGGTGGACGGCCGGTTTGGCCCTGCCACCAAGAGTGCCGTGATGAGTTTTCAGGCCCAGCAGGGCCTGACGGTGGACGGCAAGGTGGGCACCGCCACCTGGCCAAGCGTGGTTCAGGTCTTTAACGGCAGTCTGTAACCACCCCAGCACCTGCATCTGAATCCCATGAAATGGACCGGCGGGCGGATTGCCCGCCGGTCCAAATTCTGCCTAAAAGACATAAAAAGAGACTTAAACCGGATGTATCGCCAGATGCGGTGCAGCAATGGGGGGACAAACCATTTTTGGTGTGGTACAATAGCCAACAGAACACCAAACACAGGAAAGGGGCGGTTCAACACCCATGTTACAGTTGGTATTGGGGCTTTCCGGCAGCGGAAAATCCGGGCATCTGCTCAAGGAGATACGGCGCCGTGCACTGGAGGGCAAGCACAGTATTTTGCTGGTGCCGGAACAGTTCACCTCCTCCACCGAAGGGCGCATTTATGAGGTGCTGGGCGATGAGTATTCCGGTTATGTAACCAGTTACAGCTTTACCAGCCTGGCCCAGGCGGTATTGGAGCGGTATGGGGGCAGTGCCATTCAAACCCTTACGGATGCAGGCCGTGCGGTGCTGGTGCGCCGTGCCTTGCAGGCCATGGGGCCCAATCTGGTCTATTACAGCCGCCACCGGCGCAGCACCGCATTCTGTGAGCGGTGTGCCCAAACCCTGGACGAGCTGAAAAGTGCCGGCCTGGACCCGGTCCGCCTGGAGGAATTGGCCGCCGGTTCGGGCCACAGCCGCCAAAAACTCACCGAGCTGGCCGCCATCTTTGCTGCCTACCAGGCTCTGCTGGAGCAGTCCGCCATGGACCCCGGCGACCGGGTGCTACTGGCAGCAAGGAGCATTCAGCCGGACTTTTTGCAGGGGCAGGCCGTGTTCATTGATGAATTTGATACCTTCAATGCCTCCAAACGGGCCATGCTGGAGCAGATGATGCGCATGGCCGAAAGCGTGACCGTGGGCCTGTGTGCCGATGGTATGGAGGACTACGAAAACGGACTGGGCCTGTTCAGCGGCGCAAAAAAGATGGCTCTTACCCTGCGGCAGATGGCCCGCCGCAATGGAATACCAGTGGCGGCTCCGCTGGTACTGGAACGGGACTGGCGGCACGAGACCGCCCCGGACTTGGGGCGGCTGAACGCCCTGCTGGCAGGTCAGCTGGTGGAGAGTGCTCCCTCAGACCCTGCCTGCCTGACCCTGTGGCAGGCAGAAAGCCGGGCAGCCGAGGCCAAGGAGGTGGCAGCGGCCATCCTAAAGCTGGCCCGCCAGGGGGTGCCCTACCGGGATATGGCGGTGATCTGCCGGGACAGCGAGAGTTATTTGTCTGCCATTCGGTACGAGTTCCGGCTGGCGGGCATTCCCTTGTTCTGCGATGAGGCAACCACCGCCGAGCACACCGCACCGGTGCGGCTGGTGCAGGGATTGTTGGGGCTGCTGCGCCGGGGCCTTGCCACCGACCCCATTCTGGAGGTGGCCAAAAGCGGCCTGACCCGGCTGACCGAAGCCCAGCTTTGCGCACTGGAAAATTACGCCTACACCTGGCAGCTTACCGCTGCCCAGTGGCGGCAGCCCTTCGACCGTTCCCCCCGTGGCTTTGGAGAGGACAACGATCTTAGCCGGATGCGGCCGGAGGAACGGGACCAGCTGGAACTGGCAGAGCAGGCCCGTCTTTACCTGGTACCAGATTTGGACCGCTTTGCAAAGGAATGCCGAGAACTGCCAGCCAGCCAGCTCTGCGCCCGGATTTACAAGCTGATGCAAAAGCTGGGGGCAGAGGAACGCATTACCCAGCTGGCCCAGGAATTAAAAGAGCGGGAGGGCATCCCTGCCGCAGAGGAAACTCTGCGAGTGTGGAATGTTACCGCCAATCTGCTGGACCAGCTGGCCCAGCTGGTGCAGGAGGAGGCACTGCCCCCTCAGGAAGCGGTGGAGCTGTTCAACCTGCTGGTGCGCAGCACCGACCTGGGGCACATCCCCCAAACACTGGACGCAGTTATCTTTACCACAGCGGGCCGTATGCGGCTGGACAACCCTGCCTGGTGCTTTGTGCTGGGGCTGGCCGAAGGGGAGTTTCCCAAAGCCCCCGGTGACCAGGGTCTGCTCACCCACACCGAGCGTGACAGCCTGATTCGCCAGGGGGTGGATATGCCCGACTGCTTTGAAAACCGCATGATTCGTGAGCAGGTGTGTTTTTACAAAGCCCTTACAGCATCTTCCAAGGGGTTGTGGCTCAGCTGGGCGGCCGGGCCTTCCGGCCTGCCGGTCACCAGTGCCCTCACCGGGGTGCAGGGTGCCATGCAGCCTGCCGCCCCCCAGCTGGAGGCGGCAGACCGGGCAGCCACCGGCCCCATGGCGCTAGACCTGCTGGGGCAAACCTGGGATGCGGAAAGCAGCTGCACCGCTGCCCTGTACCAGACCCTCAGCAGCCGCAGCCCTCAAACCTTGCAGCCGGTGGAGCGTGCAGTAAGCACCGAGCCCTTTGCGGTGCAGGACCGGGCCGCCATGCGGGGGCTGTTGGGCCGGGAACTGTGGCTCAGTCCCAGCCGGATGGAGCGGTATTATTCCTGCCCCTTCTCCTACTTTATGGAGTATGTGCTGGGGGCAAAGCCCCGCAAGCAGGCCGCCCTCACGGCGGACCAGAGCGGCAATCTGGTACACTACATTTTGGAACAGGCCCTGCGCCGTACCGGGCCGGAGTTTGTAAATCTCACGGTGGAGCAGCTGCGGCAGCTGGCGGCCGAAATTGCCCAGGAGTATGTGGCCCAAGCAATGCCCCTGGCAGCCCATCGGTTCCAGTATCTGGTGCGGCGGCTGGAGCGAAGTGCGGCTAACCTGCTGGAATATATTCAGCAGGAGCAGCGGCAGGGCCGGTTTGTGCCGGTGGCCTTTGAGATGGGCATCGGCTCCGGGCCGGAGGATGTGCCCCCGGTGGTGCTTACCACCGATGGGGGCGAAACCGTGCGGATGATTGGCAAAATCGACCGGGTGGACGCCTTTAAACAAAACGGAACCACCTGGCTGCGGGTAGTGGACTACAAAACCGGCAGCAAGGAATTTTTGCTGGAGGATGTGCGCAAGGGCCTGAACTGCCAGATGCTGCTGTATCTGTTCACCCTTACCCGGCAGGGGGAGCAGAATTTTGGGCAGGCAGCCCCAGCCGGCGTACTCTATCTGATGGCAGACCCAGCCCCCACACGGGGCAGCCGCCAGCAGGCGGCCAAGGGCCTGGAATACAAGGTAGAGGGCCTGGTGGCAGATGAATATGCCGTCATCGATGCAATGGACAGCGAGCGCAAGGGCCTGTATGTGCCCTTTAAGTTCGATAAGGACGGCACCCCCAAAACATCGGCGGCACTGGCCAGCCTGGAAGCACTGGAGCAGCTGCAAAAGGAGCTGGATGCACTGGTGGTGCAGATGGCAAACCAGTTGTACGAGGGGCGCATTCCGGCCCAGCCCCTGGCCCGGGGCAAACGGGGCGATACCCCCTGCCAGTACTGCGACTACCGCAGCGTGTGCGGACACCAGGAAGAATAACACAAGGAGGCAACCATGGCATCAATCAAATTTACCACCGACCAAACCCGTGCCATTGAGCACCGGCAGGGGGCCTTGCTGGTGAGTGCAGCAGCAGGCAGCGGCAAAACGGCGGTTCTGGTGGAACGGGCGGTGCGGCTGATGTGCCGGGAGCAGGACCCGGTGGACGCTGACCGGCTGCTTATTGTTACCTTTACCCGGGCGGCAGCTGCCAGCCTGCGGGCAAAGCTGAGCCAGCGGCTGGCGGCCCAGCTGGCCAAAAACCCCGGTTCCGCCCACCTGCAGCGGCAGCGGATGCTGTTGCAGCGGGCCCCCATCTGCACCATTGACTCCTACTGTTTGCAGCTGTTGCAGGCCAACTTCCAAACCCTGGACATCCCGGCGGATTTCACCACGGCAGATGGGCCTCAGCTTGCCCAGCTGCGGCGGCAGGCTCTGGCCGATGCGCTGGAGGTTGCCTGCCAGGACCCGGATTTCTGCGCCTTTGCAGACCTTTATGGCAAGGGCCGCAGCGACGCCATGGCCAGCCGGGTGGTGGAGCAGCTTCACGACTTTTTAAGCAGTATGCCTTATCCGGCCAAAACACTGGAGCAGTTTTGCGCCCAGTGGGAGCAGCCCGGCACCCTGGACGAAAGTCTGTGGGGGCAGGCTCTGCGGCAGCAAGCACGGCGAGGGCTGGAGTCTGCCCTGGAGCTGGCCCAGCTGAATCTGGAGCAGGCGGAGCAGGACCCCCAGCTGGAAACGGCCTATCTGCCTGCCCTGCAAGGGGATGTACAGGCGGTGGAAACCCTGCTGGATGCAGTGGAGCAGCAGCCCTGGGACGGGCTGTGTGCCGCCAGCCGAAGCCTGAAATACGAGCGGCTCAAGCCGGTAAAGGACTACACGGGCACCGTGATACAGACGGTGAAGGACCGGCGGGATTTGCTCAAGGACACCCTCAAACGATTGCAGGAAAAGGTCTTTATCTGCACCGAGGAGGAATTCCAGCAGGACAAGGCCCAGGCAGCCCCCCTGGTGCGGGCGCTGGCCAGAGCCCAGCAGGAGTTTGAGCGGCGGTTTACCATTGCCAAGCTGGAAGAAAAAATGCTGGAATTCAGCGATGTGGAGCACCTGGCTTTGCGGCTGTTGCAGAATGAGGACGGCAGCCCCACCCCGCTGGCCGCGCAAATCAGCGAGCATTTTTATGAGGTGATGGTGGACGAGTACCAGGACACCAACGCCTTGCAGGACACCCTCTATCACTGCCTGGCAAAGCCGGATGGCTCCAATCTGTTTTTTGTGGGGGACTTAAAGCAGAGTATTTACCGGTTTAGGCAGGCAGACCCCACCATTTTTCAACAAAAACTCCGGGACTTTGTGGAATACGGAACCCCCGGCGACCAAAAGCTGTTTCTGGATGCAAACTTCCGCAGCGCACCCGGTGTGATTGGGGCGGTGAACGCCCTGTTTACCCCCATCATGACCCGCAGTTTGGGCGGTGTGGATTACGGCCCCGGCGAGCGGCTGGTGCCCGGCCTGGGTGAAGTGGAGAACTACGGCGGTTATACCGGAGACTGCCAGCTGGAACTGGTGGAAAGCCAGCAGCCCGCAGGGGATGCAGCCCTCATTGCCCGGCGCATCCAGCAGATGATGGACCCAGCCAGCGGCTTTACCGTGCGGGGGGAGGATGGCCCCCGTCCCCCAGTGTACGAGGATTTTTGCATTCTGCTGCGCAGCCGGGGTGCCTTCAGCGATTACGCAGCCCAGCTGGAAAGCCAGGGCATCCCTGTGTATGTGGACCGGGCGGAAAATCTGCTGGATGCGCCGGAGGTGCGCCCGGTGGCCAGTCTGCTGCGTGTGCTGGATAACCCTGCCCAGGACATCCATCTGGCAGCAGTGATGCTCAGCGGCCTGGGGGGATTTGTGTCGGATGACCTGGTGCGCATCCGTACCGAATGCCGCAAGGGCAGCTTTTACGGTGCGGTGATGGCCAGCCAGCAGCCCAAAGTGCAGGAGTTTGGCCAGTGGCTGGCCACCCTGCGTGGCCTAGCCCGCAGCCTTCCGGTGGACCGTTTGATGGAGGAGATTTTTCTGCGCACCGGCTGCCTGGCGGCTGCCGGCGCCATGCCGGACGGAGAAGCCCGGCGGGAAAATCTGCGTCAGTTTGCCCAGTTTGCGGCCAGCTGTGGCCGCCAGGGGCTGCCCGGCCTGGTGCGTGCCATGGATGCGGCCCTGGCCAGCGGCGGCGTGCCCGGCCCGGAGCAGGGCCAGAGCCGCCCCGGCTGTGTAACCATTATGACGGTGCACCGCTCCAAGGGGCTGGAATTTCCGGTGGTATTCTGTGCCGACCTGGGCCGAGAATTCAACAAGGAGGACCTGCGGGCGGCGGCGGTCTTTCATCCCCAACTGGGCATTGGCCTGACCCTGCGGGCAGGGCAGGGGGGAACCTTTACCACCGCTCCTTACCGGGCGGTGCAGTCCGCCCTGGCCCAGGAGGGCCTCAGCGAGGAGATGCGGGTGCTGTATGTGGCCTTTACCCGTGCACGGGACCGGCTGGTCCTTACCATGCCCACCAAGGATGCCGCAAAGCTGGTGCAAAAAATGGCCCTGCGGCTGGGAGGCGGTGCCCCGGACCCCTATCTGCTGGAGCATTGCCAGAGCCGGGGCGAGTGGGTGATGCAGGCGGCCTTGCTGCACCCTGCGGCCCAGTCCCTCTGCCGCCAGATGGAGGTGGACATCGCCCCCGGTGCGCTGGTGAGCCAGAAGGAGCTGGCCCACTGCTTTCAGGTGAATTTCCAGCTGGACGAGCCGGAGGAGGTTCTGCCGGCAAGCCCTGCCAGCCTGCCCCAGGCCCAGCCGGATGAGGCCTTTGCACAGGCACTGGCTCAGCGGCTGGACTGGCAGTACCCCCGGCAGGCGCTCACCAAGGTGCCTGCCAAGGTAAGCGTTACCTCGCTGGTGCATACCGCCCGGGAGATGACCCTGGAGCGGCCTGCCTTTTTATACAAAGAAGGGCTTACCGCCGCCGAGCGGGGCACAGCCCTCCACGCCTTTTTGCAGCACGCAGACCTGGACGCCGCAGCACGGGATGTGCGGGCGGAGGCCCAGCGCCAGGTCAAGCAGAAGCTGCTGCTGCCGGATTTGTACGACAAGCTGGATTTTGCCAAGCTGGAGACCTTTTTTGCCAGCGGACTGTATGCCCGGCTGCAAACCGCCCAAAAGGTGCACCGGGAGTTTGAGTTTATTACGGCGCTGCCTGCCCAGCGGGCGGCGGTGGACAAAACAGCGGATTACGGCGCCGCTCAGGTACTGGTGCAGGGTGTGGCAGACCTGATTTTGGAATTTGAGGACTTTATTGAACTGGTGGACTACAAAACCGACCGGGGCAAAACCGCCCAGCAGCTGGCGCAGGAGTACCGCCCCCAGCTGGAGCTGTACGCCCAGGCCATCCGCCGCCGGTTCCCCAAACCCATCCGCCGCATGACCCTGTACAGCTTTGCTTTGGGCCAGGAGATTGAATTGTAACCATACCATTGTATGCAGCTGGTGGAATTGCTGGTGTTTTGCATAAAATTTACAAAAAACCTTTAAACTGTAAATTTAAAATGGTAGTATATTCATGTACGGTGCAATGGGGTGTCTGCCCCACATAAGGGCGCAGCTTTCAGACATACCCAATGCCTTAAACCATTGAATTGAGTAAGGGGGAGTTTTGTGAAGCACACAAAAGCTTTTGCCTGTCTGGTTGGCGCTGCGGCGCTGGCTATGGGCCTTACCGCCTGTGGTAATAATGGAGCCCAGCAGGCCGCCGTGGCAGGCTTGGAGCAGCTGTTTCAGGTTACCCAGCAGGACTACCAGGACTTTATGCAGCAGGTTTCTCCGGCAGAGCCCAGCCAGGAGCCGGGTCTGGAAAGCCAGCAGGGGCTGGAGGAGTACATTGCTGCTGAGTACGCCGGCATCATGACCCAGCAGGGCTACGAGCAGGCGGCGGAAAACCGCATCATCACCAAAATTATGAAGGCAGCCCAGGAGCAGGGCGAGGACTTTACCAATGTAAAGGTGGAGCTGGAGGAGCGCTCCGGTGAAACGGAAGGCGAGCAGTACAACTACACCGTTACCCTCTCGGCCGGGCAGAGCACCCTCACCGCCACCGGTGCAGTGGTGGTGGTACAGCAGGACGGCAGCTGGAAGATGGATGCCATTACCCTGAACGGCCTGGAATAAGCCGGTATAAAAATTAAAAAAACACCCAAAACTCCCTCTTGACGCAGGGCAAAAGCTGTGCTATACTTAGCCAGTAAAGAAAGCAGCAACCGGCTAGCCGCCGTGCTCACCTTGCGTTCCAGTCAGGAGCCGGGTCATAGGTTGTAAGTGGATAAAACTTAATACAAGTTTAAAAATCCCTTACTGCGTGTGTGTTTCAATGCGGCTGCCAACTGGCGGCCGCATTTCATTTTGTTTTACAGTGATAACATCAAATTGGAGGTGTATCCATATCGCTACGAACGGCAAAAAAGATCTTGAAATCAACGAGGGCATTCGTGATAAAGAAATCCGCCTGATCGGTGCGGACGGCAGCCAGCTTGGCGTCATGTCCAGCCGTGAGGCCCTGCGCATGGCCGAGGAGCAGAATCTGGATCTGGTGAAAATCGCCCCGCAGGCGGTTCCCCCCGTGTGCAAGATTCTGGACTACGGCAAGTATCGTTTTGAGCAGCAGAAGCGTGAGAAGGAAGCCAAGAAGAACCAGAAGGTTATTGAAATCAAGGAAATCCGTCTCTCCCTCAACATCGACACGAACGACTTCAACACCAAGGTCAACCAGGCTGCAAAGTTCCTGAAGGCCGGCCACAAGATCAAGGTATCCATCCGGTTCCGGGGCCGTGAGATGGCTCACACCAACCTGGGCCTGGAGGTACAAAAGCGCTTTGCTGATGCGCTGCCCGACGCAGTGGTGGATAAGCAGCCCAAGCTGGAAGGCCGGAGCATGCAGATGTTCATGAGCCCCAAGCCCAATCAGACCAAGTAATTCAAACATTAGGAGGAAATTCAAAATGCCTAAGATTAAAACTCACTCCGGTGCAAAGAAACGCTTTAAGCTGACCAAGAACGGCAAGGTAAAGCGCGGCCCCGCCTTCCACAGCCACATCCTGACCAAGAAGAGCACCAAGCTCAAGCGCGGCATGCGTAAGAACGCTTACGCCGACAAGACCAACGCAGCAGCTGTTAAGGCTATGCTGCCCTACGCCTAATCACCGCTTGCGCGGCCACACAGGCAAGGTAATCGTAATTCTTTAGATTGTGACTGTAAAGGAGATATATAACAATGGCTCGTATTAAAGGCGCTATGATGACCCGCAAACGCAGAAAGAAGACTCTGAAGCTGGCTAAGGGCTACTACGGCAGCAAGTCCAAGCATTTCAAGATGGCCAAGCAGCAGGTCATGAAGAGCGGCAACTACGCTTTCGTTGGCCGTAAGCTGAAGAAGCGTCAGTTCCGCAACCTGTGGATCACACGCATCAACAACGCTGTTCGTGCTCAGGGCATGAACTACTCCAGCTTCATGAACGGCCTGAAGAAGGCTGGCATCGAGCTGAACCGCAAGATGCTGAGCGAGATGGCTATCAACGATCCCGCTTCCTTCACCGCTCTGGTGGAGACCGCCAAGAAGGCTCTGTAAGTTGATACATACAAAGCAACGCCCGCGCCTGCGCACGGGCGTCGCTTTGTATCTAGCCATAGGGAGCACAAACTATGCCAGAACGCATTACAAGCCGTGAAAACGCAAAAATTAAATATGCCTGCAAGCTGGCCCAAAGTGCAGCCTTCCGCCTTGAAGAACAAGCGTTCTTTGCGGAGGGCTTCAAGCTTTGCACAGATCTTGCAGCCGCTTGCCCTTTAAAGGTAATATATTATACCGACAAAGCTCTCGCCAAATGGCCCCAGCTTGCCCAGCTTAACTGCGAGCAGTATCTGGTGCAGGACCATGTGGCCGAAAAACTGGCTGGGGTACAGTCCAGCCAGGGGGTGTTCGGTGTGTTCGCCCGGCCCCAAACCCAGTTTGGCCAGCTGCCCCAAAAGGGCCGCTTTCTGGCCCTGGACCGGGTGCAGGACCCTGGCAATGTGGGGGCGCTCATCCGCAGTGCCGCTGCTTTTGGGTTTGATGGGGTTATTGTAGGCCCCGGCTGTGCCGATGTGTTCGGCCCCAAGGTGCTGCGGGCCAGCATGGGCGCTGCCGCCCAGCTGCCGGTGGTGCTTTGTCCCAATCTGCCGGACGCACTGGCCCAGCTGCGGGCCTGGGGCTGCACCTGTTTGGCTGCCGCCCTCTACAACAGCCAGCCCCTGCACCAGGTGGACCCCAACCCCGCCGGTGGTGTATGTGTGGTAATTGGCAGCGAGGGACAGGGCCTTTCTCAGCAGGTGATTGACGCCTGCGATGCCGCCGTGCGCATTCCCATCACCTCCCGGGTGGAAAGCCTCAACGCCAGCGTGGCGGGCAGCGTGCTGCTGTGGCATTTCCGGGGAGATTTGGTATGAGTGCCGCCAGCCTGCCCTGGCTCTGGTTTGCCTGGGTACTGGGCCCTGGAGCGGCCCGCAGCGGCTCGGTGCTGGAACTGTACGGCACCGCCCAGGAGCTGTGGGAGTGCGTGGGCCGAGAGGACATGAGCGCCCTGTTCAGCCCCGCCCAGCTGCGCCGTTTGCAGGACAAAACACCTCAAGAGTTTGCGCCGGTGCTGGAAAGCTGCCAGCGGCTGGGGGTGCAGCTGCTTTGCTGGAACCACCCGGACTACCCCCAAAGATTAAAATACCTGCCGGACGCTCCGCCGGTGCTTTATTGCACCGGGGATGTTTCGGCCCTTAACGCCGCCGATTCGGTGGCTATGATTGGCAGCCGCCGCCCCAGCAGCTATGGGGTGGAGGCCGCTGTATGCCTGAGCAATGGGCTGGCCCAGGAGGGCGTATGCCTGGTAAGCGGTCTGGCCGAAGGGCTGGACAGCGAAGCCCACAAAGCGGCGGTGGCCGAAGGCACGCCCACGGTGGCTGTGCTGGGCACCGCCATTGACAAAACCTATCCCGCTGCCAACCGCCGCCTGCGCCAGCAGGTGGAGCAGGTGGGCACGGTGATCAGCGAAGCTGGGCCGGGGCAGGCCACCAACGCAGGCAGCTTTTTACTGCGCAACCGGCTGATTGCCGGTTTGAGCGATGCGGTGTGTGTGGTGGAAGCCCGGGAAAAAAGCGGCACCATGAACACCGTGGAGCACGCCAGGCGGTACCGCCGCCCGGTGTATGCCGTGCCCGGTGCCATCTTCAGCCCTCTGTGCGGAGGCACCAATCTTCTGCTGGAGCAGGGCCAGGCTATGGCCGCCAGCAGTCCCCAGCGAATTTTAAAAGACTTGGGGAGAGAACCAACGGCTCCCCAGCGCCGGACCACCGGGCCTTCCCGGCAGGAAACCGGCGCACTCAGCCCCCAGGCGGCGGCCATGGCCAAGGTGCTTACCGCCCGGCCTCAGGGGCTGGAACCCCTGGCCGCTGCCACCGGCCTGAATGCCGGGCAGGCACTGGCGGCCTTGCTGGAACTGGAGCTCAGCGGCCTTGCCGTAAGCTCCGCCGGCGGACAATACCGAAGCAGATAAGGGAACCGGGCCTGTACACCCAGGCCCTGCCCTTTGCATTGCAAGGGAGTGTAAACTATGTCAAAATTGGTTATTGTGGAGTCGCCTGCCAAGGCGAAAACCATTCGTAAATATCTGGGCGATGGCTACGAGGTCACCGCCAGCATGGGCCATATCCGGGACCTGCCCGCCAGCCAGCTGGGCATTGATGTGGAGCATGGCTATGCCCCCCAGTACATCAGCATCAAGGGCAAGGAAAAACTTATTAAAGAACTAAAAAGCGAGGCAAAAAAGGCCGAGCAGGTCTATCTGGCAACTGACCCGGACCGGGAAGGTGAAGCCATCAGCTGGCATCTGGCCAACATTCTGGGCCTGGATGTAACCCAGCCCAACCGTGTAACCTTTGGGGAAATTACCCGCAAGGGCATTGCAGAAGGCATGGCCCATCCCCGTGCCATCGACATCGACCTGTTCAACGCCCAGCAGGCCCGCCGGATTCTGGACCGGCTGGTGGGCTACAAGCTCAGCCCCTTTTTGTGGCGCAAGGTACGCCGTGGCCTGAGCGCAGGCCGTGTGCAGAGCGTGGCCGTGCGGCTGATTGTGGACCGGGAGAAGGAGATTGAGGACTTTAAACCAGAAGAATACTGGAACCTGGACGCTACTCTTTCGCCGCCCTCCAGCCAAAAGAAATTTGCTGCCCGCCTGTACGGCACTGCTGCCGGCAAAAAGCTGGAGGTCAAAAGCCAGCAGGAGGCCGAAACCATTGTGCAGGCACTGGAAGGCAAGGACTATACCGTTACCCGCCTGAATAAAGGCAGCCGCAAAAAGGTGCCCGCCCCGCCCTTCATCACCTCCACCTTGCAGCAGGAGGCCAGCCGTCGGCTGGGCTTTACCGCTCTGCGCACCATGCGGGCGGCCCAAACCCTGTACGAAGGCGTGGATGTGGCGGGCCACGGCACCATGGGTCTGATTACCTACATGCGTACCGACAGCCTGCGCATCTCGGATGAGGCAGTGGCCGGCGCCAAGGATTACATCACCGGTGCCTATGGTGAGCGGTATGTCTGCCCCAACAAGCGTACCTACAAAAGCCGCAACGCCACCGCTGCGCAGGACGCCCACGAGGCCATCCGCCCCAGTGTGCCCAGCCTGACGCCGGACGAGGTGGAAAAGAGCATCTCCGGCGATATTGCCAAGCTGTACCGGCTGATCTGGAGCCGGTTTATTGCCAGCCAGATGAGCGACTGCGAGCAGGATACCGTCACCGCCCACATCACCGCAGGGGACTACCAGTTCCGTGCCAGCGGTTATGTGGTCACCTTCGATGGCTTTACCGCTCTGTACGAGGAAGCCAGCGACGACAAAGAAAAAAAGGAAACCTCCCTGCCTCCCCTGGAGGAGGGCCAGGTGCTCAAGCTGCGGGAGCTGAAGCCGGAACAAAAGTTCACCCAGCCCCCCGCCCGCTACACCGAAGCGACCCTGATTCGCAGCCTGGAAGAAAACGGCATTGGCCGTCCCTCCACCTATGCCCCCATCATTACCACCATCATCGACCGGGGTTATGTGGAACGGGAGCAGAAAAAGCTCAAACCCACCCTGTTGGGCCGGGCCATCAATGATTTGATGATGCAGGAATTCCCGGACATTGTGGATGTAACCTTCTCTGCCGGTATGGAAAAGAATCTGGATAAGGTGGAAAATGGCTCGGCCGACTGGCAGCAGACCATTGACCAGTTCTACCAGGGCTTTGCCCAGGCACTGGAAAAGGCCGAAAAGGACATGGAAGGCAAAAAAATCAAGGTGCCGGACGAGGAAACCGACGAGGTTTGTGAGAAGTGCGGCCGCAAAATGGTGATTAAAACAGGCCGGTACGGCAAGTTTTTGGCCTGCCCCGGCTTCCCCGAATGCACCAATACCAAGCGGCTGGTAAAGGACACCGGCGGCAAATGCCCCAAGTGCGGCGGCCGTATGCTGCTGCGCAAGAGTGCCAAGGGCCGGGTGTACTACGGCTGCGAAGGCTACCCCAACTGCGACTTTATGACCTGGGATGAGCCGGTGGCCGATGTATGCGAAAAGTGCGGCGCAACCCTGTTTAAAAAGGGCAGCCGCCTGTACTGCGCCAAGGAAGGCTGCGGATTTGAAAAGCAGATAACCAAATAAGGAGAACTATGGAACAGCGAGTAACAATTCTGGGTGCCGGTCTGGCAGGGTGCGAAGCGGCCCTCTGGCTGGCAGACCAGGGCATTCAGGTGGATTTACACGAGCAGAAGCCCGGCAAGTTCAGCCCCGCCCACAAAAGCCAGGGCTTTGCGGAGCTGGTTTGCTCCAACAGCCTCAAGGCCGACCGGCTGGACTCGGCCAGCGGTCTGCTGAAAGCAGAAATGGACCTGCTGGGCTCCAGCCTGCTGAAGGCTGCCCGTGACTGCCGTGTGGCAGCGGGCGGCGCCCTTGCAGTGGACCGGGATTTGTTCAGCCAAACCGTCACCCAGATGGTGCAGCAGCACCCCAACATCACGGTGCACACCGGCGAGGTTACCACCATCGACCCCCAGCAGCTCACCCTGGTGGCCACCGGCCCCCTCACCGAAGGGGAACTGGCACAGGAAATCAGCCGCCTGACCGGCGACGATAAGCTGAGTTTTTACGATGCGGCTGCCCCCATTGTTACAGCCGAAAGCCTGGACATGGACAAAATCTTTGCGGCCAGCCGTTATGGCCGGGGGGATGCGGATTATCTAAACTGCCCGTTCAATAAGGAGCAGTACGAGGCATTCCATGCCGCCCTGCTGGAGGCGGAGCGTGCCCCCCTTCACGACTTTGACGGCACCCTCACCGTGTACGAGGGCTGTATGCCCATTGAGGTGATGGCCAGCCGTGGAGCGGACACCATGCGCTACGGCCCCCTGCGTCCGGTGGGCCTTACTGACCCCCGCACCGGTCACCGGCCCTGGGCCAATGTACAGCTGCGGCGGGAAAACGCCGAGGCCAGCCTGTACAACATTGTAGGATTTCAGACCAACCTGAAATTTGGCGAGCAAAAACGAGTGTTCGGCATGATTCCCGGCCTGGAAAACGCCGAGTTTGTGCGGTACGGTGTCATGCACCGGAACACTTTTTTAAACAGCCCCCATCTGCTGGACTGGCAGCTGTATCTCAAGCAGCACCCCAATGTGTTTTTTGCGGGCCAGATTACCGGTTTTGAGGGTTATATGGAAAGTGCAGCCTGCGGCCTGCTGGCTGCCCGCAGCATTCTGGCACGGCTCCAGGGCCGCAGCCTGACCATGCTGCCGGCAGAGACTATGCTGGGCCAGCTGGTGCGCTACATCACCACCGAAAACAAGAACTTCCAGCCCATGGGTGCCAACATGGGCATTCTGCCCGGGCTGGAAACTCCCATCCGTGACAAGCGGGAGCGCTACATGGCCCTGGCCCAGCGGGCGGTGGCTGCCATGGAGCAGTGGGCAGCTGAAAGCTGCTGAACCCACCAGGTAAGCGATTGCAAGTTTGAGCGGAATCGTTCTTTGATACAGAAAGGGTGTGCAATTTTATGAAAATCATTCTGGATGCCATGGGTGGCGACAATGCCCCCGCCGAAATCCTGAAGGGTGCGGCTGCTGCGGTGGAGACCTTTGGCCCCAAGCTGGAAATCATTGCAGTGGGCGACGAGCAAAAAATCCGTGCCTGTGCCCAGGAGCTTAAACTGAAGCTGGACCAGATTCAGCTTGTGCATGCCTCCGAGGTAATTGAAATGTGCGACGAGCCTGCAAAGGCCATTCGCCAAAAGAAGGATTCCAGCATGGTGGTGGGTCTGCGGCTGCTGGCCGAGGGCAAGGGCGATGCCTTTGTGAGCGCCGGTTCCACCGGGGCCCTCCATGTGGGCACCAGCCTGATTGTGCGCACCATTCCGGGCATCAAGCGGCCTGCTTTGGCCACCGTGCTGCCTGGCGCCGGCCCCTTTATGCTGCTGGACTCCGGCGCAAATGTGGAGTGCCGCCCCGCCATGCTGGAAGCCTTTGGTGTAATGGGCAGCGTGTACATGGAGCAGGTTATGGGCATTGCAAACCCCCGTGTAGCCCTGGCTAACAACGGTGCAGAAGAAAGCAAGGGAACCCCCCTTTATGTGGAGGCACACCAGCTGCTGAAAGCCAACACCCAGCTGAACTTTGTGGGCAACATCGAGCCCAAGGAGCTGATGCTGGGCAAAGCGGATGTGGTGGTGGCCGATGGCTTTACCGGCAATGTGATTTTAAAACTCACCGAGGGCCTGGCCAAATACTTTGGCAGCAAGCTGAAGGGGATGTTCCAAAGCGGCCTTGGGGGCAACCTGGCCTATCTGCTGGTAAAGCAGCAGGTGGCGGACTTTAAAAAGGGCATGGATGCGGATGAGTACGGCGGCGCCCCCTTTTTGGGAGCGGCAAAGCCGGTTATCAAGGCCCATGGTTCCTCCAATGCACGGGCCATTCATCAGGCCATCCGGCAAGCCATGCTCTGCGTGGAAAATGATTTGTGCGGCGTTATGGCCCGCAACCTGACCCAACAAAAGGAAGAGGGGTGAACCCGATGCATGAATTAGAACGCAAGATTGGCTATACCTTCAAAAATCCTGCCCTGCTGGAAACCGCCCTCACCCACACCAGCTTTGCCAACGAAAGCAAAACCCCCATCCAGCACAATGAGCGGCTGGAATTTTTGGGGGACAGTGTGCTGTCCATTGTGGCGGCGGACTACCTGTTTCATCAGTCCAACGACCAGCAGGAAGGCGAGCTGACCCGTGCCCGTGCCAGCCTGGTGTGTGAAAGTGCTCTGTATGAGTTTGCCAAGGAGATTCATCTGGGCAGCTTTTTGCGGCTGGGCAAGGGCGAGGAACGGGGCGGCGGACGCAACCGGCCCAGCGTGGTATCGGATGCCTTTGAGGCCCTGATTGCCGCTCTCTATCTGGACGGCGGTCTTGAGGTGGCCCGCAGTTTTATCCTGCCCTTTTTGAGCCAGGGCAAAACCGCCGAAGCAGACTACAAAACCCAGCTGCAGGAGGTTATTCAGCAAAATCCCGAGGAACACCTTCACTACGAGCTGGTGGGCGAGCGTGGCCCGGACCACGACAAGCGGTTTTGCATGGCGGTGTACCTGAACTCCAACCAGATTGGCCAGGGAGAAGGGCACAGCAAAAAGGCGGCGGAACAGGCTGCCGCCAAGGAAGCCCTGCGGCTGATGGGCCTGGTGCGCTGACCAGACCCCCGATACACCATACCTAGGAGAGATTTATGCTTTTAAAAGAACTGGAGATCCAGGGCTTCAAGAGCTTTCCAGACCGCATTAAAGTGCCCATCGATAAGGGCATTACGGCGGTGGTGGGGCCCAATGGTTCCGGCAAGAGCAATATTTCCGATGCCATCCGCTGGGTGCTGGGCGAAACCAGCAGCCGCCAGCTGCGTGGCGCCGGTAAAATGGAAGATGTGATTTTTGGCGGCACCCAAACCCGTGGAGCCATGGGCTATGCCAGCGTAAACCTCACGGTGGACAATACCGACCGACGCATTGATGTAAACGCCGATGAGGTGGTCATTGGCCGCAAGTATTACCGCAGCGGCGAAAGTGAGTACACCATCAACGGCAAAAGCGTGCGCCTGAAGGATATTTACGAGTTGTTTTTGGATACCGGTCTGGGCCGGGATGGCTATTCCATCATCGGCCAGGGCCGCATTGCAGAAATCGTGGGTGCCAAAAGCAGCGAACGCCGGGAAATTTTTGAGGAAGCCAGCGGCATTGCCCGTTACCGCTACCGCAAAAATGAGGCGGAACGCCGCCTTGCCAGTGCGGAGGATAACCTGGAACGACTGCGGGATATTCTGGATGAGCTGGCCGCCCGGGTGGAGCCGCTGGAACGGGAAAGCAAAAAAGCCCAGCAGTTTTTGGAGCTTTCTGCCCGCCGTAAGGAGCTGGAAGTCACCCTTTGGGTGGACAGCGTAAAAAACGCCCGGGAAACCGTGCGCCAGCAGCAGCGGCTGTTTGAAACGGCCCAGGCGGACTATAACCGGCTGACCCAGGAGCTGGAGCAGCTGGAGGAGCAAACCCAGGAAATCCACAACCAGATGAACCGGCTTACCATGGAGGTGGAGGACCACAACGGTGAGATTCGCTCCATTACTCAGGAGATGTCCACCAGTGAAAGCCGCATTGCCGTGCTGGAAAACAACATCCAGCACAACCAGCAATCCATCCAGCAGCTGAATGAGGAAATCGCCCAGAGTGAAGCCGGGCGAGAGGGCTATACCGCCCAGATGGAGGAGCACCGCAGCCGCTGCCAGGCCATTGAACAGACCATGGAGCAGCTGGCTGAGGAAATCACCCAGCTGGAACAGGAGCTGGACCGCCTGACCCAGGAGAATGCCCAGGCCGGGCAGCGCAGGGGCCAGGTAAGCGGCCAGCTGGCCCAGGCCAGCAGCACCCAAACCGAAGCAAAGGTGCGGGCTGCGGGCTGCGAAAGTGCGGCCCAAACCACCCTCCAGCGGCTGGAAAGTCTGGACCAGCAGCACGCCGCCCAGGAACAGGTGCTTGACCAGCTGCGGCAGGAGGAGCAGGAAACTGCCCTCTACCTGAAAAAGGTGGAACAAACGGTGACACGGCTGGAAAACATCCGCCAGGGGCTTCAGCTCAAGCTGGACAGCCGCACCACCCAGCTTCAGCAAGCACAGGACAGCCTTCAGCAGGTCACCCGCCAGCGGGAAGCAAACGCCCAGCGGCTGCAGCTGCTCAAGGATCTGGAGCGGAATATGAACGGCTACCAGCACAGCGTCAAAACCGTCATCCGTGCAGCGGAACATCACCGGCTGCGGGGCATCATTGGCCCGGTCAGCAGCATTCTGACCGTAAAGCCCGGCTATGAGGTGGCCATTGAAATTGCCTTAGGCTTTGCACTGCAAAATATTGTGGTGGAAGGGGAGAGTGCCGCCAAGGCCGCCATGGCCTTTTTGCGGGAGGAACGGGCTGGCCGCGCCACCTTTTTGCCTCTGGATACCGTAAAGGGAACCCACTTTGATGCCTCCCGCCTGTCCGGCAGTGCCCGTGTGGCCTCCAGCCTGGTGGAGTACGACCCCAAGTATGACCGCATCGTGGCCAACCTGCTGGGGCGCATCATTGTGGTGGACGAAATCAACGAGGCCAGTCAGGTGGCCCGCCAGCTGGATTACCGCAACCGCATTGTAACAACGGATGGACAGGTGATTAACGCAGGCGGTTCCTTTACCGGTGGTAGCGTAAGCCAGTCTGCCGGTTTGTTTACCCGCCGACAGGAGATTGAGGAGCTGGAAAAAAAGGCTGCCCAGCTGGAGCAGCGTCAGGCAAAAGCCAGTCAGGCTTTGCAGAAGGCCCAGCAGGAGGTGGAGCAGCTTGCAGCCCAGCTGGAGCAGGCCGCAGCCGAAGCAGTAACCGCTGGCGGCGACCGCATCCGGGCGCAAACCGAACTGAGCCGCATCCGCACCGCACTGGAAACAGCCTGTCAGGCAGGCCGGGAGCGGATGGAGCAGCGGGCACAGCTGGAGGATGAAATTCAGCAGCAGCGCAGCGAAATGGCCCGTGCCCAGGCACAGGTACAGCGCCTTACCGGGGTGATTGCAGCCCTGGAGGAGGAACTGCGTCAGCTGGCCGGCAGCGACGATGCCTTTTTGCAGAACCGCTCGGCCCTTTCGGAGCAGCTGAGCCAGAAACGGCTGGAGCGGCTGGCCGCAGAAAAGGACATTGGCCTGCACCAGGCGGCCATCCGGGAGCTGGAAAGCCGCCACGGCGAAAGCCATGCCCGCCACCAGAGCCTGCGCCGCACGGTGGATGAGCTGACGGAACAAAACCAGCAGCATCAGCAGGCCATTGCGGACATACACGCCCAGCGCAAGCAGGACGCCCAGCGCATTCAGGAGCTGGAACAGGCCATCCGGCAGGCGGTGCAGCTGCGTATGGAAAAGGAAGCCAGCATCAGCAAGCAGAGCCAGGCCCAGCGCCAGATTACCGACCAGCGAGAAAAGATGAGCCAGGAAATGGCCCGTCTCAACGAGCGCAAGAGCACGGCGGAAAAAGAGTACGACGAGGTGATTGCCAAGCTGTGGGAGGAGTATCAGCTGACCATGAGCGAGGCCCAGGAGCTTTGCGTACCCTTTGAAAATCTCAACGAACTGCGGCGGCAGGTGGCCGAAACCAGAAGCCGCATCCGCAGTTTGGGCAATGTGAATGTGGGTGCCATCGAGGAGTATCAGGAGGTAAGCGGCCGCTATACCTTCTTGAAAGAACAGGTGGCAGATGTGGAAAAGAGCAAGGCGGAACTCAGCCGCTTAATCAGCGAGCTTTCCAACGAAATGCGCACCATCTTCAGCGAGAGCTTTGCCCAAATCAACCGGCATTTTGCCCGCATCTTCCACGAGCTGTTTGGCGGCGGCACCGCCAGCCTGCGGCTGGAAAACGAGGAAGATGTACTGGAAAGCGGCATTGAAATCCAGGTATCGCCCCCCGGCAAGGTCATCCGCAATCTGGCGGCCCTGTCCGGCGGCGAGCAGGCACTGGTGGCCATCAGCATCTACTTTGCCATTCTGGCAGTCAACCCGGCGCCCTTCTGCATCCTGGACGAGATTGAAGCCGCCCTGGACGATGTGAATGTGGCCCGGTACGCCCAGTACCTGCGGCGCATTACCGCCTTCACCCAGTTTATTGTAATCACCCACCGACGGGGCACCATGGAAGCCGCCGATGTACTGTATGGCGTGACCATGCAGGAGGACGGTGTTTCCAAATTGCTCCGTCTGGACCTGGAACAGGTGGACGCAACGCTGGTTTCGTGATATAAAAAAGATGGATACTTTTGTTTGAACCAGGCCGCTATGCCAGCTTGGAAAACCTGCCAACGAGGTGAACAGCATGGGCTTTTTCAGCCGTAAAGAAAAGAAAGAAAAGATGGATCAGGGTCTGGCCAAGACCCGCAAAGGATTTTTTGCAGGCATTCTGGAGATGCTCAACGCAGGGGACATTGACGATTCCATGTACGATGACCTGGAGGAGCAGCTGATTTTGGCAGATACCGGCGCCGACCAGGCACTGCGTCTGGTGGAGGAGCTGCGTACCCGTGTGCGCAAAGACCGCATCAAAACCGCTGCGGATGCCCTGAAAGCTCTGAAGGAAATCATCCAGAAGGAGCTGGAAGCAGACCAGCCCATGGACCTGTCCGGCCATCCGGCGGTCATCATGGTCATTGGCGTAAACGGTGTGGGCAAAACCACCAGCATTGCCAAGCTGGCCAAACTCTACAAGGACCAGGGCAAAAAGGTGCTGCTGGCCGCTGGCGATACCTTCCGTGCCGCCGCTGCCGAGCAGCTGAGCATCTGGGCTGGCCGGGTGGATGTGCCGGTAGTCAAGCACAACGAGGGGGCCGACCCCGCTGCGGTGGTGTTTGATGCGGTGCAGTCTGCCGCCGCCCGTGGCTACGACATCGTCATCTGCGATACCGCAGGCCGTCTGCACAACAAACAGCACCTGATGAATGAGCTTGCCAAGGTAAGCCGCAGCGTGCAGAAGGCTTGCCCCACCGCCAGCATGGAAACGCTGCTGGTGCTGGATGCCATCACCGGCCAGAATGCCATCAGCCAGGCTTCCCAGTTTGTGAGTGCTGCCAATGCCACCGGCATTATCCTCACCAAGCTGGACGGCACCGCCAAGGGCGGCTCGGTGATCAGCGTTAAGCAGAAACTGGGCCTGCCGGTGCGGTTTGTGGGTCTGGGCGAAGGCGTGGACGACCTGATGGAGTTCTCTGCCGAGGATTTTGTAAGTGCCCTCTTTGCCGAGGACAGCAACCGCTAAAAGGAGACTACCATGGTACTTTGTGCAGCAACCGGCAATGCCGGTAAATTGCGGGAACTGCGCCGCATTCTGGAGGCTCAGGGCCATACCGTTAAAAGCCAGAAGGAGCTGGGCATTACCCTGGAGCCGGAGGAAACCGGAACCACTTTTGAGGAAAATGCCCTCATTAAAGCCAAGGCCATCTGCCAGGAAAGCGGCCTGCCCACTTTGGCCGATGATTCCGGCCTGATGGTGGATGCCCTCAACGGCGCACCGGGGGTATACAGTGCCCGTTACTGTGGCCGCCATGGGGACGATGAGGCCAACAACCAAAAGCTCCTGGCCGAAATGGCTCAGGTGCCGGAGGGGCAGCGGGGCGCACAGTTTGTGAGCGCCGTTTGCCTCTACCTGCCCAGTGGCCGGTACATCACCCTCACGGGCACCTGCAAGGGCAGTATCTGCCGCCAGCTTGCGGGCAGCAATGGCTTTGGATACGACCCCCTCTTTGTGCCGGACCAGGTAGGCCTGGCCGAGGGCGGAACCGAACCGAACCGGCAAGCCCTTACCTATGCTCAGCTGGAGGATTTTCAGAAGGATGCCATCAGCCACCGTGGCCGTGTCATGGCACAGCTGGACCAGCAGCTGGCAGCATTTTTGCAGCAGGGAGAATAAGTGCCTGCTGCCCCTGGGGCCGTGGGGCACAGCAACGGCCGGTATGTTATAACCCAAAACAAAAAGGAGAACACTATGCTCACTAGCAAACAACGGGCTGCCCTGCGGGCTGCCGCCAACACCCTGGACCCTGTTTTTCAGGTAGGCAAGGGCGAAATCGACGAGGCACTCATCAAGTCCACTGCCGACTGCCTGGCTGCACGGGAACTGATTAAGATGAAGGTACTGGAAACCAGTATGTACAATGCCAAGGAGGCCGCCAACATCCTGGCCGAAGAAACCGGTGCAGATGTGGTACAGGTGATTGGCTCCAAGTTTGTGCTGTTTCTGCCCAAAAAGAAGGAATCCAAGTTTGCCGATGTGCTGAAAGCAAACCGGTAATTTCCGGCGAGATTGAAAGGGCATGGCATCCTGCTTCGTTACACAAACAGATACAGGAGGGCACTGGGCCCCCGTACCCAACAAAAGGAACGATATTCCATGAAACTGCTGCTTTTTGGCGGAACCTTTGATCCGCCTCATCTGGGCCATGTTCATCTGCTGCAAAGTGCCATCCAGGCAGTTCAGCCAGACCGGGTTGTGGTTATGCCGGCGGGCATTCCGCCCCACAAGGCGGCCAGCAATACCCCTGCAGCCCTTCGGCTGGCCATGTGCCAGTGCTTTTTGGGGCTGCATCCCAATTTGGAAATCAGCGATTGGGAGATTTTGCGGGGCGGCAAAAACTACACCATCAACACCGTGGATATGCTGCGCCAGCGCTGGCCCCAGGCCCGTATCTACCTAAGCATTGGCAGCGATATGCTCACCACCTTTACCCAGTGGCACCGCTGGAAGGAGCTGCTGGGCCGTGTGGTGCTGGTGGTGCAAAGCCGCTATCCCCAGGATATGCCCCAGCTGCAACAGGCCGCTGCATGGCTGGAACAGCAGGGGGGAGAAATTCTGTTTGCCCAGGCGCCGGTGCTGCCCGCTGCATCCAGCGATGTGCGCAGCGGCCGCCTGGGGCTGGAGGCTCTGCCGCCGCTGGTGCAGCAGATTGTGCAGGAACATCATTTATACCAACAGGAGGCCAGTGGTTCATGAATCTGGAACAAGCCGAAAAGATGGTCAAAAAGACCCTTTCCCGCAAACGCTTTACCCATACCATGAATGTAAAAAAGGCGGCGGTGGAACTGGCAAATCGCTACGGAGCCGACCCCGACAAGGCGGCCTTGGCGGCGGTTTTGCACGATGCAGCCAAGGAAATGCCAAAAGATGAGATGTTGCGGATCTTACAGCAGAATGCTATAATAGCACAAAATGCCCAGTTCAGGCCTACACCGGTCTGGCACGGCGTCTGCGCTGCAATTCTGGCTCAAACCCAGTGGGATATTACCGACCCGGAGGTACTCAGTGCCATTGCCTGCCACACCACCGGCAAGCCAGGTATGTCCAAGCTGGATAAAATCATCTATTTAAGCGATATGATTAGTGAGGAGCGGGACTATCCCGAAGTGCATCAGCTGCGCCGCATGGCCCAGGAAAACCTGGATACTGCCGTGTGCACAGCCGTTGCAATGAATCTGGAATGGATGCGTGAATGCGGCAAAACCATCGATCCACTGTCGGAACAGGCATTGCTGGATTTGCAGCGCCTTACCGACCCGAGGGAGGGCAACTGCCATGAATGAACCCAGACAGTCCCGGCGGCTGAACACATCCGGTGCATCCGGACGCACCTCTGCCGGCGCACAAAACAATGCCGGTCGGCGCATTAACCGAACCGACGCAAACACAGGCCGCACCGTATACCAGGCCCCGGCCCAGAACACTTCCGGCGGCAATTCCCGGTATACCTACCGCAGCCAGCAGAGCGCACCAGGCCGAGCTGCTCGTCCTGCAGCCGAGCGGCCCGCTCCGCAGCCGGCTGCCCGGCATGGCAAACAGAAAAAGAGCGCCCTAAAAGGGATTCTTACCGGCCTTATGACCTTTGTGCTGGTGCTCTGCGTGGGCCTGTTTGGCCTGTACCAGTGGGTGGTGCGCAGCATCAGCCCGGAAGGCGGCACTCCCACCATCAGCGAATTGATTAATACCCCCAGCGAATACAAGGGGGATGTGATTAATCTTTTGATTTGCGGCATCGACTATGAGGAAGGCCGGGCCTATTCCAACGACCCGGAATCCAACGATGGCATGACCGATATGATCATGTACATGAACTTTGATGTAAAAAACAAAAAGATTAATCTGCTGCAAATTCCCCGCGATACCTATGTGGGGGAGAATTATAATACCGGCGGTACCGGCAAAATCAACGCCGTTGCCCTTAAAAACGATGGCATAGCCAGCCTGGCCCAGGCCATTAGCGAGCAGTACAAGCTGCCCATCGACTATTACTTTACCATCAATATGCAGTCGCTGAAGGAAATTGTCAATCTGTTTGGCGGCATTGAGGTATACATCCCCCGGGATATCGAGTACAACGGCAGCAAGCTGTTGCAGGGCTACCGCAATCTGGATGGCGACGCTGCAGAATTTTTGGTGCGCAATCGCCACGGCGATGGTTATGCCCAAGGCGATATTGCCCGGCTGGATATGCAGCGGTATTTCTACCAGGGCTTGTTCAAGCGCATTCGCACCGCCACCGTGTGGGATATTGCCAAGCTTATGCCGGTGGTGCTTAACTATGTAACCACCGATGCCCCCGGCTCCACCCTTATCAGCCTGGGCGTAAGCTTTTTGCAGGTGGACAGCGCCAACATCATGCTCTGCAAGGTGCCCACCGCCAGTGCGGCTCAATATTATAATGGGCAGTACTCCATCCTGGTTTGCGATGCGGACAAAACCCGTGATTTGCTGAACACCTATTTTAGAAGCTACACCGGCCCTGTGGACCAGCTGGATATTCCCACGCTGCCCACCGCAGGCGCTTCCAGCGATCCCAATGTGCAGTATATGGGTCAGTTGGATACCGCTGTTGACGATGCACTGGCCACCGAGGGCGCAGCCTGACAGCCTGCCCGCTGGCCGTTTACCTGAAAGGAGAAAACAACCCATGGAACAATTACAGCTTGCCACCAGCATTGCCAAGGTGCTGAACAGCAAAAAGGCAGCCGATATTAAGGTACTCAAGGTTCACGACCTGACCGTGTTGACCGACTATTTTGTGATTGCCACCGGTACTTCCAGCACCCATGTAAAGAGCCTGGCCGAGGAAGTGGAGTTCCAGCTGGAGCAGCAGGGCATTCATGCAACCCGCAGAGAAGGCTACGACTCCAAAAACTGGATTCTGCTGGACTACGGCACCGTCATCGTGCATGTGTTCTACCCCCAGGCACGGGAATTCTATGATCTGGATCACCTGTGGGCGGATGCAGAGGAGTGCACCATCGACCTGGAAGATCAGGAACAGTAATCAAACGGGACTGCCGGCCCCAGTGGCTGGCCCGGTTCCGTTCGGGCAGCACAGGCTGCTTTGAAATTTTGGTTGGAGTTGATATTAGGTGAAATACGATTTTAAAGCCATTGAAGCAAAATGGCAGAAGGTATGGCAGGACGAAAAAACCTTTGCCGCACACATCGACCACAGCAAGCCCAAATTCTATGGCCTGGTGGAGTTCCCTTACCCCAGCGGCCAGGGTCTGCATGTGGGCCATCCCCGCAGCTACACCGCCCTGGACATTGTGGCTCGTAAAAAGCGTCTGGCTGGCTACAATGTGCTCTACCCCATGGGCTGGGATGCCTTTGGCCTGCCCACCGAAAACTTTGCCATGAAGCACCACATCCATCCGGAAGTGGTAACCCGCAACAATGTGGCCCGTTTTAAAAGCCAGCTGCAGGCTCTGGGTCTTTCCTTTGACTGGGACCGGGAAATCAATACCACCGACCCCAGCTATTACAAGTGGACCCAGTGGATCTTTTTGCAGATGTACAAGCACGGTCTTGCCTACAAAAAGGAGATGAGCGTGAACTGGTGCACCAGCTGTAAAGTGGTGCTGGCCAACGAAGAAGTGGTGAACGGCTGCTGCGAACGCTGCGGCGGCGAGGTGGTTCACAAGGTAAAAAGCCAGTGGATGCTGCGCATCACCGCTTATGCAGACCGCCTGATTGATGATTTGGAAGGTCTGGATTTCATCGAGCGTGTAGCCACCCAGCAGAAAAACTGGATTGGCCGCTCCACCGGTGCCGAGGTGAACTTTACCACCACCACCGGCGAAACTCTTACCGTGTACACCACCCGCTGCGACACCCTGTTTGGTGCCACCTACATGGTGGTAAGCCCCGAGCACGCACTGGTGCAGCAGTGGCTGGAGCAGGGCGTTATCCAGAACGCCCAGGCTGTGCGGGAATACCAGGAGCAGGCTGCCCGCAAGAGCGATTTTGAGCGCACCGAGATGAACAAGGAAAAAACCGGTGTCTGCCTGCAAGGCGTGCGGGGCATTAACCCGGTAAGCGGCAAGGAGATTCCCATCTTTATCTCCGACTATGTGCTGGCTACCTACGGCACCGGCGCCATCATGGCCGTGCCTGCCCACGACAGCCGTGACTACGACTTTGCCAAGGTGTTTGGCCTGCCCATTGTGGAAGTGGTCAAGGGCCACCAGCCCAGCTGCCTGGACAAGGAAGCCTTCACCGACACCGACACCGGTGTGCTGGTAAACAGCGACTTTTTAAACGGCCTGTCCGTAGAGGAAGCCAAGGCAAAGATGATTGCCTGGCTGGAGGAGCATGGCAAGGGCCACGCAAAGGTAAACTTCAAACTCCGTGACTGGGTGTTCAGCCGCCAGCGTTACTGGGGCGAGCCCATTCCCATGATTTACTGCGAAAAGTGCGGCTGGCAGCCTGTACCGGAAAGCGAGCTGCCCCTGAAATTGCCGGAAATCAGTGATTTTGAGCCTGGCGAAGGCGGCGAAAGCCCCCTGGCCCGTCACACCGAGTGGGTGAGCACCACCTGCCCCTGCTGTGGCGGCGAGGCCAAGCGTGAAACCGATACCATGCCCCAGTGGGCTGGTTCCTCCTGGTACTTCCTGCGTTACATGGACCCCCATTGTGATACCGCCCCTGTAAGCCCGGAGGCTGTGCAGTACTGGGGCCCGGTGGACTGGTACAACGGCGGCATGGAGCACACCACCCTGCACCTGCTGTACAGCCGCTTCTGGCACAAGTTCCTGTACGATATCGGCGTAGTGCCCACCAAGGAGCCTTACAGCAAGCGTACCAGCCACGGTATGATTTTGGGCGAAAACGGCGAAAAGATGAGCAAGAGCCGAGGCAATGTAATCAATCCGGATGATGTGGTTGCAGAGTACGGTGCCGACACCCTGCGCCTGTACGAGATGTTCATTGGTGACTTTGAAAAGGCCGCTCCCTGGTCCACCAAGTCCATTAAGGGCTGCAAGCGCTTCTTGGACCGCTTGTGGGGCCTGGGCGAGATGGTGGTGGAAGGCGAAGGCTACCGCAAGGAGCTGGAGACCCCCTTCCACAAGACCATCAAAAAGGTAGGCGAGGACATTGAGGTGCTCAAGCACAACACCGCCATTGCCTCCCTCATGAGCCTGCTCAACGACCTGTACGCTGCCGGCGGCGTTACCCGTGACGAGCTGCGCACCCTGCTGATACTGGTAAACCCCTTCGCCCCCCATATCACCGAGGAGATGTGGCAGCAGCAGGGCTTTGAAGGCCAGATTGCCCACGCCCAGTGGCCTGCCTACCAGGAAGAAAAATGTGTGGAAAGCACCGTGGAAATTCTGGTGCAGCTTAACGGCAAGCCCAAGGCACGGCTGCAGCTGCCTGCTGGTCTGGACCAGAACGGCCTGCTGGAGGCCGCAAAGGCTGCCCCGGAGGTAGCTCAGGCACTGGAAGGCAAGACCCTGGTTAAGCAGATTGCCGTGCCTGGCAAGCTGGTAAACCTGGTGGTTAAATAAGGGCAGAATACTGCCCAATCAACCCACTGTCGATGTTTTTTAGAGGGGCTGTCCTTGGGATTTTTATGCAAAGGACAGTGCACCAAAAAACTTTTGAAATAGGCAAAGATTTTTGTTGACAGAATGAACTGGGGCATAGTATAATCGATATGTTGAATACTCTTTTGTAAAGAGGAGAACAACGAAACTCCTGCCTCAGGTCCAAGGGAGGGAATAAGATGTCGGAAATTCGTGTCAAGGACAACGAGTCGCTGGAGAGCGCGCTGCGCCGTTTTAAGCGTTCTTGCGCCCGCAGCGGTGTGCTTGCCGAGGTTCGCAAGCGTGAAGCTTACGAGAAGCCCTCTGTGCGCCGCAAGAAGAAGTCCGAAGCTGCCCGCAAGCGCAAGTTTAAGTAATTGCGGT
>CALWNE010000035.1 GCA_944382705.1 uncultured Allofournierella sp.
TGCCGCTGTGAATGGCTTGCACTAACTCTTTTATCATCTGGGACGGGCAGGCATCCCGCTGGTTGAGCACCACCGAAAACCGCCGTCCCTGGGTTGCTTTAGCCAGTCCCCATGGGCTGGTAATCATTCGGGCCAGCTGCCCGGGATTCAAAGGCTGCTGGGGGGTGATGTTCAGCTGCTGGCAGGCCAGCTGGCTGCGAAAACATACCTCCTCTAGCGGTTTGCCCAGGCAGGAAAGACCCACCAAACCCACCACCTGCACCGTATCCTCCGGTAAGGCCGGCTCCTGGGGGCCGGGCACTTTACAGGGCAGCATACGGGAACCATCTGCCTCTGCCAGCACCACATCCGCCAGTTGGGGTAGCCGGGCCAGCTCCTGGGGGGTGGTGGCGGTGAGTTTGCCCCGGTGGTCCTGGGGGCCAGCGACCACTGCCAGGCCCCTTGCCTCCAGCTGCCGGGCAATGCCGCCCAAATCCCCAGGCTGGTGCACCGGCCCATACAGCCCACAATCGGGGGGGAAGATATGGGTGGTGGTGGTGATAATTACCCGCTGCCCCTGGGCGGCCAGTTCCTGAGCCAAGGTAAGCATGGCGGTGGTTTTGCCCCCCGCTCCCACCAAGGCAGTAATGCCGGGCTGGATGCCCAGCAGCTGGGCCAGCGTTGGATGCTGCATCTGCATCGCCCCCTGTTTTTCGTTATAACAAATACAGTATAACGCATAATCCAAGCTGGCACAAGCAGCCGCAGACTTGCGGTGCAAAAAATCCCCGTGCTCACCACTTGTTCAGCTTGTGCGAAGCGGGCAAAGCCCTTATAATAGGGGGGTATAGACGCCATCCCCCCACATTACCCTCCAAGGAGAGCTACCATGCAACAATACAACGAAGAACTGGTGTTTGAAACCGTTGCCCTGGCCGGTGAGGTGCTGCTGGCCAGCGGTGCGGAAATTTTTAGGGTAACCGACACCATGCAGCGCATTGCCACAGCCTACGGCTGCCCGCAGCTGGACTCCTTTGTGGTGAGCAATGGTGTGCTGCTTTCCACCGGGGGCCAGGGCCGCCGGTACCAGGCCAAGGTGAGCCATATTCCCCTGGGCTCCAGCCGGTTGGACCGCATTGATGCGGTAAACCAGCTTTCCCGGGAAATTACCCTGGGCATACATACACCCCGCCAGGCGTATCAGCGCTTGCGGGAGATTCAGGCCATGACCACACGGTCTGCATGGCAGCGGCTGGTGGCCTGCGCCATTGGCAGCGCCGCCTTTGCCTATGTGTTTGGCGGCAACTGGGCGGACGCACTGGCGGCTGGCATTGGCGGCACGGTGCTGTGCCTGTACTTCTTTTTTCTGGTGCGGGGGCGGCTTTCCAAAATCGCCCTTCACATCTCCGGGGGTGCGCTGGCCACCCTAACCGCCATAGCACTGCTGAACCTGGGCCTTGGCACAAATCTTGAAATCATTACCGCCGGGGCGGTGGCCCAGCTGCTGCCCGGCATGGCCTTCACCAACGCCATCCGTGATATTGCAGACGAGGATTATATCTCTGGCAGTGTGCGGCTGCTGGACGCTATGCTGGTAATCTTCTGCATTGCCGCCGGAGTGTTTTTAGGCGGCTGGTTTTTGGGGCAGCTGTAAGGGAAAGGAGCATTGAATGGTTCGTTTTATCTGCGAAACGCTTGCCGCCGGCATTGGCACTGCCGCTTTTTCGCTGGTGTTTCATGTGCCGCCCCGGTACTTTTTGCGGTGCGGTGTTACCGGCGGCCTTAGCTGGATGGTGTATCTGGCCGCTTCTCATCTGATGGGTGCCCTGCCTGCCATCTTTGTGGCCACGGTAACGGTGGTGTTCTTTTCCCGTTTTTCTGCGGTACAGCTGCGCTGCCCGGTTACAATTTTTTTGATTCCCGGTATCTTTCCTCTGGTTCCCGGTCTTGCGGTGTACCGCACAGCCATTGCCCTGGTGGCCGGCGACATGGCCCATGTGCGCAGTGCCGGTGCCACCGCCCTGCAAACCGCTGTGGTGATGGTGCTTGCCATCCTGCTGGGGCTGGAATTGCCCAGCGGGCTGTTCCGCCGGATTGCCGGGCTGCTGGGCCGCCGGTAAGGGCCCTTTAAGGCAACTAAAAAACCGCTCCAAAGCCAACCGGGCTTTGGAGCGGTTTTTTGCGTTTATGCTGCAAAGAGGGTTATCCGTTGGGGGTTTGCTTTGGCTCCCAGTTCAGGCTGCGGCCCACTGCCCGGTGCCAGCCTTCCAGCAGCTGGCTGCGCTTGGCCGGTTCCATAGAAGGCTCAAAGGCCACATCGCAGTTCCAGGTGGCACTAATCTGGCGGGTATCCTGCCAGATGCCCACCGCAAGCCCTGCCAGGTAGGCAGCGCCCAGGGCCGTTGTTTCCCGGATTACCGGCCGGCGAACGGTGCAGTCCAGCACATCCGCCTGGAACTGCATCAAAAAGCCATCCCGGGAGGCTCCGCCGTCCACCTTTAGCTCCCGCAGGTGCATCCCGGTGTCCTTTTCCATGGCGGCCAGCACATCGGCACTTTGGTAGGCAATGGACTCCTGGGCCGCCCGGATGATGTGCTCCCGCCGGGTGCCACGGGTAATGCCCACCATGCAGCCCCGGGCATACATATCCCAGTAGGGTGCACCCAGGCCGGTGAAGGCCGGCACAATGTACACGCCGCCGCTGTCCGGCACCTTTTGGGCATAGTACTCTGCATCCCGGCTTTCGGTGATAAACCGCAGTTCATCCCGCAGCCACTGAATCACTGCGCCGCCCACAAACACGCTGCCCTCCAGTGCGTACTGCACCTGGCTGCCCACGCTGGCGGCAATGGTGGTTACCAGCCCGTTCTGGCTGCGGCAGAGCTGGCTGCCGGTGTTCATCAGCAAAAAGCAGCCGGTGCCATAGGTGTTTTTGGCCTGGCCTGCCTCAAAGCAGCATTGGCCAAAAAGGGCGGCCTGCTGGTCGCCTGCAATGCCTGCCACCGGAATGTCCACCCCGCTGATGTTGGTGGTGCCAAATACCCGGCTGCTTTCCAGCACATGGGGCAGCATGTCCCGGGGAATGTCCAGGGCATTCAACAGGGTATCGTCCCAATCCAGGGTTTCGATGTTAAACAGCATGGTGCGGCTGGCGTTGGTGCGGTCGGTGGCGTGAATGGCGCCCCCTGTCAGCTTCCACAAAAGCCAGCTGTCCACCGTGCCAAACAGAACATCCCCCCGCTGGGCTGCCTGGCGGCTGCCGGGCACCTGGTCCAGAATCCATTTGATTTTGGTGGCGGAGAAATAGGCGTCCGGCACAAGGCCGGTGGTGGTGCGGATGTGCTGCTCCAGCCCCTGGGCCAGCAGCTGGTCCACAAGGGGGGCGGTGCGGCGGCACTGCCACACAATGGCGTTGTAAATGGGGCGGCCGGTGTGCCGGTCCCACAGAATGGTGGTTTCCCGCTGGTTGGTAATGCCAATGGCGGCTATGTCCTTGGGGTCCACCCCACTTTTTGCAATAACCTCCATCATTACGCTGTACTGGCTGGACCAAATCTCCATGGGGTCATGCTCCACCCATCCCTGCTGGGGAAACAGCTGGGCAAACTCCCGCTGCGCCACCGCCACGGCGGCCTGGTTTTGGTCAAACAACATGGCACGGCTGCTGGTGGTTCCCTGGTCCAGCGCCAGAATGTATCTTGCCATATATAGTTCATCCTTTCCGGTTCAGTTGCTCTGTTGTTCAGTGTACCACATCCCACTGGCAAACACAAACACCGGAAAACACCCTAAACGCCCTGGAGTGAACGGTAATTTTGCGTATAATTTTGCCATAAAAACAATTTACAATGTCCTGCCTGGGATTTATAATGTAACATGAATGAATCTGCACAGCGGGTCTGTGGCTCTGCTGTGCCAAACAACCTCAAAGGAGAATGTTTTTATGGAACGTTTGGTTGGCACCGTGTCCCGGGGTATCCGTGCCCCCATCATCCGTCAGGGCGATGACCTGGCCAGCATTGTGGTGGACTCTGTATTGGCCGCTGCACAGAGCGAGGGCTTCAGCCTTCAGGACCGGGATGTTATTGCCGTAACCGAGGCCGTTGTGGCCCGCAGCCAGGGCAACTACGCAACTGTGGAGCAGATTGCCCAGGATGTAAAGGCAAAGTTCGGGGGCGAAACTCTGGGCGTTATCTTCCCCATCCTGAGCCGCAACCGGTTTGCCATCTGCCTGAAGGGCATTGCATCCGGCTGCAAAAAGGTGGTTCTGATGCTCAGCTACCCCTCCGACGAGGTGGGCAACCATCTGATTACCGAGGATGAACTGGATGCCTCCGGCGTGAACCCCTGGAGCGATGTGCTCAGCGAGGAGCGCTACCGGGAACTGTTTGGCTACAAAAAGCACACCTTCACCGGCGTGGATTATGTGGAGTACTACCGCAGCGTCATCGAGGAAGCTGGCGCCGAGGCGGAAATCATCTTTGCCAACAACCCCCGTGCCATTTTGGATTACACCAAGAATGTGCTCACCTGCGACATCCACACCCGCAAGCGCACCCAGCGCCTGCTGAAGGCTGCCGGTGCCGAAAAGGTGCTGTGCCTGGATGAAATCATGACCGAGAGCGTAAACGGCAGCGGCTACAACAGCACCTATGGTCTGCTGGGCTCCAACAAGGCCACCGAAGAAACCGTGAAGCTGTTCCCCATCCACTGCCAGGAACTGGTGGAGGCCATTCAGCAGCGCATTCTGGATGCAACCAGCAAGCATGTGGAGGTTATGGTGTACGGCGACGGCGCCTTTAAGGACCCCATGGGCAAAATCTGGGAGCTGGCCGACCCTGTTGTTTCCCCCGGCTACACCGCCGGCCTGGAAGGTACCCCCAACGAGCTGAAGCTCAAGTACCTGGCCGATAACGACTTTGCTTCCCTCTCCGGCCAGGAGCTGAAGGATGCCATCTCCAAGGCCATCCGGGAGAAGGACGAAAAGGCCGAAAACCTCACCGGCAACATGGCCAGCCAGGGCACCACTCCCCGCCGCCTCACCGATCTGATTGGCAGCCTGTGCGATCTGACCAGCGGCAGCGGCGACAAGGGCACCCCCATCATTCTGGTGCAGGGCTACTTCGACAACTACACCAAGTAAGCCCCCCTTTCAACCTGCAAAAGCAAAAGCCTTTCCGAACCATTGGTTCGGAAAGGCTTTTTTGTTTGAAATCTGCCCGGGCAGGTTTTTTTAAAAGCTCCAGATGCTCACGGCCAAAAACACCAGCAGCCACACAATCATGCCCGGGTTGCATACCACCTGCTTTACCAGGCTGCCCCGCACTAGGGCAGGGCGTACAAACAGGCTGCGGCGCATCTCCAAAAACAGCACGCAGCCCAGGCCAACCACCAGCAGCATAACCCAGCTCAGCACACTGGCCGCCATGCCATCGCCGATTTGAACCAGCACATTGGCGCTGTAAAAGTTCACAAACAGGTGAATCATCATGCCGTACAGCACGGTGCCGGTGCGGCACACCAGATAGGCCAGCCATGCCCCCAGCACAAAGGCGTACAAAAACTGCTCAAAGTTTGCATGGAAGGTGCCAAAGAACAGGGCCGAAACCAGGATGTAGGGCCCTTCGCCAAAGCGAATCAGCTTTTTGTAAAGGTAGCCCCGGAACACCAGCTCCTCCATTATGGCGGGCACCAGCACCACCAGCAGCAGGGCCCCGGCCGGGGAAAGGGTGTCCAGCATCTGGCCCACTAAATCCTGCACCGGCGAGCGGCCCAGTGCCAACCGGATAAGCCCCAGCACCAGGGCGCAGGCCAAATTGGCCACAATCATGCCTGCATAGCCCACACAAAGGGCCCGGCCAAAGGCAAGCGGCGGCAAGCTCCGCTTTGGTTTTAAGGGCAGCTGGCCTGTGCTGGGCAGCAGCTGGCCCACCAGCAGCAGCACCGGCAGACCCATGCCGTACAGGCACAAATCATTCAGCAGCGTCCAGGTATCCATGGTAAACCATACACGGGCATAGCGGGCCATATAGGCAATGAGGGTATATGCCCCATACTGCACCAGAAACATGGCCGCAAAGCCGACAGCCAGGATGCTTACGGTGCGCCGGAAGGACGGGGCTTGGTTGATTGTTTGTTGTTGCAGCAAGGTTGGCAGCCTCCCTTATTTGGGGCCGCTGGCCCGCAAATTATTTTGTAATATTTGTAATAAGTGTATCACACTATCGGCGCAAATACCACAAAATCTCCTGGATTTTTTGAAAGGTTACTGAGCATCTTGGCTGTCCGGTCCGGCGGGGCTGGTCTGCCGGTCCACCTGGCGGTATATCTCCAGTGCATCCAACACATGATAGGGGGGTGTTGCTGCCGAGCCCTGGGCTTGTGCGGTAATAAGCAGGTATTCCCGCCCATTGATTTGCGCTAAGCTTGCAAGGCACAGGCCTGCCTGGTCTGTAAAACCGGTCTTTCCGCCCAAAATAGCTCCGCCGGGCAGCTGTCCCGTTTCTCCCTGCTGCGCCAAAAAACGAAAGAGGGTGCTATACAGGGTAAGCCCCTGGGGGTGTGCGCTGGTGGGGGCTGTGGTGTACTGGCTGCTGGTAAAAACAGTGCGGAATTCCGGCTGCTGCAAAGCGTACCGGGCCAGCAGGGCCAAATCCTCCAATGTGCTGGTGTGCTGTGGCTGGTGCAGCCCCGTTGTGTTCACAAAATGGCTGTGGGTCATGCCCAGCCGTTGTGCGGTGTGATTCATGCGCTCCACAAACGCTTCTTCCGAACCATCCAACTGCCGGGCCAAGGCTACACAGCACTCTGCTCCCGAGGGCAGCATCATGCCATACAGCAGGTCTCGCCGTGTAACCGGCTCTCCTGCCCAGAAGCCTGCCATGGAAGCCTGCTGGGCATACAGCTCTGCAAATATATCCTGGGGCATATCCACCTCATCCTCCAGGGAACCATCCGTTTCCAGCACTGTGAGTGCGGTGAGCATTTTGGTAAGTGAAGCAGGATAGATGGTTTCGTCGCTGCCCTGGCTGGCCAGAACCTGGCCTGTTTTCAGATCCATCAGCAGCAGCTTTTGGCTGTACAGGCTGCTGGTGTCCAGCTGGATGGAAGGCGGTGCCGGGGTTGGGCTTGGCGTGGGGGTTGGCGTGGAGGTGGGTACAGGCGAAGCAGTAGGCGAGGGGCTGGGCATCACCTGGGCCCACAAACTGCTGCCCCAGCCTGCGGCTGATGTTCCCTTGGAGCCCAGCGGGCCTTGCAAAGCCACTGCGGCCAGGCAACTAAAAAGCAGCGTTGCCAGCACCAACACCCTTCTGCGCTTTTTGCGCCGCACCTTTGCACGCTGCGCCTGTTTGCGTGCCAGCCGCCGTTTTTGATTATCCATTCAATCATCCTTCCTGTGCCGGGAATTTTGTTCCATGGTATAAACGATGAATGGCCCGGCTATATTTCATTTCATCCAGCTTGCAGGCTGGGAGATTTTTGCTCTTTCCTCGACTTTGCGCTCTCAGCGTGCTATACTGGGGAGAAACTGCACACACCCACAAGGAGGAACTCTGCCCATGCCCGGCCTTGCCCCCATTGCGCCAGCCCTGCTGGACTGGTTTTATCAAAACGCCCGTACCCTGCCCTTTCGGCAGGACCCCACCCCCTACCACATCTGGGTAAGCGAGATTATGCTTCAGCAAACCCGTGTGGCCGCTGCGCTGGACTACTATCACCGCTGGATGGAGCAGCTGCCCACCATTCAGGACCTGGCCCAGTGCCCGGAAGAAAAACTCCACAAGCTGTGGGAGGGCCTTGGCTACTACAACCGGGTGCGCAACCTGCAAAAAGCCGCCCAGATTGTTTGCCAGGAGTATGGCGGCCAGCTGCCTGCCGATTACGACCTGCTGCGCAAGCTGCCCGGCATTGGAGAGTACACCGCCGGGGCCATTGGCTCCATCGCCTTTCATCTGCCTGTGCCTGCCGTGGACGGCAATGTGCTGCGGGTGTTCAGCCGCCTGTACAACGACGACCGGGACATTATGGACACCAAAACCAAACGGGCTTTTTCCCAGTGGGTAATGGAGCACCAGCCCCCCGAAACACCGGGCGATTACAACGAGGCCCTTATGGAGCTGGGTGCGCTGGTCTGTCTGCCTGGGGGCGAGCCCCTGTGCGGTCAGTGCCCTTTGGCCCATCTGTGCCGGGCCAGGGCGGCAGGCACCCAGCTGGAGCTGCCGGTAAAAAAAGCCGCCAAAGCACGGCGCACCCAATCGGTTACGGTATTTTTGGTGCGCAGCAGCCAGGGCTTTTTGTTGCAGCAGCGGCCCCGCCGGGGGCTTTTGGCCGGGCTTTGGCAGCCCCTTTTGGCCGAACAGCCCCTGGATGCCGCCCAGGCGCAGCAGTGGCTGGCAGACCTGGGGCTTAAAGCACAGCTGGGCCAGCCACTGCCTGCAGCCAAGCATATTTTCAGCCACATTGAGTGGCAGATGAGCGGCTGGATGGTACAGGCCCAGCCCGGCCCGGCCCCCAAGGGCTGCCGGTGGGTGACCTCCCAGCAGCTGGAGCAGGAGTATACCCTGCCCGGTGCATTCAAGGCCTACCGGGCTTTGCTGGGGCTTGCTGCGGAAATCTTTGCAAAATAAGCATTGTATTCCTACCCCTTGCAGGATATAATAAAGTCAGACCCGTAAATGATCGCAGGCGCGCCAACGCTGCCCCTGCAAAGGAGGATTTTGTTATGAAGCATTCTACCCTCGTTGCTATTCTGTTGTTCCTGGCCGCTGCCGTGGGCGCACTCACCGCAGCCTGGCTGTATATCCGCCGTCGTGAAAAGGAGCTGGACGAGTACGAGCAGCTGCTGTTCAGCGATGAGTTCGACGAAGAGGACGAGCCTGTCAGCGCCGAAGAAGCCGCTCCTGCTCCGGACTATGTTGTGGAAGCCGACACCGAGGCTGAAGACGAAGAATAAGCAAAAAGACCTGGCCCGGTGCCAGGTCTTTTTTTATTGCTGGATGCTATAGCATGGGGGTTACAGCGTTTTTTGCCCAAACACCAGATGGGGGCCAATTTCCGCCAGGCTGTGCACGCCGCACATGGCCATGGTGTCCTGCAACTCGGTGCGGAGTTTTTCGGTGAGCACCGCCACACCCTCTGCCCCGCCGCCATATACGGCGGTTACATAGGGCCGGGCCAGCATGACTGCATCCGCCCCAAGGGCCAGTGCCTTGCACACATCCACACCACTGCGGATGCCTCCATCCACCAAAATCATCAGTTTGCCTTTTACGGCTTTTGCAATTTGCGGCAGTACCCAGGCGGTGGGGGGCACACCATCCTGCACACGGCCACCGTGGTTGGATACCACAATGCCCGCCGCTCCTGCCTCCAAAGCTTTCTGTGCTCCCTGCACCGTCATAACCCCCTTTACAATAAAGGGCAAACCGGCCTGCCGGACGATTTCCGCCAGCTCCTGGGTGGTTTTGCTGCCTGCGGGCGGGGTCTTGCCTTTTAAAAAAGGCAGACCGGCAGCGTCGATGTCCATGGCAACCGCCGGGGCACCGCTGGCCCGAACAACGGCCAGCTTTTGGGCCAGGGTGTCCGCATCCCAGGGTTTTACGGTGGGAATGCCCCGTCCCTGGGCGTTGCGGATGGCATCTGCCGCTGCATCAAACACCGCCGGGTCAATGCCATCGCCGGTAAAGGCGGCAATGCCTGCCTGGGCACAGGCGGGCACCAGAATGTTGTTATACTCCAGGTCGGTGAACCGATCGCCATAATGGAGCTTCACCGCCCCCACCGGTGCTGCAAACACCGGCAGCGAGTAGGTTTGGCCAAAAAACGAAAAGCTGGTATCCACCGGTTTGTTTTCACAGATGGTGTCCATGTTCAGGTACACCTGCTGCCATGCTTCGTAGTTTTTGGCCGCCACCGTACCGGTACCTTTTGCGCCGGGGCCCGGCATACTGGCACCGCAAGCCTTGCCGTTGCACACAGGGCACACTTTGCAATAAGGGCCGCTGCACTGGCGGGCCTGCTCCAATACCTGCTGATAGGTCATACAGATTCCTCCCTTGATTGGTTCGTTCTCTTTATTGGCTATCATAGACCCCTTGGTTGTGTCTGTCAAGGCGGCAATCCCCCTTTTGCGTACCGGGTCGAACTGTGTTACAATAAGGCAAATACAGGGGTCTGCTGTGTTTGCTGCGGCCCCCTTTGCAGGGAGGTATTACCCCATGAAGCGTTTTTTTGCCTGGATTTTGATGGTGGTACTGTTCACCGGCTTGCTGGTGGGCGGCACTCTGGGCTTTTTTTACTGGCAGGCGGACGAAAGCCATCTGCCCGATTCTCAAATTACCCTGGCAGGCCAGACCCTGAGCCAGCCGGTGGGCTACAGCTGGCGGCTGCCGGTGTTTGGCGGTGCTTTGTGGCGCACCCACAGCCTAAGCCCCGGCCAGGCCATCCAGACGCTGGAGCCTATCTTGCAGGACTCTGCACCACTGGAGCTGCCCCAGGGCCTAAACCTGGAGGACAGCCAGCTCACCCTCACCACCCAGGACGGCCAGAAGGTCTTTGAAGGCGATGGCCTTGAGTGGAACCAGTTCCGTTTTGGGGCAAACGGCAGCTACCTGCTTACTATTGTGGCAGCCAACGAGGGGTACGAACAGGGCAAGGCCGATGCGCAGGGCTGGTATCAGTACCAGTGCCGGTTTACGGTGCAGGCCCCTGCGCTGCTCACCCTGTCCGCCTCCTCCATTGCCCAGGGGGACAGCCTGGCGGTGTATGTTTCCGGCGTGCTGGACCAAACCCAGACGCCAGTGGGCGAAAGTGATTTGGGCAGCATCTGGTTTACCCCGGTGTCCGGCGGATGGGTGGGTTATCTGGGAGCTTCCTACAACACCCCCGGCGGCAGCCACACCATTACCGTGACCGTAGGCCAGCAGCAGCTCACCGCCACGGTGGAGGTAACGGCCAGCAGCTATGGCACTACCACCACCCAGCCGGACAGCTCCACCGCCCAGGCCAACGAGCAGTTCTTTAACACCATGTACGGCCTGTACACCCAGGGCAGCAGCGAAAAATACTGGAGCGGCGGCTTTACTGCCCCGGTGGAGGGCACTGTCTACCAGCCCTATGGGGCCAAGCTTACCCTGCCGGACGGCAGCTCTGGGGGCCAGTCCGCCAGTGTTACCTACATGGCTGCCCTCCATGCGCCGGTCAAGGTCCCTGCCCCCGGTAAAGTAGTGCTGGCAAAGCAGCTGGAACTGACCGGCAACACGGTGGTCATTGACCATGGTTGTGGGGTTAAAAGCTATCTGTTTTATCTGGACAGTCTGAGTGTACAGCAGGGCCAGCAGGTGGAACAGGGCCAGCAGCTGGGCCAGTGCGACAAGCTGGTAACCTGGGAGGTGCGCATTGGCAACAAAACCATCGACCCTGCCAAACTGCTGAAAACCAGCGGCGGCCTGTTTTACCAGCCCCGTTAAAACCCCTCTGCCTTATTTTTAAGACCCATGGCAACAAGCAGCCCCCAGCCGGTACCGGCTGGGGGTTTGATTTTTTGTTTGCGCTGTCAGACTTGCACACCTTGGGGCTGCTCCAGCTCAAAGTCCTGGGGCAGCAGCAATTCCAAAGGTGCCTGAGTCTGCACCATCAGGCGGCGGCTCTGGTTCAGGATGGCCTGTTCCAGCGTGTTGCGGGCCAGGCGGCCATTGCCCTGCTCCCTGGCGTTTGTCTGCTGGGCGGCGGTGTAATAGGCAGTGAGCGGCTGCTGACAGTCCGCCGAAAGCTGATAGCCCCGGGCGGTGGCCAGCTGGCAGGTGATTTGCCACAGCTGAGGGCCTGTGTAGTCCGGAAATTCAATTTGATTGGGAAAGCGGGAACGCAGCCCGCTGTTGGCCTGCAAAAAGTCCTGCATCTCCTTGGTATAGCCGGCCAGAATCACCACCAGGTCTTCCCGGTGGTCCTCCATGCCCTTTACCAGGGTGTCGATGGCTTCCAGCCCAAAGGTATCCTGCTGGCCCCGGTAGAGGGAATAGGCTTCGTCAATGAACAGCACGCCCCCCAACGCCGATTGAATCACCTGCTGGGTGAGGGGGGCCGTATGGCCCACATACCGGCCCACTAAGTCTGCACGGCTTACCTCCACCAGCTGCCCGCTGCTGAGGGCGCCCATGGCTTTCAGGTACTGGCCCACCAGCCGGGCAATGGTGGTTTTGCCGGTGCCGGGGTTGCCGGTAAAAATCATATGCATGGAAACCCCCTGGGCTTTTAGCCCCTGGGCGGCCCGGCGCTGCTGCACCTGCACATTCTGGTAAAGGCTGCGTACATACTCCTTCACCGGTTCCAGCCCCACCAGTGCCTCCAGCTGCTGCTGGGCCTGCTGTAAATCCCCGGTGTAGGGCTGACGCAGCAGCCCCAGCAAATCCACCGGCTGGGCATCGCCCTGCTTGAGAACCACCCGCCCCTGCTGGGCGGTAAGCACCAGCGGCTGCTGGATTGGCTGCTCCTGCTGCAAACGGTATTCCGCCAAAGCCCGGCGGCAGCGGGTGCAAAACTCCCCAATGGGCAGTGCACCCCGGCCCGGCGTGGCCTGGGCGGCTGCCAGGTCCCTGAGGGCGGCATCCATCTCCACCGTCCAGCCCAGCTGCTGCTGGGCATACCGGGCCAGCTGGTTAAGCTGCTGGGCGGCAATGGCGGTGAGGGTTTGGGCTTCAAAGGGCTTGCTTTGGCACACATCCCCCAGGGCACTTACTGCCTGAGCCCCCAGTCCTGCCGCAAGGCTTTGGGGGCCATGAGCACCCACAAACACCAGATACTTGCCCGGTGCGCTCAGGTGGCTTACCACCCCCGGAGCCAGAGCAGTGCCGGTTTCCACCAGCACCCCTTTTTGCACCAAGTACCGGTTATTAAGGGGCGCTTTGCCGGTTTGCACCAGCTGGCCCAGCGTGTGCAAAAAGGCCGGGTGGCAGCCCTGCCAGCCCTCCAGCAGCAGCACTGCAGCCGGGGATTGGAGGGCAGCGTACAAATCCTGCAAAAAGAGTTTTTCCTGGACCGGGCCGGGGTATCGGTTCAGCTCCAGCCGGGCCAGTTCATCGCTGGGCAGCAGCCCCCGGCGGGCCAGCTGCGCCGTAATGGTTTGCAGGGCCAGGTGCTTGCCCGTACCCAGAGGGCCGTGTACCAGCAGACTGCCCCGCATCTCGGTGGCGGGGGTGCCCAACACAAAGGGCCGCTTGAAGGCAATCACCAGCTGGCGCACCAGTTCCGGCTGACCCAGCACCTGCTGCTCCACCGCCTGTTCCAAACCCTGGAAAGCTTCCAGACTGGCGGCAGAGTGGACGGGCGGCGGGACCGGCTTGGCCGCAGCCTGCCCCGGCAGCAGCAGGCCGTCCTGTTCCATGCTTTGGGTCAGCTGACTGCCCAGCTGTGCAATCTCCTGGGCCTGGCGGCGCAGCTCCTGTTCCAGTGCCTGCTGGCTGTCGGCTGGGGTGGCAGCATCCGGGCTTTGCTGGGGCTGGGCTTGGCTCTGCCCGGCCCGAAACCGGCCCTGACTGCCAAACACCCCGTTCATCAGGCTTTCCCAATCGTTTGCGGCCATGGCTGTATTCCTCCTTTAAATGGCTGATTCGCTTTTGCTTATTGTACCACATTCTGGCTCAATATGCGCCGGGCTGCGGCAGCTGGAATAAAAAGCAAATCCCCCCGGCCTTGCCTGCCGGGGGGATTGCTTGTGTTTAATGGTGCCCAGGGACTGGTTTTTGCAGCAAAACCGCCTTAGCGCTGTACACGGCCGGAGCCGTTGCCAGCTGCCAGCTTCTCCACCTCATCCACAGAAACGAAGTTGTAGTCACCCTCGATGGAGTGCTTCAGAGCGGAAGCTGCAACAGCAAACTCAACAGCCTCCTGGGTGTTCTTGCCGCTCAGCAGAGCGTAGATCAGGCCGCCGCCAAAGCTGTCGCCGCCGCCTACACGGTCGATGATGTGCAGGTGGTACAGCTTGGAGAAGCAGTACTCGTCGCTGGCAACATCGTACAGCATAGCGCTCCAGTCGTTGTCAAAGG
>CALWNE010000036.1 GCA_944382705.1 uncultured Allofournierella sp.
CCGAAGCGGAGCAGCGGCTGCTGAAAGCCGCCGACCGGCTGAGTGCCCTCATTAAATGTATGGAGGAAGTGCAGGCCGGCAACCGGGAGTTTGCCGCCGCCATGGCCCAGCAGCGGGAAGCCCTCGCAGATATGCACTGCCCCGAGGCGGATTACTTTTTGGAGCGGATGCTCCCCTGCTACACCCAAACGCTGGATGAGCTGACCTGCGGCAGCGAAACGGGGCTGTAAAACAGACTTACCGGTTGCCTTCCCGGTACACCAGCTCGAACAAATCGTCCAAATCCTCATAGTGGCTCAGCTGGCAGCAGGCCCGGCGCAGAGTAGCGGCGCCCTTCAACCCCCGCATATAGTGCAGGGCCTGGCTGCGGGCCTGGGGCATGGCCACCCATTCCCCCTTTTCCTCACACATATCATATACCTGGGTACGCAGAGCCTCCAGCCGCTGGCGCAGGGTGGGTTTTTCTGGCAGGGGGCGGCCATTGAGAGCAGCCCGGATTTCCTCAAACAGCCAAGGGTCGCCCAAAGCGGCCCGGCCCACCATTACACCGTCACAGCCCGTGGCCTTTACCATCTCCACTGCGTCCTGGGCGCTGGCAATGTCGCCGTTGCCCAATACAGGAATCTGCACCGCCTGCTTTACGGCGGCAATCACCGACCAGTCCACTGTGCCGGGCTGGTACATCTGCTCTCGGGTGCGGCCATGCACCGCCACCAGGCTGGCCCCTGCCTGCTGGCAGGCCTTGGCCACCTCCACCGCATTCCGGTGGTCTGCATCCCAGCCTGCCCGCATCTTTACGGTTACAGGGCGGCCGCCGGTTTGGGCCACCACGGCTTCCACAATGCGGCCGCAGTTGTCCGGGTCCAGCATCAGGCGGCTGCCTGCCCCGCTGGATACAATTTTAGGGGCAGGGCAGCCCATGTTGATGTCCAGCAAATCATAGGGCTGGTCCGCAATCAGCTGGGCCGCCTGGCCCATGGTTTCCGGCTCTGCGCCAAACAGCTGAATGCCATAGGGTGCATCGTTCTGCCCGTTGTACATCAGCTGGGCGCTTTTTTTATCCCCAAAGGTCAGGGCCTTGGCACTGACCATCTCGGTGATGGTATACAGCGCACCGTGGCGAGCTGCCAAGCGGCGGCAGGCTGCATCGGTAAAGCCTGCCATGGGGGCCAGCACAGCCCCCGGCTCAAAGGTAAGATGTTTGATCTGCATAAGAACTCCTTTTATACGCAAGCACCCCAAAGGGGCGCACAAATCCAGGGTTTATTGTACCATAAAACCACCGGCTGTGGTATACTGAATTGGAACCGGCCGTTGGTATCAACGGCGCAAGCACCCGAATTTGGAGGTTAATTGTATGAAATTGCTGGTTTTGGATGGCAACAGCATTGTAAACCGTGCCTTTTACGGCATTAAGCTGCTGACCACCAAGGATGGCCGCTATACCAATGCCATTTATGGCTTTATGAATATCCTTCTGGGCCTGCTCAAGGAGGTGCAGCCGGACGAGGTGGCCATCGCCTTTGACCTAAAGGCCCCCACCTTCCGGCATAAGATGTACGACGGCTACAAAGCCACCCGCAAGGGGATGCCCCAGGAGCTGGCCCAGCAGATGCCGGTGCTCAAGGAGCTTTTGGGCTATCTGGGCTTTGCCATGGTATCGCTGGAAGGCTACGAGGCAGACGACATTCTGGGCACCCTTTCCGCCGCTGCGGCCCAGCGGGGGGATGCGTGTTTTTTGGCCACCGGTGACCGGGACAGCCTCCAGCTTGTAAACGACCATGTTACGGTGCTGCTGGCCTCCAGCCGGATGGGCCGCAGCGAAACCATCGTGATGGACAAGGCCGCTGTGGAAGAAAAGTATGGCGTAAGCCCCCGGCAGCTGATTGAGGTAAAAAGCCTGATGGGCGATACCTCCGATAACATTCCCGGTGTGGCAGGTATTGGCGAAAAAACCGCCCTGGCCCTGATTCAAACCTTTGGCACCCTGGAAGGGGTGTATGAGCATCTGGAGGACAGCGCCATCAAGCCCGGCGTGCGCACCAAGCTCACCGCCAGCCGGGAACAGGCCCTGCTTTCCCACCAGCTGGCCACCATCAACTGCCAGATTCCGGTGGATACCCAGCCTGGCTGCTACCTCCGCCAGCCGGGGGATGCCGCAGCCGCTGCCGCCCTGCTGGCAGAGCTGGAGATGCACAGCCTGGTGGAACGGCTGGGGCTGGAGGCAGGCTCTGCCGCTCCTGCCCAGGATGCCGCCCCCCTGGAACAGGTGGTCTGCCAGCCGCTGCCCCTTGTGACGGAGGGCGCCTTCTGTGTGGCCCAGGACGAAACCGGCTGGTACGCCGTACAGGGCCAGCAGGTGTACTCTCTGGACGAGGACGCTCTGGTTCGCCTGGCAGACAGCGACTGCACCCTCTGGGTGTTCGATGCAAAACCACTATTCCACCTGGCTTTGGAGCGAGGCAGCGTGGGCAAGGCAGTGCAGTTTGACGCCAAGCTGGCCGCTTACCTGCTAAACCCTGCCGCCAGCGGCTATGCAGTGGACCAGCTTTGTGCAGAATACGGGGTGCAAAGTGCTTTTCTGTGCCCGGAGCACCCCCAGGCTGGCCAGCTGGAAGGGCTGTATCGGCAATTGAAAGAAACCGTGGAACAGGAAGGCATGGCCCCCCTGCTGGCAGACATTGAGCTGCCCCTGGCCCTGGTATTGGCAGACATGGAGCGCACCGGCATGCTGGTGGACCGGCAGGGACTGGAAGCCTTTGGCCAGGAATTGAAGCTGGCGCTGGAAGGCTGCCTGAAATCCGTTTACGAGATGGTGGGCTATGAGTTCAACCTGAACAGCCCCAAGCAGCTGGGCCAGGCTTTGTTTGAAAAACTGGGTCTGCCGCCCCGCAAAAAAACCAAGAGCGGTTATTCCACCGATGCGGAAACTCTGGAAAGCCTGCGGGATCAAAGCCCGGTCATTGACTATATTCTCCAGTACCGCACCTACCAAAAGCTGAACTCCACCTATGTGGAGGGTCTTTTAAAGGTCATTGGCCCAGATGGCCGGATGCACTCCACCTTCAACCAGACCGAAGCCCGCACCGGGCGGCTTTCCTCCAGCGAGCCCAACCTGCAAAACATCCCCATCCGCACCGAGCTGGGCAGCCGGCTGCGCCAGTTCTTTGTGGCCCGGCCCGGCTGCACTTTGGTGGATGCGGATTACAGCCAGATTGAGCTGCGGCTGCTGGCGCACATCTCCGGCGATGAGTCCATGCGCCATGCTTTTTTGGAAGGACAGGACATCCACCGGAGCACCGCCGCCAAAATTTACGGTCTGCCCATGGAACAGGTCACCCCTGCCCTGCGCTCCTCGGCCAAGGCGGTAAACTTTGGCATTGTGTACGGCATCAGTGCATTCAGCCTTTCCCGGGACATTCATGTAACGGTAAAGGAAGCCGACGCCTTCATCAAAAACTATCTGGCCACCTTCCCTGGTGTTAAGCAGTACATGGACGATACCATCGCCCACGGGCGGGAGCAGGGCTATGTGACCACCCTCTTTGGCCGCCGCCGGGCCTTGCCGGAACTGGCCAGCAAGAACTTTGCCGTCCGGGGTCTGGGCGAACGGATGGCCATGAACACCCCCATTCAGGGCACCGCAGCGGATGTGATTAAGCTGGCCATGGTGCGGGTGTGGAAGCGGCTGCGGGCCGAGGGCCTTGCCGCCCGGCTGATTTTGCAGGTACACGACGAACTGATTGTGGAAGCTCCCCTGGAGGAAGCCCAGCAGGCCGCCCGTATTCTGAAAGAGGAGATGGAGGGCGCTGTGCAGTACTCCGTCCCCCTCACAGCGGATGTGCACCAGGGTGCCAACTGGCTGGAATCCCACTGATTGCCAAAAAGGAGCCACTCGATGGAATACACCATTCTGCCACTGGGCCCGGAGCATCTGGCCCAGTGTGCCCTCATTGAACAAAGCGCCCAGGACCCCTGGACCCTGGCCCAGCTGCAAGAGGAACTGGACTGCCAGCAGTCCGGCGGGGCTGCCCGGCTGTTTGTGGCCCTCCATCCCCAAACCGGGCAGGTGGCAGGCCTGGCAGCCTGGCAGCTGGCAGCCGGTGAAGCCAGCCTGTACACCCTTACCACCCATCCCCAGCTGCGCAGGCAGGGGGTGGGCCGCTGCCTGCTGGACCACTGCCTTACAGAACTGACTGCACAGGGAGCACAGGCCGCCTTTTTGGAGGTGCGGGCCTCCAATCTGGCCGCCCAGCAGCTGTACCGGCAGCTGGGCTTTGCAGAGGCGGGCCGCCGGCGTAACTTTTACGCAGACCCCCGGGAGGATGGTCTGGTTATGTGCCGCACCCTGCCCTGACCGCTGCCCTGCAACGGATTTTAATTGGAAGGAACTAAGCCTTTATGTATATTCTCGGAATTGAAAGCAGCTGCGACGAAACCGCCGCAGCAGTGGTGGAGGACGGCCGCCGTCTGGTAAGCAATGTGGTGGCCACCAGCGTGGCAGAACAGGCCCTGTATGGGGGCGTTGTGCCGGAAATCGCCAGCCGCCGCCATGCCGAAAGCATCAGTGCTGTGGCCCAGCAGGCCCTCAGCCAGGCGGGCCTTGCCCCCCACCAGCTGGACGGTATTGCCGTCACCTTTGCCCCCGGCCTGATTGGGGCCGTGCTGGTGGGCGTAAACTTTGCCAAGGGCCTTGCCTACACTTGGGGCAAGCCCCTGATTCCGGTGCACCACCTGCGGGGTCACATTGCCGCCCTCTACCTCACCCACCCAGATTTGAAACCGCCCTTTCTCTGCCTGGTGGCCAGCGGCGGCCACAGCCACATTGTGCAGGTGGACGACTACACCCGCTTTCGGGTGCTGGGCCGCACGGTGGACGACGCCGCCGGCGAAGCCTTCGACAAGGTAGCCCGCACCCTGGGCCTGGGCTATCCCGGTGGCCCTGCCATCAGCAAGGCAGCCCGCAGCGGTGACCCCAAGGCCTACAAGCTGCCGGTACCCCATGTGGAGGGCCGCTACAATGTAAGCTTTTCCGGCTTGAAAACCGCCGTACTGAACGCCGTAAACCAGGGCGAGATGCGGGGCCATCCGGTGAATGTGGCGGACATGGCCGCCAGCTTTGAGCGGCGCATTGACCAGATTTTAGCGGACAAGCTGCTGCTGGCCGCCAAGGACACCGGAGCCACCTCCATCTGCCTGGCAGGTGGTGTGGCCGCCAATGGTCTGCTGCGCAGCCTGGTAAATGACGGTGCCCAGGCACTGGGCGCAAAGGTCTTTCTGCCCCAGCTCAAGTTCTGCGGAGACAATGGCGCCATGATTGCCGCCCAGGGCTTTTACGAATTGCAGCAGGGCAACACCGCCGGGCTGGATTTGAACGGCCTGCCCACACTGCCCATCGACTACACCAGCCTGTAAAGCTTTTTGCAGCATCCGGATGGTTGCCCGGCAGTTTGCGCCGTAACGCCGTAACATTATTCTCAAACACACAAAGGGCCTCCCCCAGCCAGATAGCCGGGGGAGGCCCTTTTCTATTGGATGTTTTACAAACGGATGCAGGCAGCCAAACCCCTTGGCCGCCCCTGCCGGATGTTACTGGGCCAGCTTTTGCTCCAGATTGGCCCGGATGGCCTTGAGGAATTCATCGCTGGTAACAGGCTGCACCTGTACCCCCTCGGCCAGACCGCACAGATCCTTGGTCATGATGCCGCTGGACAGAGTATCCAGGCAGGCACGCTCCAGCGTTTGTGCAAAGTCCACCAGAGGCTGGTTGCCGTCCAGCTCGCCTCGCTTGGCCAGTGCGCCGGTCCAGGCAAAGATGGTGGCCATGGGGTTGGTGGAGGTTGCTTCGCCCTCCAGATAGCGGTAGTAATGGCGGGTTACGGTGCCATGGGCTGCCTCGTACTCGTAGCAGCCGTCCGGGCTTACCAGAACGCTGGTCATCATGGCCAGGCTGCCAAAGGCGGTGGAGACCATATCGCTCATCACATCGCCGTCGTAGTTTTTGCAGGCCCAGATAAAGCCACCCTCGCTGCGGATGACCCGTGCCACTGCGTCGTCAATCAGGGTATAGAAATAGGAGATGCCAGCCTGCTGGAACTGCTCCTTGTATTCTGCCTGGTAGATTTCCTCAAAGATATCCTTAAAGGTGTGGTCGTACTGCTTGCTGATGGTGTCCTTGGTGGAGAACCACAAATCCTGCTTGGTGGACAGTGCGTAGTTAAAGCAGCTGCGGGCAAAGCTCTGGATGGAAGAATCCTTATTGTAGGTGCCCTGCAACACACCGGGGCCCTCAAAATCGTACACGGTCTGGCGCTGCTGGGTGCCATCGGCGGCGGTGAACACCAGCTCGGCCCGGCCGGGGGTGGTAATGCGCATCTCGCTGCCACGGTATACATCGCCGTAGGCATGGCGGGCAATGGTAATGGGCTTGGTCCAGGTTTTTACCACTGGTTTGATGCAGTCCAGCAGGATGGGCGCACGGAACACGGTGCCGTCCAGCACTGCCCGGATGGTGCCGTTGGGGCTTTTCCACATCTGGTGCAGGTTGTACTCGGTCATACGCTGGGCGTTGGGGGTAATGGTGGCACATTTTACCGAAACGCCGTATTTTTTGTTGGCCAGTGCTGCATCCATAGTTACCTGGTCGCCGGTGGCGTCCCGGTTGGGCAGGCCCAGGTCGTAATACTCTGTATTCAGTTCCACAAAGGGCTCCAGCAGCTCCTCTTTAATGCGCTTCCAGAGAATACGGGTCATCTCGTCGCCGTCCATCTCCACCAGGGGGGTAGTCATCTTGATTTTTTCCATGGAAAGGTCCCTCTCTTTCTTTGTCGTTCTTGGCATTGTTTTTTAGTAACGAAGGCCGGGGTTAAATCCGGCTCTTTTTTTAACAGGAGGCAGGGGCCGCACAGCCCATTTCCGTCAAAACCTGGTCCATAATGTCCACACCCTGCCGGATTTGTTCCAGGCTGGGGGTGGAGAAATTCAGCCGCACGCTGTTACAGGGGCCGTCCTGGGTATAGAAGGCGCTGCCCGGCACCACTGCCAGCTTGTGGGCAAGGCAGCGGGCGGCAAAGTCCTGGCCGTCCATCCCTTCGGGAAGAGTAGCCCACAAAAACATACCGCCCTCCGGTTTTTGGTATCGGATGCGCCCTGCCAGCTTTTGGTCCAAACACTCCATCATAAACTGGG
>CALWNE010000037.1 GCA_944382705.1 uncultured Allofournierella sp.
CGATGGCGAAGCCTTTGTGGCCCAGCACCTGGAAATGGCTGCCGAAATGCTGGAAAGTGTGCGGCAGGAGAACAATCGCTTTGCGCAGCTGCCAAACCAGGAGGAGCATCCGACGGGCAAAAACTGCCAGCTTACTGCGGGATTGGATGCAGATTTGGATGCAGACCTGCGGGAAGAACTGGAAGAAGGGTAAGTTGCTTTTAAAAGGACGGGAGAAAGCCGGCAGTTTTTGACTGAGGTACAAAAATGCCCCGCTACGCAAGGCGCAGACCGGCGGGGCTGCTTTTTCGTTTCGGCTCATACCAAAACAATAAAGGAGAGAATGTTCCATGGCACAGATTATCAGCGGCAAGGAACTGGCCGCAGCCATCAAAGAGCAGGTAAAACAACAGGCCCAGGCCCTCACGCAGCAGGGTACCAAACCCTGCCTGGCAGTGGTGCTGGTAGGGGAGAATCCCGCCAGTGCCGTGTATGTGCGGGGTAAGGAAAAGGACTGCCAGGAGTGCGGTATGGAAAGCCGCATCATCCGACTGGCAGAACAAACCACCCAAAGCCAGCTGCTGGAAGTGCTGGCCCAGCTGGCACAGGATGATGCAGTGCACGGCATTCTGGTGCAGCTGCCGCTGCCAGCGCACATTGAGGAGCAGGCAGTCATCGAGGCGATTCCGCCCCACAAGGATGTGGATGGATTTACCCCTGTAAATGTGGGCCGTATGATGATTGGGCAGGAGTGCTTTTTGCCCTGCACGCCTGCGGGCTGCATCGAGATGCTGCGCAGCACCGGCATCGACCTTGCAGGAAAGCGGGCGGTGGTGCTGGGCCGCAGCAACATTGTGGGCAAGCCAGCGGCCATGCTGCTGGTGCAGAACCATGCCACTGTAACCATCTGCCATTCCCGTACCCAGAACCTGAAGGAAATCTGCGCCCAGGCGGATGTGCTCATTGCAGCTATTGGCAAGCCCCGGTTTGTAACAGAGGATATGATTAAGCCGGGTGCAGTGGTAATTGATGTGGGCATCAACCGGGACGAAACCGGTGCTTTGTGCGGCGATGTGGATTTTGAGGCAGCTGTCAAAAAGGCCGCAGCCATTACCCCGGTACCAGGGGGAGTGGGCCTTATGACCCGTGCCATGCTCATGGTAAACACCCTTGCTGCTGCCAAAAAGGCTGCTCAAAAGGCATAAATAGATAAAATGGCTTTGCAAAGCCAAAAAAGGCTTGCAATCTGCGGCGGGATATGGTATAGTGATAGGGCCGCATGGTTCGGGCATCCAAGAGGTGTGCAAGATTCACCCGCCCACTAGTCCAGCGAGACTTATTTAAGAGAGGCATATGCTATGTACGCAATCATCGTTACCGGTGGCAAGCAGTACCGGGTACAGGAAGGCGACGTTATCTTCGTAGAGAAGATGGACGCCGAGGAAGGCTCCAATGTTAACTTCAACTCCGTTCTGGCTGTTGGCGCCGAAGGCTCTGTAAAGGTTGGCACTCCCGTTGTTGAGGGCGCTACCGTTGAGGGCAAAGTCGTGAAGAACGGCAAGGGCAAAAAGCTGAACATCATCACTTATCGTCCCAAGAAGGGCAGCGCTCGCCGTATGGGCCATCGTCAGCCCTACACTAAGGTCGAAATCACTGCCATCAAGGGCTAATAACGGAGGTGTAAACTACTATGGCACACAAAAAAGGCGTAGGTTCTACTAAGAACGGTCGTGACTCTGAGTCCAAGCGTCTGGGCGTTAAGCGCGCCGACGGTCAGTTCGTTCTGGCTGGCAACATCCTGGTTCGTCAGCGTGGCACTCACATCCATCCCGGTGAGAATGTTGGCCGGGGCAGCGACGATACTCTGTTCGCTCTGGTGGATGGCCGCGTTAGCTTCGAGCGCGTTGGCCGTGACCGCAAGAAGGTCAGCGTAAAGCAGTAAGATCTGATAAAAAGCCAGGCCCATACCGGCCTGGCTTTTTGCGTGTGCGAGGCAGGCTGACAAGGGCAGCCCCTCAAAGGAGAAAGCAACTATGTCAATGTTTATAGATGTAGCAAAAATCACCATCAAGGCCGGCAAGGGCGGCGATGGTGCCGTAAGCTTCCATCGTGAAAAGTTTGTGGCAGCCGGTGGCCCCGATGGCGGCGACGGCGGCCGTGGCGGCAATGTGGTGTTTGTAGCCGACGACAATCTTTCCACCCTGATGGATTTCCGTTATAAGCGCAAGTACGCCGCACAGCCTGGCGAAAACGGCGGTGCTTCTCGCTGTACCGGCAAAAATGCGCCGGATCTGGTGATTAAAGTGCCCCGGGGCACCCTCATCAAGGACACAAAAACAGGCTTGCTGATGGCCGATATCTCTGGCGATGAGCCGGTGGTGGTGGCCAAGGGTGGCCGTGGTGGCTGGGGCAACAGCCATTTTGCAACCCCCACCCGCCAGATTCCCAAATTTGCAAAGCCCGGTTTGCCTGGTCAGGAGTACGAAATCAGCCTGGAGCTGAAATTGATTGCAGATGTGGGCTTGATTGGTTTCCCCAATGTGGGCAAGTCCACCCTTATCAGCGTTATCAGTGCGGCCAAGCCCAAAATTGCAAACTACCACTTTACAACTCTTAGCCCGGTGCTGGGTGTGGTAAAGGTTGGCCCGGAGCAGAGCTTTGTGGCTGCGGATATTCCCGGTTTGATTGAGGGCGCCAGCGAGGGCATTGGCCTGGGCCACGACTTTTTGCGTCATGTGGAACGCTGCCGTCTGCTGCTTCATGTGGTGGATGTTTCCGGCTGCGAAGGCCGTGACCCCGTGGAGGATTTTGAAAAAATCAACAGTGAGCTGAAGAATTTCAGTCCCGAATTGGCTGGCCGCCCCCAAATTGTGCTGGGCAACAAGTGCGATATCGCCACGCCGGAACAGATTGAAACCTTCCGCAGCTATATCCAGGAGCAGGGTTTGGTGTTCCTGCCTATCTCGGCAGCCACCAACCAGGGCCTGAAAAACCTGCCCGGCATGGTGTGGGAGCGGCTTCAGGAGCTGCCTCCCATCCAGCGGTTTGAGCCGGACTTTGTGCCCCAGGCTGTGCCGGCGAACGATCGCAGCTATACCATCGAAAAAACCGCAGACCACGAGTTTATCATCGAGGCACCCTGGCTGGAGCGTATTCTGGCTGGCAGCGATGTGGACGACTACGAAAGCCTGCAATACTTCCAGCGGCAGCTGGATGAGAGCGGCATCCTCCGTGATCTGGTGGCCCAGGGCGTTGAGGAGGATGACACCATCAAGATCGGCGAATACGAGTTCGATTATATCTTCTAAAGCAAAGGGGAGAAAACAACCGTATGTTGTTTGAAGCCAATCCGGAAATTGATATTCGGGAGCAATCGCCCCTGAACCTGGCCTTTGTGGGTGACGGTGTGTTTGAGCTGCTGGTTCGCCAGCGTCTGGTGGAACGCACCCGGCTGGCTCCCGGTAAGCTGCACGCAGCTTGCGTAAAATATGTATCGGCCAAAGGCCAGAATAAGGCGCTGGCGGTACTGGAAGGGGAACTGACCGAGGCAGAACAGGCAGTGTTGCGTCGGGGCAAGAATGCAAGCAAGGCATCCGTGGCAAAACACGCCACACCCCAGGAATACAGAGCTTCCACCGGGTTTGAAGCATTGTTTGGCTGGTTGTTCCTCACCGGGCAAAACCAGCGCATTCAGGAATTGTTCGATCTTTTGTGGGAACGATACGACCCCCTGGCAGAAGCTGCACCCCCTCAGCAGCAGACTTAAATTGCACGCAAAAAAGGCTGAGACCGTAGCCAGGCCCTTGCAGGGGCCCCTGTGGTCTCAGCCTTTTCCCGCTGTTCAATGTTCAGCGGAGGCTAGTCAAATAGCGCAAGGTTTTTTTAGCCCTTGGCGTTTCTGGTTTTGCAGGCGCGGGTGCTCTCGGTGGCGTTTTCGGTACTGGAGGTAGCCTTGTTGCGGGCTGCGTTGGTGCTCTGGTTCTTGGTGGCGTTCTTGGTAGAAGACTTGGTGCTGTTCTTGATGCTGCGGCTGGTGCAATTCTGCTGGTTGTTCTGGCGTTCCATAAACATGGTTCTCCTTTCAGATTCACAAAACATACAGGCATCTCACCCAAGGTATCACAACAGGTGGGCTGCCTTCGCTAGATAGTTTATCCCGGTGTTAGCCGGTTATGCAAAGGCGGTGTAGCATTCCCAATGAATTATTTTGAAGAACGAGAGCGGGCCCTGCTGGGCCAGCGATTTGATGCATATTATCAGGCCCCCCAAATCCAGGCTGCCCGGGGCGTAACGGTGAACGGGCTGCGGTGTACACCCCAGCAGTTTGCTCAGCTGGATACCCAGCTGGAACTGGAACCGTCTCCCTTTTGTTCCCAGGCTTTTGTTGTGCGCCAGCAGGAATTTAAGCCGGGGCGCCATCCCTACCACCATGGGGGAGCCTTTTATTCCCAGGAACCTTCTGCCAGTGCTCCGGCAGCACTTTTGCAGGTGGAACCTGGCATGAAGGTGCTGGATTTGTGTGCAGCTCCAGGCGGCAAAAGCAGCCAGCTGGCGGCGGCCCTTCAGGGGAAAGGCCTGCTGGTAAGCAACGAGTATATGCCTGCCCGGGCGGAGATTCTGCGTTCCAATCTGGAGCGGATGGGTGTGGCCAATGCACTGATTTTGAACGGAGATACCAAGGCCATTGGTGCTGCACTGCCCGGATTTTTTGACCGGGTTCTGGTGGATGCCCCCTGTTCTGGCGAAGGAATGTTCCGCAAGGAGCCCCAGGCAGTGACCCAGCACAATGAGGGCCTTGTGGAGCAGTGTGCCCAGCTGGGCAGAGAAATTTTGGAGCAGGCTGCCCAGTTGCTGGCTCCCGGTGGTTTGCTGATGTACTCCACCTGCACCTTTGCGCCCCAGGAGGACGAGGGCCAGGTAGGGGCCTTTTTGGCCCGCCATCCGGAGTTTTCGCTGGTGAGTCTGCCCCAAGAGCTGGGCAGCCCCGGAGAGGAGAATCGCTGCATGGGCAATCCATTCCCTGTGGAAAAAGTGCGGCGCATCTGGCCTTTCCAGGGAGGGGAAGGGCACTTTATGGCTCTGCTGCAAAAACAGCCGGATGCACCGGGCAAAACCAGCTACAAAGAAGAAAAGCCTACCAAACCCTGTAAAGAGTGGCAGAGCTTTGCTGGGGAGTATTTCCCTCAACTGGCCCAGCTGCCTGTGATCAAGGCAGGGGAACAGTGGCTGCTGATGCCCCAGGGCTTGCCCCAGCTGCCTGCAAAGCTGCGGGTAATGCGGGCGGGCGTAGCCTTAGGCACTGCCCAGAAAAACCGCTTTGTACCGGCACATCACCTGTTTATGGCCTTTGGCAATCAGTGTGTTAATCAGGAAAATCTTACCCTCAGCGACCCCCGTACCGCAGCCTGGCTGCGGGGAGAGGAGATACCCGCTCAAACCGCTCAAAAGGGCTGGTGCAGCGTGCTGGTAGATGGGTTCCCTCTGGGAGCAGGTAAGGTAAGCGGCGGCGTTATTAAAAACCATTACCCCAAAGCATTGCGTAATTTGAAATAAGCCAGATGCAGGCCACACTTGCCCCAAACGGGGAATTGTGATAAAATTAGTAGGTCAGTGCAAAGCGTTGAGGACTCTACTCAACTGAAATAGGAGGAAGTTTCCATGTCTGGACATAGCAAATGGAACAACATCAAACGCAAGAAGGAAAAAACCGACGGCCAAAAGGCCAAGCTGTTTACCAAGGTAGGCCGTGAGATTGGTGTAGCTGTTCGTATGGGCGGTGCCGATCCTGCCAGCAACGGCAAGCTGCGTGATTTGATTGCCAAGGCAAAGAGCCTGAATGTACCCAACGATAACATTCAGCGCATCATCAAGCGGGCTGAAGGTGGCGAGAAGGAAAACTACGAAGCCATCACCTACGAAGGCTATGGCCCCTGCGGCATTGCCATGATGGTGGAAACCCTCACCGATAACCGCAACCGTACCGCTGCCAACCTGCGCCACTACTTCGATAAGTTTGGCGGCAACCTGGGCAACATGGGTTGTGTAGGCTTTTTGTTCACCCAGAAGGGCATCATTGTGCTGGACGGCGAAGGCCTGGAAGAAGAAAAGGTCATGGAGGACTGCTTTGATGCAGGTGCCGAAGACTTTGACATGGGCGATGAAGTGGTACAGGTGACCACCAGCCCGGAGGATTTCTCTGCTGTGCGTCAGGCTTTGGAAGATAAGGGCTACACCTTTATTTCCGCCGAGGTGGAAATGGTACCCTCCACTACCTCTGCCATCACCGATGAGGACAACCAGAAGCTGATGACCCGCCTGCTGGATGCCCTGGAAGACGATGACGATGTGCAGAATGTATGGCACAACCTGGAAAATGAGGAAGACCTGGATCGCTGATTGATTTACGGTTTCCTTTTGAATCTGCTCCAAAAAGCAGTGGCCCCATCCTTTGGGAGAAGGGCCACTGCTTTTTGTTTGTTCAGCCTTTGGGAATTGCTCAAAATCTGTATGTTCCAAAAGCACAAGAGAAATCAAAAAGAATCGTTTGAAAAATTGTCCGGTTTCTTTCAATTCTGCATTGTTTCTTACACCGCAGAGCAGTTTTGATATAATTGCAATAGTTAGATAAGACTAACATTGGAGGAACGCAATGGAACTGCTCAATCACTGTTTGGAACTGATTTGTTTGCTGCTGCTAGTGCTGTGCATGGCGGCACCCCTGACCAAAAAGCCAGTATGTCAGCGGTACCCGCTCGTTAGAGCGGTGCTGAGCCTGCACGGAGTTTACGGCTGCCTTTTGATAGCACTGGGGCTTTGGCACGGCATTTTATCCGGAAAGGCACCTGCCATGATAACGGGGAAGCTCGCCTGGCTGGTGCTGGTGCTTTGCATTCTGATGGCAGCTGTGCAGAAAAAGTGGTTTCGCAAGTCTCTAAAAACCAGTCATTTTCCAGCAAGTATTCTGGTTTGCACACTGCTTGCAGTGCATATCCTTCACGGATTGCTCACCTGAATCGTTCCAGGGGAATAATTTCCATAATTTTTAAATAAAAACCATCTGTGCCCAACCAGCGAATGCAGGGGGGACAGATGGTTTTTTGCTTGATAGGAGTCTTCTTTAGTGTGCCCACAAGCGGCTGGCTGCCCAAATCAGCACCAGCGCCCACAGCAGCACCACCGGAAGGGCAAAATACCACTGCTTGGGCCAGCCTTCGGCCCAAAGCCCCTGTGCGCTTTGGCGGCACCGTTCCCACACAGGGGCGGGAATCAGGCGCACAGTTAGCAGAATCAGGCAGGGAAGCAGCAGTACATCGTCCAGATAACCCAGAACAGGAATGAAGTCAGGAATCAAATCCAGGGGAGAGAGGGCATAGCACAGGGTTATTCCGGCCAATACTTTGGCCAGTATAGGAGTTTGCAAATCACTAAGTGCCAAAAACAGGGCAGGAATATCGGTTTTTAGCTGCTTGGCACGCTGCTTCAGATTAATAAAATCCCACATCCTTTTGCAAAGTCTGGCAGCCAACAGTCAGTTGATTGAACAAAGCTGCCTGGCACTATTATAGCTGGGTACAATGAATCAGGTCAAGTGAAAGGATACCAGGGCTGGAAATTGATTTTTAGGCCCTGCTGTGCTATAATACCAGCGATTATGTCTGTGTAAAAGAGCTTGCTTTCACAAAAACGACGGTGTTTTTGGTTTCAAGCATAGACCTTATTTTATTGAGGAATGCAGGCATACGAAGTAAAGTTTTATTAAGGAGGGCAAGACCCCCATGGCAAAAACCATTTTGTGCCCCCACTGTTTGTCCCGTGCAGAGGAGGGCAAGGCCAGCTGTCCTTTCTGCGAACGGTCGCTGCAAAATATCAATCCGCCCGGAACGCTGCCTTTTGCCTCGCTGCTGGCAGACCGCTACACCATTGGCAAGCATATTGCCACCGATGGAGAGGGCGTTCTGTACGAAGCAGTGGAAAACAATGGCGGCATTCGGGTTATGGTAAAGGAGTATTTTCCTGTTACGCTCAGTGCAGGGCGAGATGAGGAGGGCTGCATCCTGCCCAAAGAGGGCAAGGAGGTTTTGTTCAAAACCACTCGCATGGATTTTGCAGATCTTTACCGCAGCATTCAGCGCATTACACCCGCCACAGGGCTTGCAGCGGTTCTGGATGTGCTGGAGCAAAACGATACCGTTTATGCGGTGCAGGAGCGGGTACAAGGCATTACGCTGGCCCGGTACCTGGCCCAACATCCGCAAAATATGAATCCGGCCCAGGCTCGTAGCCTGTTGCAGCCCATTATGGAGGGTGTGGCGGCAATGCATAAAGCCGGGCTGGTACACCGGGGTATCTGCCCGGAAAATATCCTGCTGAACGGCAGCGGAGCAGCTCGGCTTTGTGGCTACGGAACCTTGGGCCTGCGCACTGCCGGCAGTGACCTGAAAAGCCAATTATACGATGGATTTTCGGCACCGGAACAGTATTCCGCAGCCGAGTTTGAAGGACGATACACCGATGTATATGGTCTGGCGGCGGTGTTTTATCGGCTGCTCACCGGCCAGACGCCGGTGCCTGCACCACAGCGCAAGGTGACAGACAGCCTGCAACCGGCCCGCAAGGTGGAATCGGAGGTACCAGGGTATATGTCTGCGGTGCTTACTGCGGCCATGCGGATGGATCCTGCCAGCCGCATTCAGAATGTACCAGAGCTGATGGGTGCCCTCACCAGCCAGCGGGCGGCAGATACCATTACCCAGCCAGAGCGTGAGCATCCATCCAGAGAGCATATCAGCACCCGCACTCTGTTTGCTGGTTCTTTGTTTGTGATTGCGGTGCTGTTCTTGCTGTTGATGTGGGCAGTCCTGCGGGACCATCCTGCCCAGTCCTCCAATCCTTCCACCTCCTCCAGTGCGGTGCAGGCTACCCAAGAGCCGCAGCAGCAGGTAATTCCCGATGTGGTGGGGATGACCTATAAGCAGTTGCAGGAAAATGAGGAATATACAAGCAAATACCGCTTTATGATTGCGGAGGAACAATACAGTTCGGAATATGCAGCTGGCGTAATAATGGCTCAAACCCCGGAAGCTGGAACCAGCACAGAGGACAGGCGTCCTCTTATTAATTTGACCATCAGCAAGGGGCCTGATTTGGTGGAACTGCCCAATGTGATAGGCTTTGTACAGGATGCAGCGCAGCGGGAGCTGGAGAAGAATCACATTAAGGCCAGTTTTGTGATGATTGATAACAACGGCGAGTATGCAAGCGGTTGTGTGGCTTATACCGACCCCATGCCCGGCACAGTAATTGATGCAGAGGACCTGACCGTAACGGTGTATATCGCTAAGGAGCGGGATATTCCTCGTGTGCCGGACCTCACGCCCACAGCCAGCCCGGAGCCTAGTCCCAGCTCGGAACCGTCTGCCGGTTCTCCGGAGGATACAACAAGCCATACGCCTGCACCATAAAACAAAAAACAAGAAGCAGGATAGCTGCCGTTATCCCTAACAGTCGAGGGGGAGGCAGCAATCGTCTAAGACACACCACTGGTCTAACCCTGCAACAACAAAAGACAGGCTTACAAACCAAAACCTGTGTACTGCCCACCTGCAAAAGAGGAAGGGGAGGGTACACAGGTTTTTGTTTTGGTCAATTCAAGAAAAAGGGGATGGGGCACAGACATCAACAAATTTCAGATAGAAAATCTGGGTGGCCTCAAAATACAAAAAAAGAACGAGCACCTTCAAGCCATCCAATTCAGGGCAACAAAAAATCCCCTCTGCCGAAAGGCAAAGGGGAAAGCAAGCGATTAGTCGCTTACGTAGGGCATCAGAGCAACATGACGAGCACGCTTGATAGCGACGGTCAGCTCACGCTGATGGAAAGCGCAGGTGCCGGTCACACGGCGGGGAATGATCTTAGCCCGCTCGCTCACGTACTTGCGCAGACGAGCAACATCCTTGTAGTCGATGTGCTCAACACGATCTACGCAAAAGCTGCAAACCTTCTTACGGCCGCGGCGCATGGGGCGCTGAGGACGGCCTTCGGTTCTCTCAAAAGCCATAGCTAGTTACCTCCTGTTAGAGTCGATTCTGAATTAGAAAGGAAGATCCTCGCCATCGTCGATGACAGCAAAATCATCGTTGCTGCCAACGGCATAGGAAGGGGCTACCGGCATGGGAGCCTCACGAGTATATTCCTGTTGGGCAGTAGAGTAAGCACCGCCATTGCCGCCGCCACTCTTGCTGCTGGCAAAATGAACATTGTTTGCAACAATTTCAAATGCCTTGCGGTTGTTGCCGTTCTTATCCTGATAGGAGCGAGTCTGAATGCTGCCATCAACAGCAATCATAGAGCCCTTCTGGAAATACTTGCAAACAAACTCAGCAGAAGAACGCCAGGCAACAATATCAATAAAGTCGGCCTGACGCTGCTCGCCCTGACGGGCAAAGCTGCGGTCCACTGCAATGGTGAAGGTGGTTACGCTAACACCCTGGGGGGTGTGGCGCAGTTCGGGGTCGGCAACAAGGCGACCCATGAGAGCTACAACATTCAGCATTAAAAATGCCTCCTTATTCAGCCTCAGCCACGATCATCGTACGCATAACGCCATCGGTGATCTTGTAAACACGATCCAGCTCAGCGGGGAAGGTGGGCTCACTGGTGAACTTAATCACAGTGTAGATGCCTTCTTCCTCGTCGTTGATGGGATAAGCCAGACGGCGTTTGCCCCAATCGTCAACAGAATCGATGGTACCATTGGCCTCGATCAGGCTCTTAAACTTGCCAACCAGAGCGGTGGTAGCTTCCTCATCGAGAGCAGCGCTGGTAACCAGCATGGTCTCATACTTTGCCATTTTCTGTGCACCTCCTTTTGGACTTTTGGCCCCTTGCGGGGCAAGGATAGCTGCCCTGCATAAGGCAGCAACTTATTATATCGAATTTTTGCAGGGCTTGTCAATGGAAAAGTTCCATAAAAATTAAAAAATGCCCAGGGGTATACCTGAGCATAAGAACCAAAAATTACAGAGTAGCAGCCAGTTCTTTCAGATAATGGCGGAACTCCTCGCCAATTTCCTTGTGTTTAAGGGCGGTTTCCACCTGGGCCTGCATAATGCCCAGCTTGTTGCCCATGTCGTAGCGCTTGCCGGTGTAGTCCACACCCACCATGCCGTCCCGCCGGGCAATTTCCAGCATGGCGTCGGTCAGCTGAATCTCGCCGCCTGCGCCGGGCTTGGTGTGGGCCAGAATCTCATAAATTTCGCTGGTGAGCAGGGCACGGCCCAAAATGCTGAACAGGCTCAGTTCGGCACCGGGAGCGGGCTTTTCCACCATGTCGGTTACATTGTAATGGTTATCCGCCAGATGCTCCACCTTCAGGGAGGAGTATTTGCTGATGTCGGCGGCAGGCACTTCCTTAATGCCCAAAGCGCACTTGCCGTGTGCCTCGTAGGCACGAATCAGCTGGGCAGCGGCAGGGTCCTCGCCCAAAATTACATCATCACCATACATTACCACAAAGGGATCATCGGCGGTAAAAGCTTTGGCCATCATTACAGCGTGACCCAGGCCAAGGGTCTCCTTCTGGCGAACAAAGTAAATGTTGGCCAAACCGGCAATGCCCAGGCATTCCTCCAGCAGTTTCTCTTTGCCGGGCTTGGACAGGGCAGTCTCCAACTCGGGATTGCGGTCGAAGTGATCCTCAATGATGCCTTTGTTGCGGCCCAGAATAATCAAAATCTCCTCGATGCCGGCATTTACAGCCTCCTCCACAATGTACTGGATGGCAGGCTTATCCACAATGGGCAGCATCTCCTTAGGCATTGCCTTGGTAGCGGGCAGCACACGGGTGCCCAGACCGGCGGCGGGAATAATCGCTTTGCGCACTTTTTTAACAGTGGACATACACAATACTTCCTTTCGTTTTACACAAATTACATCTACAAAAACAATCTATCCTCCATGCAGGTAAACGGCCTGCAGGATTCCACCTTAAAATGGGTTACAGCAGGGTACCCATGGTGTGCCAAACGGCCACGGTACTTGCCAAACCCAGCAACAGAAGGGAGGCTACCAGGCTGATAGCCAGCGCCAGACGGCTTGTGCCGCCAGCCTTTGCAAGAGCTGCAGAGGGGTCCTGCTCTGCGGGGGTCTGGGCCAAAATGGCCCGAATGCGCTTAACGCCAGCTTTGCGGTACAAATCCAAGGCCAGCATACCCTGCACAAACATCAAACCGATGTTCAGCAGGCTGCATCCATAAGACAAAGCGTCAATCAAAGTGGCGTTCAGCCCGGCGGCCCAGGGATTTTGGGTGGCCACCATTACTTGCAGGATTACCGGAATGCGCAGCAGGCTTTCAACCACCCAAAATGCCAGGGCTGGGCCCCACAGCTTGCGATAAAAGAAATAGAACGGGCCAAAGAAGAAAGCCGAAAAACAAGCGGTAAAACGGCGTCCGGTGGCTTGCATCCCCTTGAAGTTCACCAAAAAATAGGGGGCGTTTTGCCCCAGGAAGGCAGCCCAGTGGCGTGCAGGGATACCCTCCAGCTCCTCATCCGGCTGCACCTGGAGCGCAGGGGGAATCATGCTGCTGCGCATCTGCGCAAAGGGATTTTGAGAATTGTCTTCTTCCATGGGGCGGTAATTGGCTGCCCCAAACTCACGGTCGGGCTGCTGCGGCGCCCTTCCGCTGAGGGGACTGCCGCAGTTTTCGCAAAACAGGCCGGTGGCAGGGTTTGGAGTGCCGCAGACGGGGCAGGCAATTTGCGGGTCGCTAAAACGGCCTGCTTCCGGGTGGCCAGCCTGTGCATTTTGGGCGGCGGTGGGGTCTGGCTTCCACTCAAAGCCGGAGCCGTGCTTGTCTGCAAAAACACAGCTGCCGTGCTTTTGGTAGCAGTCCCGATGATAGGGAGCACCGCATTCGGGGCAAACAACAATATCATCCCCCGGCACAAAGGGCTGCTGGCAAACAGGGCATTTGGAACCAAGATAATCTGGCATAAAAGAACCTCCCGTATCGGAGCAAAAATCATAATTGTTTCCATTGTACTGCAAACAGGGGCAAAATGCAAAACAATTTGTGTTTTCAAGGGCTTTGTAGGCAAAAAGTATTGCGTTTAGGCACTTTTTTGGTTATACTGATACACGATATTCTTATATAGATTTTAAAACACGAAAGAGGTTTTATCGATATGATCACCATTGACGAGTTGAAGCAGCAGCTGGGCACCCACCAGAAAGCCATTGCGGAACTGGGCGATGCGCTGGCCATTGAAGCCAGCGAAAAGCGTGTAGCCGAGCTGGAGCACAAGATGACCATGCCCGGTTTTTACGATGATACCGAGGGCAGCCAAAAGGTGTTTGCCGAGATGAGCGCCCTCAAGGGCAAGCTGGACCGCTACACCAAGCTGCAAACCCTGCTGGAAGACGCCGAAACCATGGTGCTGCTGTGCGAAGAAGAAAATGACCCGGATTTGATTCCTGAGGCAGAGACTGCTACCAATGCAGTGGCACAGGCTGTGGACGAACTTCAGCTGATGACCCTGCTGAACGGCGAGTACGATAAGAACAACGCTATTATTACCTTCCATGCCGGTACCGGCGGCACCGAGGCACAAGACTGGGCCGATATGCTGTTCCGTATGTACAACCGGTGGGGCAATGCCCATGGCTACAAGGTTTCTACCCTGGACTATCAGGATGGCGACGAAGCCGGCCTGAAAAGCGCATCCATTCTGGTGGAAGGCCCCAATGCTTATGGTATGCTCAAGAGCGAGCACGGCGTGCACCGCCTGGTGCGTGTTTCCCCCTTCGACAGCCAGAGCCGCCGTCAAACCAGCTTTGCCTCTCTGGAAGTTATGCCCGAAATGGACGACAGCATCCAGGTGGACATCCGCCCCGAAGATGTGGAAATGCAGGTGTTCCGTGCATCCGGTGCCGGTGGTCAGCACATCAACAAAACTTCCTCTGCTGTGCGTTTGATTCACAAGCCCACCGGCATTGTAGTAAGCTGCCAGACCGAGCGAAGCCAGTTCCAGAACCGTGAAACGGCCATGAAGATGCTGGCCTCCAAGCTGTACCAGATTAAAGAGCAGGAACATCTGGATAAAATCAGTGACATCAAGGGCGTACAGAAGGAAATCGCCTGGGGTCACCAGATTCGTAGCTATGTATTCATGCCCTACACCCTGGTAAAGGACCACCGCACCGGCTTTGAAAGCGGCAATGTGCAGGCTGTGATGGATGGCGATTTGGACGGCTTCATCAATGCTTACCTGAAGGCTTCCAGCCGCGGCGAGCTGCAGGCAATCTAAAAGTTTTGCCAGCAAGCCCATACACCAGTTTTTCTTGCTGCAAAGGCCAAAGAGCCTGGCGGATTGAACCAAAATAGAACAAACCACCTCGTCTTTTGTATTGGTACAAAGGCGGGGTGGTTTTTGTTTACTGTTTTTTAAAAATATCAATGCCCTTTTAGCCGCACCCTGCCTAAGGCTAAAACCCAGTAGGATGGAAGCGAGCGATATTCTTGGGAGAGAAAGAGAAATTGCACTGCACCTAATTCAAAAAAATTTTAACTAGGTGTTGACTTCTTCAAAGGCAAGAAGTACAATCTAGTTAAAGAAAATTTGAAATAGATGGAGGTGAATGCCCTTGGCTTTGCAGAAAATTTTAGCAGCTCTCGCCGATGAAACCCGGCGGAAGATTCTTTTGAAATTGAAAGAGGGGAAAATCAGTTCAGGGGATTTGGCCCAGGCACTGGGCATGACCCCTCAGGCGCTGTCTTACCATCTTGCTAAGCTCAAGAAAGCGGACTTAATCTATGAAAGCCGGTATAAAAACTTTATTTTTTACGAGCTCAATCTATCCGTGCTGGACGAGGCTATTGTTTGGATGAGCAGCCTAAAAGGAGGATCGTTATGAAAGGATACAAAACGCTCTTATATGTTCTCATGGTGTTGCCCGTGGCTGCAACACTTGCAGTCCTGCAATTTTTGCCAGACCAAATACCCGCTCACTACGAGTTCAATGGGCAGGTAGACCGATGGGGCAGCAAGTATGAGACATTGATTGTTCCGGCTATGACCCTGGTGTTCGGGCTCATTATGATTTTGTGTGCCAGATATGCATCAAAGCAGGAAAAGGATGGCAGAAACAACGAGAAAATCTGCATCCTCACCGGTGTTTTTTCACTGGCAGTGTTTAATGTCATGACGGCATATTTTTTGTATACTTCCTATTACATGGTGGAAAATCTTGCGGATGTTAAGGTGGATTTGAGCCAGCTGGTTTTTGTGCTGATGGGTGTGTTAATGGTTGTGGTGGGCAATGTAATGCCCAAACTGCGCAAAAACTCCCTGATAGGGCTCAGAACTCCCTGGAGTATGGCAAATGAAGCTACATGGAAAAAGAGTCAGCGATTTGGGCGCATTGCTTTTGTAGTTACGGGGATTTTGCTGATTTTGGCGTGTCTTTTTACCAAAGGCATCGGTTGCTTTGTGGCTTTTGTGGTGATTATGGTGCCGTCCGTGTGCATTCAGACCTATTATACCTATAAGGCGGCTCAATCCCAGCAGAGCGGTAACCAGAAATAAATCCACAGCAAATTCCCGGCGGGCCGGGTACAGGGTCTCCAGGAGTTTGCCTTTGCGCAGCGATAAAAAAGAACGGCGTTTCGGCCCATAGACCGAAACGCCGTTCTTTTTATTTAGTCGGATTGCTTCTTGTGCAGCTGGCACCATTGCATAGACAGAAGGTTCAGTTTAAATCTGCTCAAAACAACCGTTCACCCTGCACATATTTGGCGGTGGGCAGTCCGTCGGAGAGATAGACCACACGCTCCAGCCGTTCGGCCAGGGTGCAGGTTCGGGTGGTGGGCAGCTGGCTATCGTCCATCACAATGGCGTCGAAGGCATAGCCAGGCTCAAAGCTGCCAACCTTGCCCCACAGCTGGCCGCCGCCCTTGGTGGCCATGTAAAGGGCTTCCGGCATGGTGAGAGCAGGCAGCTGCTGGTCCACCAACCGCCAGCGCAGCTTGGAGCACTGAATGGCATCGGTCATGGCACGGAACAGGGAAAGATGCGCCCCGCCAGCCACATCACTGCCCAAACCTACCCGCTGGCCATCCAGCAGGTATTTTTTAACGGGTGCAATGCCGGAGGAGATGTTCATGTTAGACTGGGGGCAGTGTGCAATAAACACGCCATTTTCCTTCATCAAAGCCTGCTCCTCGGGGCCGCTCCATACGCAGTGGGCCATTACAGTGGGGCAGCTGCCGCCAAACAATCCAAACTGGTTGTAGGCTTCACCGTAAAATTCGGTGCCGGGGCAAAGCTCCTTGACCCATTCAATTTCCGGTAAATTTTCCGACAGATGAGACTGGAAGGGCAGCTGGAATTCCTGTTGCAGTTTACTCAAACCGGCCATCAGCTCATCGGTGCAGGTGGGGGTAAACCGAGGGGTCAGCATGGGTTTGGACCGGCTAAGATGGCGGCATTCCTCCAGCCAGCGGCGGGTCTCATGCAGGGATTCCTGGGTGGTTTCCCGCAGATAGTCCGGGCTGTTCCGGTCCATGTTTACCTTGCCCACAAAGCAGTGCAGGCCAGTCTGCTCCAGCAGCTCCATCAACAGCAGGGTAGCAGGCCGATGAAGGGTGCCAAAGATACAGGCACGGGTAGTAGCGCTCTCCTTCAGTTGCTGGGCAAACAGGGTATAGGCGGACTTGGCGTAGTCCAGGTTATTAAACCGGCACTCCTCGGGGAAAGCATTGGCCTCCAGCCAGTCCAGCAGTTCCAGGTCCATACCAAGACCACGATAAGCAAACTGAGCAGCATGGAGATGCAGGTCCACAAGGCCGGGCAGAATCAGCTTTTGGCCAAAATCCTCCACAGGAATATCCTTATAAGCGTCGGGCAGCTGAGGGTATACACCTGCTACCAGGCCGTTCTCACACACCAGGTAACTCTCAGGGCAAACGCACAGCGCACCGGGGGTGGGGGTGTAAAAGATATTGCCTTTGATGGCAAAACGGGAATGATTCATGAAAAACTCCTTTGTTATAAGCCCAAACAGCAAGAGGGGATTCGGTCACAGCCCCTTTTTGCATCTCTGAAAAAGGGATGCAGCAAAAGGCCAGAGCTTATTTTAACCAAAAACCCAGCAGGATGCAAGAAGTTTTTTGCGGGATTTTATGGAGGGGCCTCGAGGCAACTGGGGATGGCTGTAATCTAGCAAAAAGCAGTACCAAACCTCCAATTCTGTGGGTTTGCCGCAAAGCGGATATTTGAGGGGGAAGCCAAGCAGGACTGACTCCGCATTTCTCTGTGCATTTCAATAGGGATTGACGATATGCCATGTCCTGTCTGCTTTTTTATTAAGATGTACTGCATCGCTACAAAATAGCAAACAACAATTTCAAGAAATATCTTGCAATTTGTTTGCGTATGGGGTATAATAATGCTCGTTCGGACAGAGCCACTCAGATGCGCTGTTCGGCATACGGATGCGGGTCCTGTGCGATGGGGCCCCATGAACCATGTCAGGCGGGGAACCGAGCAGCATTAAGTGGTCTGCCCTGTGCGCCGCAGATTGCCTGCATCCGTATGCCAAGCAGCGCAAGGCGAAGAATGCTTCGCTGGAAAGGGGCCTGTCCGTTTTTTGTACACAGCAAAGGAGGTGGCAGGCCGTGTACCGGGCTTTGTATCGGAAGTGGCGTCCACAACGATTTGAAGATGTGGTAGGCCAGCAGTCCATTGTGGCTGCGCTGCAAAACCAAATTTCTGCCCAGAGGGTCGGCCATGCCTACCTGTTTACCGGAACGCGGGGTACCGGTAAAACCACCTGCGCCAAAATTTTTGCCAAGGCGGTAAACTGCCCCAGTAAAGTGGGTGCAGATCCTTGCTGTGTCTGCCAAATCTGCAAGGGCATTGATGATGGTTCTATCCTGGATGTGGTGGAAATTGACGCAGCCTCCAACAATGGTGTGGATAATATCCGTGACCTGCGGGACGAAACAGCCTATACGCCCAGTGCCTGTGCTTATAAGGTGTATATCATTGACGAGGTGCATATGCTCTCCATTGCAGCCTTTAATGCGCTGCTCAAAATTATGGAGGAGCCTCCCAGTCATGTGATTTTTATTCTGGCAACCACCGAAATCCATAAGGTTCCTGCCACCATTCTGTCCCGTTGCCAAAGGTACGATTTTGGGCGTATCAAGCCGGAGGATATTGCAGGCCGAATCCAGTATATTGCCCAGCAGGAAAATCTGGAACTTACTGCCGAGGCCGCAGCGCTGATTGCTCGGCTGGCGGATGGCGCCCTGCGTGATGCGCTATCCATTCTGGATACCTGCGCCGGTATTGGCGGCACCATCGACGAAGAACTGGTGCGCCGTATGGCCGGCGTAACCGACCGGCATTATCTGTTTGACATCAGCGACGCAATCAGTGCAAAAAATGCCACTGCCGCTTTGGAGCAGGTGGCTGCGCTGCGCCAGCAGTCGGTGGATATGAAACGGCTATGCGAGGAATTAATCGCCCATTACCGTAACCTCATGTTGGCTGCATTGCCGGGCGGCAAAACACTCCTAAGCGGCGTATCACCGCAAGAGGAGGAACGCTATCTGCAAACTGCGCAGCTTTGCCCTCAAGGTCAAAGTGTGCGGGCCATTCGTCTGTTGGGCAGTGCGCTGGAGAAGATGAGCCGGGGCACGGATCAGCGCATCGAGCTGGAACTGGCACTGTTCGCTTTAACAGAACAGCCCATCCAACAGGCTCCCACGGCGGTGCCGGTGCAGTCTGCGCCAGCGGTTGCGCCGTTCAGTGCCGCTCCCGCACCCTTTGCAGTTCAGGCCGTCCCTCAGCCGGTGGTACAGCCGCAGCAGAATTCCCAGCTGCATACGCAGCCGCTTTCTCAGGATTTACCTCCATGGGAAGTAGAGCAGTCTGAACAGGCTTCGATACAGCAAACGGTACCTGCTCAAACCGAGGAGCAGCCCACATTGCACCAGTCCCAGGAGCCTTTGCCTTGGGATACGCAGGAACTCCCCCCCAAGGAGGTACCTGAGCCTGCCCAGCCAGTCAAAAAGGCTGTTACACAGGCGGCTCCTGCCGTTTATGGAGAAACAATTCCCTTCGAGCCTTGGCCCCAGGTGCTGGAAGAACTGGAAAAGCAGGATAAGATGCTTATTGCCTACCTGCGCCGCTCCCGTGCCTTTTTTGATGGCAGACGGGTGCTGATTGATGGGGGAAATACCTTCCGGGATTTCATTCGTGTGAACAAAGATTCTCAGGCGCTGCTCAAGCAAATCATCGAGCAGATTACCGGCCAGCGGTATGGCATTGGCCCCTATGTGGGACAAGCCGCATCGGCAAGTCCTGTTCGCACGCTTGAAGATACATTGCGAGAACTCTCGGCCCAAGGGGTCGATGTAGTCTACAACGACAAGTAAAAGGAGAGAATAAACCATGAAAGCAAGACTGCCCAAGGGTTTTGGTAAGCCCGATGTAAACGCTCTGATGCGTCAGGCTCAGAAGATGCAGGAAGAGATGAAAGCCAAGCAGGAAGAACTGGAAAACACCGAGTACCAGGCCAGCGCAGGCGGCGGCATGGTAAAAATCACCATGACCGGCAAGCACGAAATTACCTCCATCAAGATTGATCCCCAGATTGTGGACAAGGACGACATCGAGATGCTGGAAGACATGGTGGCCGCCGCTGTAAACGAAGCTGTTCGCGTGGTGGACGAAGACTCCGACAACGCCATGAAGGAGCTTACCGGCAACGCTAACTTCCCCGGCCTGTAAGGGAGTGTAGACCATGGGTTATAACGCTGCGCCGCTGGAGCGGCTGGTGGAACAGTTTTCCAAGTTTCCCGGCATTGGCCGCAAGGGTGCCACCCGGATGGCTTACCAGGTGCTCAGTATGCCTGCTGCCGAAGCATTGGAGCTTTCCAAAGCCATCGAGGAGGCCCATACCAAGCTTCACCGCTGCAAGGTATGCCAGGATTACACCGAAAATCAAATGTGCAAGGTGTGTTCTTCGCCTAAGCGGGACCACTCGGTGATTTGTGTGGTGGAAAGCCCACGGGATATTACTGCTTTTGAGCGAACCAGAGAATACAATGGAGTTTATCATGTGCTCCATGGCTTGATTTCCCCCATGGATGGTATTGGAGCAGACCAGCTGTGTGTTAAAGAATTGCTGGCCCGCCTGCACGATGGCCAGGTGAAGGAAGTCATTATGGCGACTAACCCCACGGTGGAAGGGGAAGCAACTGCCATGTATCTGGCAAAGCTTATTAAGCCCCTGGGGATTAAAACCACCCGGCTTGCCTATGGTTTGCCAGTGGGCTCCAGTCTGGAATATGCCGACGAAACCACCCTGTTCAAGGCCCTCAGTGGCCGTGGTGAGCTGTAAAAAACCATTAGGGTAAGGCAATCATCAAAATAAAAAATTCCTCTGTTTTGAGGCAGAGCGGCATTGCCGCAGCCTGCAAGACAGGGGAATTGTTTTATTCAAAAAATTCCTGTTTTTACCAAAAAAGAATAGCCTTTCCCCTTGACAAATCCATCGTGTTAGCCTATACTTAATCAACAGGAACAATGTATGCGCAAAGAAGGTGAAACAATGGCCGAACAAGTGAAAACAAAGCAGATTGCAGCAAACCGGCAAGCCCGGCACGAATATTTTGTGCTGGAAACGCTGGAAACCGGCATCGAGCTGGTGGGCACCGAGGTCAAAAGTTTGCGCATGGGTCAGGTGAATCTCAAGGACTCCTGGGTAGATGTGGAAGATGGCCAGCTGATTGTGTACGGTATGCACATCAGCCCTTACGAAAAAGGCAATATCTTTAACAGAGACCCCCTGCGGCCAAGGCGGCTGCTGGCACACAAAAACGAGATTCGCAAGCTGGGCCAGGAGCTCAAACTCCAAGGCTACACCCTGATTCCGTTGTCCCTTTATTTTAAGCACGGCCGGGTTAAATTGGAACTGGGCCTGTGCAAAGGCAAAAAGTTGTACGACAAACGGGCTACCGCAGCAGAGCGTTCTGCCAAGCGGGATATCGACCGGGCACTGAAATCCCAGGGCCGATAAGACCGAGGTGTTCAAAACAGTATGCCAAATCCCGGCAAAAAGCCGATGTTACATTGCCATATGGGGATGTAAAGGTTTCGACGGGGAGAGGAAAGCAAGAGCAGCGGGTAGTGGATGGGGGCCACACTTTAAACGCCTCCAAAAAAATAGCTAACAACAATAAATTAGCTGTCGCTGCCTAATTATAGGCGGCTGTCCTGCCTGTCTTAGTACCGAACAGGGCCAGGGCATCGATTAGGTACTGAACGTGAGCAGCCTTAAGCTTTGC
>CALWNE010000038.1 GCA_944382705.1 uncultured Allofournierella sp.
CTCATTTATCCAATAAGGTGTCCTGCTCCATGAAGTACATCCGGGATGATGCATTACAGACAGCCTTTGTAACCATGCTTAACAAGCTAATCTACAGCCACAAGCTGGTCTTGAAGCCGTATCAGAGGGCCATAGCGAATCATTCAAAGGACAAAGCACTTCAAAGAATTCAGCAACTGGAGAGTTTGCTGGAGCAAAATTTGGAGCAAAGAGAAACCCTTATGAAGCTTATGACCACGGGATATATCGATCAAGTGCTTTATAATCGAGAGAATAATGCTCTGCTTACCCAGGCTGATGAATATTGGGCAAGTGTTGAAGCCATCAAAGCTAATATGACGGGTGATGCAGCAAAGCTAAACGAAACAGCAAAGTTGCTCCGATTTGCAGAGCAAAATGATATGCTGCAGGATTTTAATGAAGATCTCTTTACAGACTTTGTCGACCACATTCAAGTGTTCAGTCGTAACGAAATCGGGTTTGTCCTAAAATGCGGGCTTACCCTCAAAGAAAGGATTGGTGAGTAAATGGGCCATACCCCTTTTGGTTATCGAATAGAAAACGGTGTGGCGGTTATCGATAAGGTTGCCGCTGCACAAATCAAAGCACTTTATTCTGCTTATCTTAAAGGACTCTCCCTGGAAAGGGCGGCCTCTGAAGCAGGCATTAAAACCTATCACGGAACGGTCAAGCGGATGATGGAAAATAAGCACTATCTTGGTGATGATTTTTATCCTGCCATTATTGACCATAAAACCTTTTATGCGGCTCAGGAGGAACGAAAGCGTCGGGCCACAAGGCTTGGTCGCAATCATCGAAAAAAGGAGCAACGAGCCATACGGGTACCGACTGCTTTTACCATGAAGCCAAGCATACAGTATGACCCAAATCCGAAAAAGCAAGCAGAATATCTCTACAGCTTAATCGAAAGCGAGGCGTAATCAATGAGAAATGTTATGGTGATTCCTGCAAAAAGACAGGTTGGAAATTCCGTCCGTCAAGACACAAAGCCAAGGCTACGAGTCGCATCGTACTGTCGTGTCAGTACCGACAGCGACGAACAGGCCACCAGCTATGAGGCACAGGTGTCTCACTATACCGAGTACATTCAAAAGAACCCGGAGTGGGAATTTGCAGGAATCTTTGCTGATGACGGTATCTCCGGCACCAACACCAAAAAGCGTGAGGAATTCAATCGCATGATTGAAGAATGCGAAGCTGGAAATATCGACATGATTATTACCAAGTCAATCAGCCGCTTTGCGCGAAACACGCTGGATTGCTTGAAGTATATTCGGAAACTGAAGGATTTGAATATCCCTGTTTTCTTCGAAAAGGAATCCATCAATACCATGGACGCCAAGGGTGAGGTGCTTCTCACCATTATGGCTTCACTGGCACAGCAGGAGTCCCAATCCTTAAGCCAGAATGTAAAGCTTGGTCTTCAGTTCCGTTACCAGAATGGTCAAGTGCAAATAAACCACAATCGTTTTCTGGGGTACACAAAGGATGCAAACGGGCATCTTATCATTGACCCTGAACAGGCTGAGGTGGTCAAACGCATCTACCGGGAATACCTGGAAGGATTCAGCATGGACAAGATTGCCGCCGGGTTGGAGCGTGACGGTATTCTTACCGGAGCAGGAAAAACAAGGTGGCACACCAGCACCATCAACAAGATTTTGAGAAACGAGAAATACATCGGTGACGCTCTTTTGCAAAAGACTTACACCACCGATTTTCTCAGCAAAACCCGTGTAAAGAACAATGGCATTGTTCCGCAGTACTATGTGGAAGGCAACCACGAAGCCATCATTCCTCGAAATATTTATATGCGGGTACAGGAAGAGCTTGTTCGTAGGCGTGTTGTAAAAACCAGTGCCAACGGCAAAAAAAGAAGCTACAGTTGCAACCACTGCTTTTCACAGATTGTGGTCTGTGGAGAATGCGGAGAACTGTTTCGCCGGATTCATTGGAACAATCGCGGATGTAAATCCATTGTATGGCGTTGCATCAGCAGACTGGAGCCCACCGGGCAGGAATGTCACGCCAGAACCGTCAACGAAACTGTTCTGGAAAATGTGGTGCTGGCCGCCATCAACGAGATGCTTGGCGACAAGCCTGGATACCAGGAACAGCTTCAGCAGAACATTGCGGCAGCAATCCGCTCTGCTTCCACAGAGACGGATGACATCGATGAAAAGCTGATGGCGCTTCAACAGGAGTTGATTCAAAAGGCGAACAACAAGAAAAGCTACGATGCGGTTGCCGGTGGAATTCTAAGGCTTAGGGAACTAAAACAGCAAAGCGCCATGGACACATCCGCCCGTGACGAGCAGATTCGTCGCATCAATGAACTGCAGGATTTCATCCGTAAGCAGCCCACGCATTTGACCGAGTTTGATGAAAGCCTGGTCAAACGCTGGCTCAAACAAATTACCGTCTACGATAACCATTTCATAGTGGAATTGAAGTCGGGACTCAGAATTGAAATTGAAGAATAAGCTCCATATACAAGCGAACCCCTCTCAGCCGTGATGGTTGAGAGGGGTTCGCATATATAATTACACAAGGTACTGATTTATTTCTATTTCTTCAATATTAGGCCGTGAAAGCATCCATGTTGTTTTTCCAAATGTATCTCGGAAGAACACCATATGCCAATGAGTTATATTCCCGTCTTCGTCTTTCGACACATTTAGGTGTTCAAGTTTAGATTCAATGGCGTCGACTGGTAGCACTATCAAGGTTTTCTCATCTTTACATCCATAAACCACATACTTTTCGGTACAATCTGAAAGTTCATCTAGTGGATTTCTGCGATAAGCAAACCAATACTTCTCTCTACTTCCTTGTGTATACATTTTCGAAGTAGTAATCACATATCCGCACTTGCCATCTGTAGATTTATATGTGCTTCTTCCAACTTTTAATAAATGAGTATTTAGTGTTTCAGCAAGACGAAGAAGGCACTTATCTGCAAAGCGCATGTGTTTACTAGTTTGTTCATCTGATTTCTTTGCAACAATCACCTTCTGAACTACTTCGGATTCCGTTGACTCAATTTCCTCATATCTGATGCCCAAGGATTCACACAGAAGATGCTTCAGCTTATCAAATCTTTTTGTACAGTAGTCCGTATAATATTCTTTCAGAACAGCAAAATCTTCTGGCTTCTCATACGGCATATCCATCCACTCGAGATCGTCACTTTCGGTAAAACTATACTTTCTTTCAACCTCTGCAAGATCAATATGCTGCAAATATTTTTTGTCTTGATAGAAATTTTTGGCACCCTTGCTACGGTTTACATGTTCTGGCAAATAGCATAAGTTAGCTATACAACTAATCGGAAGCCCTTCACCACTACAAGCCTCTATCAACTTCCGCATTTGCTCCTTTGGTGCAATATGTTCAACATCAAAACGATCTATAGAAAGCTGATCCTTTGCCATAAAAGTATTTAGATAGATGTAGTTCAGAATGACATATTCCTCACTTTTTGGATTTGCAATGTTCTTCTTCTCGGTACGGAGCATAGACCGCTCAAAAAAACCATCCAATGCGACCATCCACGCACGGCTTGGAATTTCCATCATATAACGATTAGGTTTAGCTGCACTGTGTATTTTTCCGGTACCACCCTCAGACCAATATTTAGTGATGATATCATACACATAATACTGAACAAGATTTCTGGCGATTTTTTGCTTGCGTTCCTGCCAGGTACCCGAAAAATGAGCATAATCTGTCCCAACATACATCTCCTTGAAGGTAGTGGAAATCATCGACAGAATCTGATATTTGGAATGGAATATTTTGTTTGTATCTCTAGAATTCCCCTTGAATTTTGTAACCACAAGAATGGAATCTCGCACGAACTCGATTGCTTTATACAAAGCCGCCTCAAAAGCATTCACATCTAAGGTGTACAGATTCTGATATAAGGTCTTTATTTTGTCTGTGTCATTAAGACAGGCATTTACCAACTCGAATGCTAATGGGTTTACGGTATCTTCGGCAAGGTTCTTATTGAAGGCAAGGATATCATACTTTTCAACCAGATGCTTGCTCAAGCCAAAGAGGTATTCAAAGGCATTCACAGTCTTCTGAGTTCGCATTTCCTCACGATTGTATCCATGAATCTTGAAATCATCTTCTTCAAAGGTGTCGTATTTACGAACTACACGTTCTACAATATCGGTATTTTTTATAGCAAACTTCTGATTAACTGGCCATGCAGCTGCATATACCTCATATTGATCGAGAGGAGTTCCCTGAGAATTGATTCTATCAAAGATTTCTGGAAGATTGTTTTCGTCACCCGTATACACGATAACCGGAATGATTGTGCTGGCAATCCTATCATATAAATCCTGTCTCTCCTCAAAAAAGAGCTTGATTACCTCAATAAGTTGCCCAATTGGTTCATAACCTGCCGAAAACTCATGGGAAATTTGTTTTGCCACAGAGAAATATTGCAAATTTTTGAAAGTTTTTTGGGATTTAATGAATGTAGTTAAAATACTACGGATTTTAGAGTACAATTCTTTATCATCAGACTGATAAACCAGTTCTAATATGCTAGAACAGAAGTTATCTGAAATACTATCATCGTAAAAGAATGCCGTAGGATTTGTCATGTATTTTTTGATGCTATTACCGCGTTGCAAACCATCAACCAAGATATATGTGCGTTTATTATCTTCGTATGTTTCGTAGAACAGCATCGTACCAACAGGATATCCCTTAATCAAAGAGTCGATAAACTTCTGCTCTTGAGTTTTTTTCCAGCGTTTTCCTCTTTGGAACATAGGAACTACGATTCGTTTATTATCTTTATGCATATCCTGTAAAGCACTTGATAAATCCTGCAGACTCCAATTTTCGCAAGCGCATCCTGCCATTTTGCATCTCTTCTTTCGTGTTTATTTTTCACGGCAACAGTTAATCTGTATATACAATCACATTATACAAAATTTCATTATCTGAAAAAACATTCCAGAAATTAATTATTTGATTAATTATCGGTGTGAACTCTGGACACATGATTTTCAGATAAGCAAATGGATTATTTTAACAGTGGGTGAAGTTACATTGCTCTTGGCTTTTCTTAGCAATTTACTTGCTTCTTTATAGACTTCATTTCAACAATATTTACACTTGTCCTTTATTTCCATTAGGAACGCTAACTTCACTGAAATTAAATTTTACACTTTTGGGTATGTCTAACGAAACTACGTCATTTTTAAACTCCATTGACTATCAACGCCTCCTTCATATCCAATCCACTGTCCAACGGCCCCTCCAAACCTCGAGTAGGCGAAACTGCTGCCAAGGTAAAATATTCAATCCGCACACTGGCAGGTTGTGGCATGGGTTTAGATAACAGAAATTCCCCTTCGATATGTTCCCACAAATAGGAACAGTTTGGTGAGGGGAATTGCTGTCAGTTCTGAAAGATACCGAAAAATGCCATAAATAAGCCGTTTTCTGTACTTTATTTATCTGTTTTTGACATCAAGACTACCGTCTCAACATGCTCTGTATGGGGGAATAAATCCACAGGCTGAATCCAGTGTGCTTTCCAGCCTTTACCGCACAGATACTGCAAATCACGCTGCTGGGTTTCTGCATTGCAGGACACATACACCACCCGCTGGGGAGAAAGAGCGTCCACTGCCTGCAAAAACTCCGGGGTGCTTCCTGCACGGGGTGGGTCCAGAAATACCACATCAGCCTGCTGGCCTTCCTGGGCCATTCGCTGGATAGCACTGGTGGCATCGGCGCAAACAAACCGGGCGTTGGAAATGCCGTTGGCCTTGGCGTTTTGGATGGCGCACTGCACGGCACTGCGGTTTTGTTCCAACCCCAGCACCTCTTTTGCCTTGCTGGCGCAGGCAAGACCAATGGTGCCAACTCCACAATAGGCGTCAATAACACGCTGGCTGCCATCCAGCCCGGCGGCACGGATGGCGGTTTGATACAGAAGCTCGGTTTGAACCGGATTAATTTGATAAAAACTAGCGGCACTGATGCGGAAACTCACACCACACAGAGAGTCCTGAATGTATCCCTTTCCGTATAGGATTTTTTCGCTGTTTCCCAGTACAGCGCTGGAATACCGGGCGTTGATGTTCTGCACAATGGTGCTTACCTGGGGGCACAGCTGACGCACCTTCTGTACAAAGGTACGGGAGCCGGGCAGGGCAGACTGGCTGGTAACCAGGCAAATTAGAATTTCATCGGTTTTTAAACTGTGACGCACCAAAACATGGCGCAGCAAACCGGTACGGCGGTCCTCATCGAAGGGTTCGTACCGGCAGGCCTGCGCTGCCTGGCGCACCGCCTGAATGGCGTGGTCCAAAGCTGGGTTATGGAGCAAACATTCCTGTACGGGAATCACCCGATGGGTGCCTTGGGCATAGATGCCGCTTTGCAAGCTGCGCTTTGGCCCGGCGGTAAAGGTGGAGATGGCTTTGTTGCGGTAATGCCAGGGGTTTTCCAGGGCAAGAATGGGCTGCACCGGCCCAAAGTGGCCCAATAGTTTTTGAACCTGAGCCTGTTTTTGCTCCAGCTGTTTGGGGTAGGGCAGATGCAGCAGCGGACAGCCACCGCAGCCGGATTTTTTGTGAATACAGGTTGTTTGCTTCATGATTATTTAATTTCCTTCCGTGCAGTTGGCTGCGTCGATGGCCAGTACTACCATAACGCAGAGCAATGCATCTTGTTCGTTCTGAATGTCCATTGTATAGGTATCGGTCCAGTTCAGCAGCTGCTTGCTGGCTTGCATCACACAGCGTCCGGCAGGATCGGTGATTTGGTAGTCCCAACCCAGCCAGTTGCCCTGGATGTTCCAGCCGTTGCAGTCTAACTGGAAGCGAGGCTTAAATAAGGTGAATTCCTTGCGCAATAAGCCAATTTCCTGGCCATTTTCGTCCAGCAGAAAAAACTGGGGCAAAAAAGCAAGGAATTTTTGCTGCACAGTACCAAGCACCTGGCCCTGTGCGTTGGAGATTTCCAGCCGATGCCCCCAGGATACTTTACCCTCAACCCGGAACACGGCCTCGCCATATTCGTTGTAAATGTCGTAGCTATCGAACCAGGAGAATAAACGCTGTTTGAAAAGCAGTTTCATGGGGCAAACCTCCTTAGCAATGATGCAAATAAAATAGAGCAGGGCAGTTTTGGCAGTCCATTTTGGATTGCGGGAGAGCTGCTGCAAGTGCTTGGTATCCATTGTATCACAAACGGCGGGCAAACGCCATGGTTCGGCAATCGATGCCGGAGTGGGCGCTGGGCTTGGCTAAAAGCAACCGATGAAATTGGATAATAAAAATAATAAAATGGTAACAATATTTGAAGTTTTCATTGAAAATGACAACAAGCTGTGCTACAATCAAATTAACATAATTCCGAAAAAGTATTACTTTTATGAGGTGACTAAATTATGAGCAGACTGGAGATTCCTACCCCAAGTCGGTCGCAGCTGGTGATCGAGGGTCTTTATAAAGACCTGGAGCGCCGTATCGAAGCGAGCCCGCCGGGTCTTTGCCCTGTGGACATCACCCGTGCATTTTTGGAACTGTGCCATGCCCAAACCTGCGGCAAGTGCGTACCTTGCCGGGTGGGCCTGCTGCAGCTGAAACATCTGATTACCGATGTACTTAATGGCAAGGCCACCATGGACACCCTCACCCTGATGGAAGAAACAGCAAAATCCATTATGGAAACTTCGGACTGTGCCATAGGTTACGAAGACGCTGATATGGTATACAAAAGGTTGATTGGATGCCGGGAGGACTATGAGCAGCACATTCAGGTAGGGCGCTGCACCTGCACTTACCACCAGCCCGTGCCCTGTGTGGCGCTGTGCCCGGCTCATGTGGATATTCCCGGCTATATTGCCCTGGTGGGTGAGGGACGCTATGAGGATGCTATCCGTCTGATCCGTAAGGATAATCCGTTCCCCACAACCTGCGGCTTTATCTGCGAAAACCCCTGCGAAGCCCGCTGCCGCCGCAATATGGTGGATGATGCCATCAACATTCGTGGGCTCAAGCGCATGGCGGCAGATTATGCAGGCAAGGTGCCTCCGCCGGCCTGTGCCCCCAGCACCGGCAAAAAGGTTGCCGTGGTGGGTGGTGGCCCCGGCGGCCTGTCTGCTGCCTATTATCTTCAGCTGATGGGCCACCAGGTAACTGTATTTGAAGCCATGCCCAAGCTGGGCGGTATGCTCCGGTACGGTATTCCTAACTATCGTCTGCCCAAAAATCGCCTGGAAGATGATATTAACAACATTCTGGAAACAGGCGTGGAAGTGCGCTATGGGATGCGCATTGGCAAGGATATTACCATTCAGCAGCTTCGCAGCGAATTTGATGCAGTGCTTATTTCCATTGGTGCCAGCAGCGATAAAAAGCTGGGCCTGGAGCACGAGGATGCCCCTGGTGTGATGTCTGCGGTGCAGTTTTTGCAGATGGTGGGTCTGGAGCAGCCCCTGGATCTCACCGGGCAGGATGTGGCCATTGTGGGTGGCGGCAATGTTTCTATGGATGCGGTGCGTACCGCCGTTCGCCTGGGCGCCAAAAAGGTGAGCATCGTGTACCGCCGCCGCACTGCCGATATGACCGCTTTGCCTGCCGAAATCGAAGGTGCTGTGGCAGAGGGCGTAGAAGTACGCACCCTGATGGCCCCCAGCCGGATTGAGCTGGATGAGAAGGGCCATGTGGCTGGTTTGTGGGCAACCCCCCAAATGATTAGCTGCATTCGAGATGGTCGAGCCAGTGTTGTGCCTACCGGCGAAGAAGATGTACTGATTCCCTGTACTACGCTCATTGTGGCCATTGGCCAGAGCATTGAGACCGAGCACTTCCAGAATGCAGGCGTGCCTGTGGAGCGAGGCAAAATCATGGCCGAAAAATTTGGCGGCTTTGCCAACATTCCCGGTGTATTTGCAGGGGGTGACTGCGCCACTGGCCCAGCCACTGTAATTCGTGCCATTGCGGCTGCAAAGGTAGTGGCTGCAAATATTGACGAATATCTGGGCTTCAACCATGAAATTACCTGTGATGTGGAGATTCCGGACCCTGATTTGAGTGACCGTTCTGCCTGCGGCCGTGTGGAAATGACCGAGCGGGAAGCCTGTGAGCGAATTCACGACTTTGAAGGGGTAGAAAACTGCATGAGTAAAAAGGAAGCCTGTCAGGAAGCGGGCCGCTGCCTGCGGTGCGACCATTTCGGCTTCGGTATCTTTAAGGGAGGGCGTGAAAAGGTATGGTAACTTTAACGATTGACGGCCGCACTTTAAGTGTTCCGGAGGGAACAACCATTCTGGAGGCTGCGGCGCAGATTCAGATTTCCATTCCCAAGCTTTGCTACCTTAAAAAAATCAACGAAATCGGCGCTTGCCGTGTGTGTGCGGTAGAGCTGGAAGGCAATGAGCGGCTCATTACTTCCTGCAACAATGTGGTGCAGGAGGGTATGGTGATTTACACCAACAGCCCCAAAGTGCGCCAGCACCGGCGCAACACCGTGCAGCTGATTCTTTCTCAGCACGACTGCAAGTGTGCCACCTGCGTTAAAAGTGGAAACTGCTCTTTGCAGACCATTGCCAACGATCTGAATATCTACGAAATTCCCTTTGGCGAGCGCTTGGAACATCAGCCCTGGGATAAGCAGTTCCCCCTGATTCGCAATTCCGCCAAGTGCATCAAGTGTATGCGCTGCATTCAGGTGTGTGATAAAATTCAGAGCCTGAACATTTGGGATTTAGAGGGTACCGGTGCCCGTTCCACCGTTAATGTGTCCGGCAGCCGCACCATCAACGAGGCCGACTGCTCTCTGTGTGGTCAGTGCATTACGCACTGTCCCGTAGGGGCACTTACCGAGCGGGATGACACCGAACAGGTGTGGAATGCCATTGCAGACCCCAAAAAGATTGTGGTGGCACAGGTTGCCCCCGCAGTGCGTACTGCCTGGGGCGAAGCCTTTGGCATGAGCCGTCAGGAGGCTACTGTTGGCAAAATCCTGGATGCCCTCAAGCGCATGGGGGTAGACTATGTGTTTGATACTACCTTCTCGGCTGATTTGACCATTATGGAAGAAGCCAACGAGTTTTTGGAACGGTTCCAAAAAGGGGAAACACGGGTGCAGCCCATGTTTACATCCTGCTGCCCTGGCTGGATTCGTTTTATCAAATCTCAATATCCGCACATGGTACCGTATCTGTCCAGCGCTAAATCTCCTCAGCAGATGTTTGGCTCGGTGATTAAATCCTACTTTGCACAAAGCCTGGGGGTAAAGCCGGAGCAAATTTTCACCGTATCGGTCATGCCCTGCCTTGCTAAGAAGGGCGAGCGAAACATGGAACTGTTTTACGGAGAGTACGCCGGCCACGAAACGGATGTGGTTATTACAACCCGTGAGCTGACCCGCATGATGCGTTCGGCTCACATCCAGCCCAGTACCCTGCAAGACCGTGCCGCAGACCCGCTGATGGGAGAGGGAACCGGCGCAGGTGTAATTTTTGGTGCCACCGGCGGCGTGATGGAAGCTGCACTGCGCACTGCCTATTACCTGGTAAACGGAAAAAATCCCCCGGCAGATGCTTTCTGTACGGTGCGGGCCAAGGATGAGAACCTGGGAACGGTGCATGCAGAGTTTGATTTTGGCGGAGTAACCGTAAAAACCGCAGTGGTAAGCGGGCTGGGAAATACCCGCAAGCTGCTGGAACGCCTGCAAAAAGGGGAGGTGCACTACGACTTTGTGGAGGTTATGGCCTGCCCCGGCGGTTGCGTAGGTGGCGGTGGCCAGCCGGTGCACGATGGTCAGGAACTGGCACTGGAACGGGGCAGCAATCTGTATGAGCTGGACCGGGCCTATAAACTGCGCTTCTCCCACGAAAACCCCGATGTTATCAAACTGTACGAAGATTACATGGAGCGGCCGCTGTCCCACCGGGCTCATCAGTTGCTGCACACGGATCATCAAGCGTGGGAAATGCCCCTGGCGCCTGCCCGCAAAAAATAACATTGCAGTTGCCTGAGCGTTTGCCATAAGCACATAACAACCCCTGCGGCGGAATGAGTTGCCACAGGGGTTGTTTTTATGAACGAGAGAAAAAAGCGGAAAAGATGTGGAGTATAGCATATAAAATAAGGTAAGCGATTAGCAGGAACTGCGCAAGCCAGTTGAACAAGGGGAGATCTACACAGGAAAAAGCCCCCTGCTTGAGCAAGAAAACCACGCATCTGCCTTGAAATCCGGTGCTGTTTATTGTAGAATGTTAAGGAGAATATTGCAATCAGGCGGTGTGTATATGAAATACAAGCGTATTTTGCTTAAAGTCAGCGGCGAGGCCCTGGCTGGAGAAAAAGGAACTGGGTTTGATGATGCTACGATGGAAGCCATCTGCGATGGCATTAAAAAGGCATATGATCTGGGCGCCCAGATTGGCTTGGTAGTAGGTGGCGGCAACTTCTGGCGCGGCCGCACCAGTGGCAAGATGGAGCGTACCTGCGCCGATAAAATCGGTATGCTGGCCACCGTGATGAACTGCCTGGCGGTGGCAGATAAGCTGGAGCAGCTGGGGGTACCCACTCAGGTACAGAGTTCTCTGGTAATGCCTCAGGTTGCGGATGTATTTACACGCAACAGTGCAGTGGCAAGCATGGAAGCGGGCAAGGTGGTTTTGTTTGCCGGCGGTACTGGCAATCCCTTCTTTTCCACCGATACCGCCAGCGCACTGCGGGCCATTGAAACTGGCTGCGACATTATGTTCAAGGCTACGATGGTGGACGGTGTCTATGACAAAGACCCCAAAAAGCATGCCGATGCAGTGAAGTACGATACTTTGAGCTTCACCGAGGTGCTGCAAAAGAATCTTGCAGTAATGGATGGTACTGCCGCAACCCTTTGCCGTGAGAACAAGCTGCCTATCCTGGTGTTCGATCTGGCCGATCCTGCCAACATTGCCCGGGCTGTAGAGGGCGAATCCATCGGAACCCTGGTGGTGGAAGCGTAATACAAACCGGCTTACAGTGCCGATTTTTTTAAAACAACCTTTTTAAAAGGAGAAACAAACTATGAGCACCTATACCAAAGTATACGAAGAAAAAATGCAGGGCGCTATTGCCCATCTGGGCCGTGAGCTGGCTTCCATCCGTGCAGGCCGTGCAAACCCCGCTATTCTGGATAAAGTAACCGTGGATTACTATGGTACCGCTACCCCCATTAACCAGATGGCAGCCGTGGCTGTGGCAGAAGCCCGCATTCTGACCATCACTCCCTGGGACAGCACCCTGCTGCACCCCATTGAGCACGCTCTGCTGGCTAGCGACATTGGCATTAACCCCACCAACGATGGCCGTGTAATCCGGCTGGTATTCCCCGCTCCCACCGAGGAGCGCCGTCGTCAGCTCACCAAGGATGTACAGAAGCTGGGCGAGGAAGCCAAGGTAGCCGTGCGCAATGTGCGCCGTGAGGCCATGGATAAGTTTAAGGCGCTGAAAAAGAACAGCGAAATCACCGAAGACGATCAGAAGAACCTGGAAGATGAGATGCAGAAGATCACCGATAAGTTCGTAAAGCAGATTGATAAGGATTGCGAACTGAAAAACCAGGAGATCATGGAAATCTGATTATTCATACAGGTTTTATGAGTGTTGCCGCACGCATAATATTGTGTGCGGCAACATTTTGCATAGGGAGGAACTAGTAGGATGACACATCCAGAGGAGTTTGCAAAAGGTCTGAGTGTAGGCATTATTATGGATGGCAACGGCCGTTGGGCCAAAAAGCGGGGACTGCCCCGCACAGCCGGCCATAAAAAGGGCGCAAAGGTGTTTCAGGAAATCACCGATTATTGCGATAGCCTGGGCATGGATTCGGTAACGGTGTATGCCTTTTCTACCGAAAACTGGAAGCGTCCCATGGAGGAAGTAAGCGCCATCATGAAGCTGTTTGGCGAATACCTGCTGAAAGCCTTTGACTACAAAAACCGCAATGTCCGGGTTAAATTTTTGGGCGAACGCCAGCAGCTGGATGCCCGCTTGCAAAAATTGATGGATGAAATCGAGCAGGATACCGCTCACAAAACCGGCATGACCCTGAATGTTGCCATCAATTACGGCGGCCGACAGGAAATTACCCATGCAGCACGGCAATTGGCCCAACAAGTCAAGGAAGGCAAGCTGGAGCCGGAGCAGATTACCGAAGCCATGCTCAGCGACTGCATGTATACCCATGGGCAAAAGGATCCGGATTTTATTTTGCGTCCCAGTGGAGAAAAGCGACTGTCTAACTTTATGCTGTGGCAGGCCGCCTACTCGGAACTGGTTGAGATGGATGTGCTCTGGCCAGATTTTACCCGTGAGCATATGGATCAGGCCATCGAAGAATTCAACCGCCGCAGCCGCCGTTTTGGCGGCATTTAAGCCAGGCGGGGAAAGGATGGTATTCTGGTGAAAACTCGATTAATGACCGCCGCAGTGGGCCTATGTGTACTGGCGGCAGTGATGCTGTTTTTTGATACCCTCGTGTTTGAAACCGTTGTGGCACTCATTGCGCTGATTGGCATTCATGAAATTTACAACGCATTTGCACTGGGTAAAGGCACTGCACACATTTTTTACGCATTTATTCCGTATACTCTCCTTGTAATGTTTTCCAATGTGCCGCTGGTGAAAATGCTGTTGGTGCCCGGTACCTTTGTGCTGGGTTTGTATCTGGCCTGCTGCGTAATCAGGCACAGCCAAACGCTGAATGCGGCTAAACTGGGCGGCATGACGATGTATAGCGCTATGCTGCTGTGGAGCCTGTTCTCTTTTGTGTTCATCAAGCATCAGCTGGGCAATATGTACGAAGCAGTATATCTTATCCTGCTTATTTTGTGCTTTGCCTGGGGCGGAGACAGTGCGGCCTATTTTGCAGGCTGTTACTTTGGCAAACACAAGCTGGCACCGGTGGTAAGTCCCCACAAAACGGTGGAAGGTGCCATTGGCGGTGTGCTGGGCTCCGGCGTACTGGGGGTAATGTGTACCTATGCTGCCATAGGCATTACGCAGTTGCTGGGCAGCTATGAAAGCTGTCCGCTGCTAATCTACCTGGGGCAGCATTCCTCCAGCATCCTGGTGGTTTTTGTGATAGGCATGGTCTGCTCGGTGCTGGGCATCCTGGGTGATTTGTTCGCCAGCGCAGTGAAGCGCCAGTGCCAGATTAAAGATTACGGTACCATTTTCCCCGGCCATGGCGGTATTTTGGATCGGTTTGATAGCGTTACCTTCATCGCCCCAGCTATGGGCATTCTGGTTTGGCTGGTTACCAAGTACCTGCTGAACCCATAAATAAGGAGCATGGATATGGCAAAAAAACTCACCCTGCTTGGTTCTACCGGGTCTATTGGCACCCAAAGCCTGGATGTTGCCCGCACCCAAGGCTATGAAGTATTTGCACTGGCGGCCCACTCCAATGTGGATTTGCTGGAGCAGCAGATTGCAGAGTTTCACCCCAAGTATGTAGCGGTGGTGGACCCTGCGGCGTACACTCGTTTGCAGCAGCGTCTGGCAGGCACTGCTTTTGCGCCCAAGCTGCTGCAGGGGGCCGAAGGTTTGGTGGAGCTGGCTAAGATGGATGGTCCCGATGTGGTGCTGAACGCAGTGGTTGGCATTGCTGGCCTGGGTGCAACCCTTGCCGCACTGGAAAATGGCCACGATGTGGCCTTGGCCAACAAAGAAAGCCTGGTTACCGGTGGCCATCTGGTCATGCAGGCAGCTGCACAGCATGGTACCCGGCTGCTGCCGGTGGATAGCGAACATTCCGCAATTTTTCAGTGCTTGCAGGATCCTTACTCTGCAAAAACCCTCACAAAAATTCTGCTCACTGCTTCCGGCGGTCCCTTCTTTGGCATGAAGGCAGACCAGCTGGCAGGCAAAACACGGCAGGATGCGCTTAAACATCCCAATTGGAGCATGGGCGCAAAAATCACCATCGACTCCGCCACGCTCATGAATAAGGGCCTGGAACTGATTGAAGCCGTCTGGCTGTTTGACCTGCCCCCCGAAAAGGTGGAAGTGGTGGTACAGCGCCAGAGCATCATTCATTCTATGGTGCAGTTCAGCGACAACTCCATTTTGGCCCAGCTGGGTGTACCGGATATGCGCATTCCCATTCAATATGCGCTTACCTGGCCGGAGCGTTTGCCGGGCGCAACCCCTGAGCTGGATTTCAGCACCCTGAAATCTATTACCTTTGACCAGCCCGACGAGGAGACCTTCCGCTGTTTGGCTGCCTGCAAAAAGGCCATTCAGAAGGGCGGGCTTGCACCCTGTGCAGCCAACGGAGCCAACGAGGAAGCAGTCCGTTTGTTCCTGGAAGACAAAATTGGCTTTTTGGACATTGGCCGTCTGGTGGAAGCCGTGGTGGATAGCGATAGCTTCGGCGGCAGCTACCAGTTAGCCGATGTATACGAATGCGACCGGATGGCTCGCCGTTTTGTACAAGAGCATCTGTAATCAATAAGGAGGCATTGCTTTGTCCATTCTTATCACCGCACTGGTTTCAATTCTGATTTTTGGCTTGGTGGTGCTTATTCATGAGTTGGGGCACTTCGTCTGCGCCAAACGGGCAGGCATCCAAGTAAACGAGTTTTCCATTGGTATGGGACCGGCGCTCTTGAAAAAGATATACAACGGTACCCAATACAGCATCCGTCTGCTGCCCATTGGCGGATATGTAATGATGGAAGGGGAGGACGAGGAGCTGGAGGAAAAAGAACTCCAATCTACGGATTGGGGCAAAGCGCAGGAGCCCTCACTCCAGCCCGCCGGTATTCCGTATCCGCAGGCAAAGGTGTGGAAACGCATGATTGTAGTGGCCGCTGGTGCCATTATGAATTTTGTTTTGGGTTTTGTGGTGCTGGGAGTGGTGTTCGGTTTCTTTAGCGGCGAAAGTCTTGGTTCCAGCCGTGTGGTTGCCCAGGTAGAGCCAGGTTCTGTGCTGGAACAGGCAGGCCTTCAGGCAGGGGACGAAATTGTTGCAATCAATGGCCACCACTGCTTTACCAGCGGGGATATTTCCTACGAGCTCTCTCGTTTGCAGGATCAAACTGCAAGCTTTACGGTGCTCCGTGAGGGTACCAAGATACAGCTGGAGAAGGTTACTTTTCCGGTGGAGCAGCAGGGCGAAACCCAGGCCATGGACATTGGCTTTCGCGTTCAGCCGGTGGCCAAAACCCCCTGGAATGTGGTAAAGCAGGCCGCTAGCTACACCGTGTTCTATGCTCGGCTGGTGGCCCGGTCTCTGTGGGATGTACTAACCGGGTACACCAGTGTCAACCAGCTTTCTGGGCCGGTGGGTATTGTGAATACCATTGGGCAGGCTACCACCATGGGCGCAGATCAGGTGCTCAGCATTCTGGCATTGATTACAGTAAACCTGGGCGTATTCAATCTTTTGCCGTTTCCGGCATTGGATGGTGGCAAGCTGGTGTTTCTTGCTTTGGAAGGCATCTTCCGTAAACCCATCCCCAAAAAATTTGAAATCGTGGTGAATGCAGCGGGCATGCTGTGCCTGTTTGGCCTCATGCTGTATGCCACCTTTAACGATATTCTCAGATTGTTCTAACGCCAAAGGAGGGCGTTACTATGCGAATACAAAAGCGAGAAGTGAAAATCGGCAACATTGTGGTGGGCGGTAACCACCCTGTGGCTGTGCAAAGTATGCTGAATGTACCGGTGGCAGACATTGCCGGCAATGTGGAACAAGCTAAACGCCTGGAGCAGGCTGGCTGCCAGATTTTGCGGGGCAGCGTTCCCACCTTGGAGGATGTTCGGCTGGTGGAAGCTGTAAAAAATGCAGTGGACATTCCCTTTGTAGCGGATATTCACTTCAACTACAAAATTGCACTGGCCTGCGTGGATGCAGGGGTGGATAAAATTCGCATCAACCCCGGCAACATCGGTGCGGACGAAAATGTTCGTGCCGTGGCGAAAGCCTGCAACGCCAAGAACATTCCCATTCGCATTGGTGTGAACAGCGGCAGCCTGGAAAAACACATTCTGGCCAAGTACGGGGCACCTGTACCCGAGGCTATGGTGGAGAGTGCGCTCTATCATGTGGCATTGCTGGAAAAGCACGATTTCAACAACATTGTAATCTCCATCAAGTCCAGCAATGTGCCCAGCATGATGCGGGCCTACCGGCTGCTGAGCCAGCAGTGTGATTATCCCCTCCATGTAGGTGTGACCGAGGCAGGTACCTACCGCATGGGCCTTATCAAGTCCGGCATGGGCATTGGCGGCCTGCTGATGGAGGGCATTGGCGATACCCTGCGGGTTTCCCTTACCGACGACCCCGAAAAGGAAGTTCAGGCAGGCTACGATATCCTGCGGGCAGCCGGGCACGCAGTGGGCGGCCCCGAAATCATCAGTTGCCCTACCTGTGGCCGTACCAACATTCAGGTAGCACAAATTGCCGACGAGGTGGAACGGCGCCTGAAGGGCTATAAAAAGCCCATTAAAATTGCAGTGATGGGCTGCGTGGTGAATGGCCCGGGCGAAGCACGGGAAGCAGACATCGGCATTGCAGGCGGCAAAGATGAAGCGCTTTTGTTTATCCGGGGCGAAAAAATCCGGATGCTGCGGGGCAATATCGTTGACCAGTTTGTGGAGGAGATTCTCAAATTATAAGCAGCACATACTGCCGTAAGCTATAAGAAAAAAGGCCCGATACTGTGTGATTTTCACAGTATCGGGCCTTTTTGTGTTCTGCAAAATAAAAAATCAGGCTTTAGTGACCACCCAGGGAAAGAAAGACCACCCAACAAACAATCAATCGGCAGCAAATGGATTAAACACTCGCTGGCAGAGGTGAAGGGGGCTCGTTTTTAGATTTTGGGGTATTCAGTGGTGCAATACCGCAATGAATACAGTCAAAAGGGTCGATTGGGGCCCAGCAAGGTGCGCCGCATAGCGGAAATGTATAGTTTCCAGGTGGGAATGGTGGGGATAACAGGATCGGGAATTTCCAGCTCGTATTTTTCGTAAGCGTTAATAACCTGGGTTTGCTTATAACTGCAATGCCGGGGGAGGTTGTTGCTATAACTTAAATGCACATGGCCGTGAAAAAAATAGGCCGGACTGTATTCGTTTAACAGTTCATAAAAACAACAAAAACCCTGGTGCGGTAAATCTGTGCCATCGTTCAAATCTTTGGCAGGGGAGTGTGTAACTAAAATATCCACACCGCCTTCTCGCCGGATGGCTTTTTTCAATTTGTGCACCCGCCGGCTCATTTCTTTTTCGCTGTATTGAAAGGCGCCGGGCTTGTAACGCATGGAGCCACCTAACCCGGCAATACGCAAGCCTTTTACGGTAAAAACAGAATCTTCGATGCAAAAGCATCCCTCAGGAGGGTCTTTTTCGTAGCAGGAATCATGATTTCCATGCACATAAAGCACAGGTGCAGAAGAAAAAGTTGCAAGCAGGGAGAGGTAATGGGGGTTCAAATCTCCGCAGGAGAGAATCAAGTCATAGTGTTTGACCTTTTCCGGCGTAAAATGGTCCCACAGACTTTTGCATTCCACATCGGAAAGAACTAAAATCTTCATGAAATATCGCAGCCCTCCTTATCCCAAAATTTTGTTTCCGGCCGCATCTTTGCGAACGCCCACCACGCTGATAAGGGGTTTGGCCGCATCTACCAGGCTATCAAATGGGGGAATTTCGCCCACCACATTGCTGGCCAGCCAGTCCATGGTGATGATGTCTTCCGTGCTGAGAGGCGGATGGTCCGGTGCCAGAATTTGCTTGCCGTCCTGCCGGTTTACCGTGCCGCCAAAGGGGTCGAAGCCGGCAGAGCAGATGGCGTGCCGAAGAATATCCACCAAACGCTGGGTCTGATTGGGAATATTACGAGAACACAGTACATCAATTACACCGCTGTCCATGCCCCACCAGTAGTTCAGGGCCCGCATATTGGGTTCCTGTGCGTCCCACTGACCATTGAAGATGGATTGAACAATGCGAACATAAAATTCGCCCCAGTTCCAAAAGGGCATGGCGTAGTTGCAAAAGGAATCCTGTTCCAGCCGATACAGGCCAACCTTCCAGGGGGAACGGTTGGGAGTGCGGCTGTCCAAATCGCAGATTAAATCAATGCCTCGCTCTGCAAAAATCTGCTCTGGGCTGCGGCCTTCCACACAGTTCCATTCCAGGTGAACGGTGGCGCGGGGATTGGTGAGCAGAGCACCCAATGCAAAGGCGTTAACGGCGGCAATCATGCCGTAGGTAGGATAGCTGCCAATATACCCAATGCGTCCGTCTTCGCTCAATGCACCGGCAATAGCACCCATCAAAAATTTTGCTTCGTGAATGCGCCCGTAGTAACACCGTATGGTGGGGTGGGAAGTGTTGACCGAACAATTGATGATTTTTACTTCTGGATGCACCACCGAAGCTTTAACACTGGCCGAAATCAGTTTGGGTGTGGTAGTAAAAATTACATCACAACCGTGGGCAATGGCTTGCTCCAAAACGGCCTCGCCGTTTTCTTCCGGAATAACATTGTCAAAGCAGATGGTTTCCACCTGCTTGCCAAAACGGGACTCAAGTTCCATTCGGCCAAAATCATGGGCATAGGTCCAGGCTGAGGTTTCGCCGCTTTTTTCGTGCACAAAGCCAATTTTAAGGTGTGCTGGCGAAAGCCGAAGGGGATTTTGCAGCCTGCTCCACAGGCCAGGAGAGGGTGGTTCTGCTGGTGCCATGGATACTTCCACAGCTTCTTGCTGCGTTAAAATCAAAACTTCTTCCCAGGCTTTGTTCAGCGCTGCCCGCAGCTGAGGCATACTCATGGAAACAGCTTCTTTGTAGGAATACACGCCCAAAAAGGCCAGGAGTGCATCCGCCGGCGTAATGGTCAACTGACCATTGCTTTTGGCCTCAAACAGAGGTTGAAAACGGTAGTAAAGGGAAGTTAGCTCTCGTTTTTCATCTTCCGTCCATCGCTCGCCAGGTGCTTTTCCGGTAGCGGCCACAAACTGGGCAAAGCGGCCTTCCTCGGTAAACCAGAGCAGGTTGATTTGGGTCAGCTGATAAAACTCCAAAAATTCAAAATAGATATTGTTGTCTTTGGTGCCTGTGCGCTGAGGAATGTAACGGGTAACAATGCCCGGTATGCTGGCGGCACCCAGATATTTCATTACCGAAACTCGCTTATTGCCTTCGATGACATAAAAGCGGTTCATAAATTCAATGGCTTGAATGGGGTCTCGAATGCCGTTTTCCATCTGAGATTCACACAGCAGCGCCCATTTGGTAGAAAATTCGGTACCTTCATTCAATAGGGGCATAAAGTTGCTGGCGAAGGCGGTCTTTCGTCCTTCAGTTTTGGTGCCCACAATCGAAGTTAAAGGAATATTCACAAGCCCCAGGGCTTCGGTGGATTGAATTTCGGTGTTTTCCAGAATTTCATCCAGCACCTGCAAATAGGGGTATTTTCCCTTTGCGATGCAGGCCCGGAAATTGCGTTGGCCCAGCTTTTGGGCTTTTTTGTACTCCTCAATATTCAAAGCAATCTTCACTCCTTCGTGCAAGGTGATTTTATTTTTTGGGGCAATCCGTTTTGGCCAAGGAATTGACAGGGTTATCTAAAAATAAGGGGAGACTGGGCTTATGGTGCATAACCCTGCTGCTATGATATAGCATCAATTTTAACACAAAAACCATTAAAATACCAATGGTTTTGTAACAAGCATACCCATTATTCAGGCCTGTATCGCAAAAAACATAAATGCCCCATGGAATGACCATGGGGCATTGTGGTATGTACAGTGGTTATTGTTTGCAGCTGTGCCGGTAGTAAGCAACAGCACCAAGAGAAATGGCCAGGCAGAATACCAGATATCCCCAGAAAAAGCTGCTCTGAAGGCCGCCAGAAAGAATTACCAACGAACCCATGGTTGCAAATAGAGGGCATACCACGCCTTTAAAAATGCTTTTGATAACCCCTTGCCGATACATCTTGAATACCTGGTAATACAGCAGGGCGTAAAAGATATAGGAAATGATAATGGCCCCTTCCGAAACATCGCTGTTTGGGATTAAATCAAACCGGGTGCACAGGTAATGGATGCCGGTCCACAGGGTGGTAATGCCCCAGGCCAGCAGCGCCGACCAGCCGGGCATCTGGTGATTGTTCAGACGGCCGAATACATGGGCAAAGGGCATCATACCAGGGCGAATGGCCAAGGCATAGGGCATACGAATGTAGCCGGTAACAAGGCCGTTTACGGTGCCAATAACCGAAATAATTACAAATATTACAACGGCTTTGCTGAACCAAGTGCCCAAAAGCTGTTGAGCAGCTACACTCACATGGGCGTCACCCAACTCCATAACCTGCTGGGGACCCACATAGACAGAAATACCGCCAAAGTACAAAGCATAGATAAACAGCACCACCAAAGGGCCAATCAGCAGGGCACGGGGCATATTCTTTTTGGCGGATTTTAACTCGTGGGAAATAGCGGTGGCTACAATCCAACCGTCAAAAGAATAGGCAATGGGGCCCAAGGCGGTAAGAAACCCTACACCGGTAAGGGTGCTGGGGTTTGTTTGCGCAAGGCCGTTGATGGGATCACCCAGAGCAAAGCCCAATATACCCAAAAGAAACAAGGGAATCAGCTTGATGAAGGTGGTACCATTCTGAACCACCGCACCAAAACGGGGAAGAAACAGATTATACAAAAAGCAAAGGCACAAAAATGCGTAGCCAATGCCAAGTTGAAGAGAGAGCGAATTGCCCAGATTAAAAAGAATACAGGTGTAAACGCCTACCACCCAGGCCACTACCGCAGTGATGCTGGGATAGTACACCAACATCTGAAACCAGCCGATGCCGCAGCCTGCGGATTTGGAAACAAACACTTCGGCATAGCTGATAAGGCCGCCCATTTCCTCGGTACGGCTGGCCAGTTCGCTGATGGTCAGGCAACCAAAAATAATGCAAATGGCCGCAACGGCAAACAATGCAATACCCATGGCAATGCTGCCGCCCGTAGCAATTAGGATGTTATCACTTTTAAAAAAAATACCGGACCCAATGCAGATGCCAACAATCATGGTAACTGCGGTTAAAAGCCCGTACTTTTTGGTCACATCATTCATAGTAACCCCCATAATAATCAATTTGCCATGAAGCTCAACAAAAGTGCAAGCTCCATGGCGCTTTCCTTTATTCTACTATATTACAATAAAGAGGAATTGTTTGAAAAGAGCAAAAATTACAAAAATCAGAGAAAATTAAAAAATATAATAAAATTTCTGCCCTAAAAGCCGGTATATCGCATCTTACAGCTATGGGGTTACAGTGTAAATGCCTGCATTTAGGGAGATATTATTGCTCATTGGGGCCGTCATGGTTCGCACGGTTTCGCATGGGATATGCGTTAAACTTGCCTTGGTAGTCGCAGGTAGCGAGCATTACTTGATTTAACGGAATTCCTACGGCATGAAGCTGTTGGTTCAGCCACTTCTGATTTTTGCCCATATGTTTTAGATTTTCTTCCAGAACTTTACCGTCCAGAATAATGTTGATGCAGAGGCTTTCGGCCGGAACCGACAGTTCCATATCCTGTGGGGTAACGGGCCGCTGCTCGCTTTTTGGTAAAAAGCTCATGCTGCCGCTGGTTTCCAGCAGGGCAGTTTCCAGCTGGCTTAAATCAAAGTAACCGGCAATACGGCACTGGGTCAAAAACTCGTTTATATCCAAACCTGCTTTTTTCAAATTGTCCCGGCGCAGACCTCCGTGCTCCAGCAAAATCAGGGGGCGCCCGTTAAAAAAAGTTCGTGCCTTTAAAGAGCGGCAGCACAGCCGGTTAATGGTCACCACGGCAGCCCCGTAAATAATGGTGGCCAGGCATGGCCGCCACCAATGTTCCAAAGCAGTGGCCAGCTCTGCGGCAATGGATCCAATGGTAATGCTGTTGATGTAATCGAACATGGTCATCTGACTAATCTGCCGCTGGCCAATCCATTTGCACATAGCAAACAAAAGCACCAGCGACAAGAGACTAGTAAGGGGGATACGCCATAAATCGTGCAAAAAATCCATAAAAATAACTCCTTTTGTCAACCATATACAATGCAGTTTGCCCTGACAGGCAGGCATTATACCTTGTTTTGCCCCAAGTCCTGGGGGCAAGTGCGTTGTTCACAAATTTTTTTCAAAGAGAAACGCCCAGAGGGCTTGATTTTTTTGCTGTAAGAGAATAAAATATACAATGTTAGCACTCGAAAAGAATGAGTGCTAACCTGGATCTATAAATACATATTGTTTTGAATAGGAGGATATCTTCCATGACTATTAAGCCTCTTGCTGATCGTGTAGTGATCAAAACCGTAGAAGCAGAAGAAACCACCAAGAGCGGCATCATTCTGGCTGGCTCTGCCAAAGAAAAACCCCAGGTGGCCCAGGTTCTGGCTGTAGGCCCCGGCGGCCTGGTGGACGGCAAGGAAGTGGAGATGATTGTGAAGGTGGGCGATAAGGTTCTCACCAGCAAATACTCCGGCACCGAAGTAAAGGTGGATGGCCAGGAGTGCACCATCGTTCGCCAGAGCGACATTCTGGCAATTGTAGAGGAGTAATTTTTTTATCCCTCAACAGTTCGTTTGCAAGCATTGATATTCAGATATGACATAAAAGGAGCAGATTGATTATGGCAAAGCAGATTCTTCATGGCGAGGAAGCTCGCAAGGCTCTTTCCGCAGGCATCGACACCCTGGCCGATACCGTTAAGATTACCATGGGCCCCAAGGGCCGCAATGTGGTGCTGGGCAAGAAGTTTGGCAGCCCTGTGATCACCAACGACGGTGTGACCATTGCGAAGGAAATCGAGCTGAAGGATGTATTCGAAAACATGGGCGCACAGCTGGTGCGTGAGGTTGCAACCAAAACCAACGATGCAGCAGGCGACGGCACCACCACCGCTACTGTACTGGCACAGGCTCTGGTAAACGAGGGCATGAAGAATGTGGCCGCTGGTGCAAACCCCATGGATGTAAAGCGTGGTATGCAGAAAGCTGTTAAGGCTGCTGTGGCTGCTTTTGCTGCCAACAGCCAGAAGGTAAACGGCTCTCAGGATATTGCCCGTGTTGCCACCGTATCTGCCGATGATGCCGCTGTGGGCACTCTGATTGCAGAGGCTATGGAGAAGGTAACCGCTGACGGTGTTATCACCATCGAGGAAAGCAAGACTGCCGAAACCTACTCCGAGGTAGTGGAAGGTATGCAGTTTGACCGTGGTTACATCACCCCCTACATGGTAACCGATACCGAGAAGATGGAAGCCGTTATCGACGACGCTTACATCCTGATCACCGATAAGAAAATCAGCACCATTCAGGATTTGCTGCCCCTGCTGGAGCAGATTGTCCAGAGTGGCAAGAAGCTGGTAATCGTTGCCGAGGATGTGGAAGGCGAAGCTCTGTCCACCCTGATTGTGAACCGTCTGCGCGGCACCTTCACCTGTGTGGCTGTTAAGGCTCCCGGCTTTGGCGATCGCCGCAAGGAGATGCTCCAGGATATTGCCATCCTGACCGGCGGCCAGGTTATCAGCGAGGAGCTGGGCTACGAGCTGAAGGAGACCAGCATTGATATGCTGGGCCGTGCTCGCCAGGTTAAGGTAACCAAGGAGACCACCACCATCGTGGATGGTGCAGGTGCCAAGGCTCTGATTTCCGAGCGTGTAAACCAGATTCGTGCCCAGATGGAAACCACCACCAGCGAATTCGACAAGGAAAAGCTGCAGGAGCGTCTGGCCAAGCTGGCTGGCGGTGTTGCCGTTATTAAGGTTGGCGCTGCTACCGAAGTGGAAATGAAGGATAAGAAGCTACGCATTGAGGATGCTCTGAATGCAACCAAGGCAGCTGTGGAAGAAGGTATCGTGGCTGGCGGCGGCACCGCTGCTATCAACGCTATGCCTGCTGTGCAGAAGGTTTGCGAGGAACTGGAGGGTGACGAGCGCACTGGTGCCCGCATTGTCCTGAAGGCTCTGGAAGCTCCTCTGCGCCAGATTGCCAAAAACGCCGGTCTGGAAGGCAGCGTTATCATCGACAAAATCCTCACCGCTGGTAAGCCCAACTACGGTTTCGATGCTCAGAAGGAGCAGTACTGCGACATGATCGAGGCCGGCATTGTGGACCCCACCAAGGTAACTCGTTCCGCTCTGGAGAATGCAGCCAGCGTGGCTTCCATGGTTCTGACCACCGAAAGCCTGGTAGCCGATGAGCCCGAACAGCCTGGTGCAGGTGTACCTGCTCCCGATATGGGCGGCATGGGCGGTATGTACTAAGGGATTCGCTCGCTCCTAATCGTTTTATACAGCAAACCAGGCTGGGTGGATGTTCCACCCGGCCTGGTTCGTTTGCTGAACATAAAGGTTTTTACTTGTGTGGGTAAAATAAAGGAGGAAGTTTTTATGCCCCAGATTACGGTAAAGGGTTTAACCGATGCGCAGATGAAGGAAATCAGCACTCCGCTGGTGCAGCAGTTGGCACAGGCCATCGGCTGCCCGGAAGATTGGCTCATTTTGGAGCTAGTTCCCACCACATTTTACAGCGAAGGCAAACAGGTTGCAGGGTTTCCCATTGTGGAGGTATCCTGGTTTGACCGTCCGGATGAGGTGCGCCAGCAGGTAGCCCAGATTTTGCGGCGGCAGATTGCCGCCTTAGGCTATCCCTTAATGCAGGTGATCTTTACTACACTCCATCAGGAAGCTTTCTTTGAGTTTGAGGAATAAGTGCTCTGAGTGCTGTTAAAAGGTGTCGTCTTGCTTTCGGCTAACAATCACCCAGAAAATAAAAGAACCCTCCGCTTCTGGCCGGTTAAGTCAGAAGCGGAGGGTTCTTTTATATACTGAAATTTATTGAGGGAACAAGCAGGTGGCCTGACCTGGAGCAGCAAAGATTTTGCAGAACAGGGGAGTGAATGAGAGCCACACCCAACCAGTTACCTTTGCTGGCCAGCCTGCTCTGCGGCAAATGCTTCATCCAGCTTTGCCAGGCTTTCGGCAGAAAGAGCCCGGGCTGCGAAGGGATATACAGCGTTGTCCTCTTTTTCGATATGACGGCGCAGGTGTGCGCAGTAGCTCATCGCATTGGCCAAAATCCACAGTTTGTCGGTGGCATTGGGGTTTGCGGCGTACCGGGTGACAGCCTGCTCCAGTTCGGATACAAACAGCCGTGCCTGGTCGTGTTCCACAATCATGCCGTGCTGAACCAGATTAATTGCCACGGTACCCAATTCCTCAGTCATGACCTTGAACAGCAGGCGTTCCTCTTTCTGATGATGGTTTCGGTCGGCTGTCTGGCGGATGAATACAATCGCATCCCGAAATTCCTGTTCGCTAAAACGATTGTGCTCCATCAGCTCCAGGCACATGGTTTCCATGGCTTGGGTGAACTTCAAAATCTCCTGATGCTCTTCCATCAGTACCTCAATCAGTTTGGACATGGCAGTTAAACCTCCTGGCTCAGATAAAAAGATAGTGGGCTGTTTTGCTGTGCTTTAAAGCTCTGACGCTGGGCAAAAGCTTCCACCCAGGTCCACCGCAGCTGGGCATAGGAAATGGCGCAATCTTCGCTCCAGCCGTTGGCGTGGGTAGCGGATTCGATGGACCAGTCAATGGAGCCATCCTCTCGGCTTGCAACCTGCACACACCGGTCACAGGGCATTCCATCCACCCAAAACAGATCCATGGCTTGCCAAAGTGCGGTGCAGTCGGAACAGGGGGCACTGTGCAGGGCGGCCTGGTTACGGCCATCCTCTGCCACAAAGGCAAGCAGCTGTTCAGCTTTCTGTTCATCCTGTTTTACGGCCTCTTGCACGGCTGCCGCAAGCCGAGCTTCTGCATGGGCCACCTGTTGGCTTAGCCACCCATGAATGTTAAGGGGGTCAATCAGATCTTCCAGTGCACCTTGCAGCAAAGGGAACTGGTGATGCAGGGTTTGTTCAGCATCCTGGGTCCAGCCGTTAGTATCGCCAAACTTGGCAATGGCAAAAGCCAACCGGCTTTGGGCGCATATTTTTTGGTACATCTTGTGATGAATCGGGCCTAAAAAAGCACTCATGGGGGCAAGCTCCTTTAAAATCAATTTTATAAAGCCGCAGGGAAAAAAGAGAGGGGGAAATCAGCTGTTCAGCTTAGCCAGAACTTCTTCCAAGGCAATGCCATGGACGGTGCAGGCATCCCGCAGGGATTCCATCCGAGAAGAAGGGCAGCCCAGGCAGTGCATACCAAATCCGGTCAGGATTTCTGCCGCATTGGGGCAAAGAGTGAGGATGTCGCCAATCAGGGTATCGCCGTTGATGGAATCAGCAGCAGAGGGCTCTTTTTCCTCACAGTCAGGGAAGAACAGCTTCATGTCTTCCTCCACGGTGGTAATACCAGCAATTCCAAAGGTCTCCACCAGGACTTTTGCAACATTGGGAGAAAGGAAGGCAGGCAGGGTGGGGCCCAGATGGATGTTCTTTACACCCAGGTGCAGAAGGGCCAGCAGCACGATGACAGCCTTCTGCTCATACCAGGCAATGTTATACACGATGGGCAGCTGATTGATGTCATCCAGGCCGAATACTTCCTTCAGCTTCAGGGCAATTACGGCCAACGAGTAGGAATCGTTGCACTGGCCTGCATCCAGCACACGGGGAATTCCACCAATGTCGCCCAAATCCAGCTTGTTGTACTTGTATTTTGCGCAGCCAGCGGTCAAAATCACAGTATCTTTGGGCAGTGCCTTAGCAAACTCTGTGTAGTAGCTGCGGCTCTTGGCACGGCCATCGCAGCCGGCCATTACCACAAACTTGCGAATGGCGCCGCTCTTAACTGCATTTACCACCTGGTCGGCCAAAGCCAGCACCTGATTGTGGGCAAAACCGCCTACAATTTCACCGGTCTCCAGCTGGGTGGGGGCAGCACACTGCTTAGCATGCCCAATGATGGCGGAGAAGTCCTTGTGTTCGCCAAAACTACCGGGGATGTGCTTGCAGCCTGCAAAACCAACAGCGCCGGTGGTGTATACCCGCTCCTTGTAGCTCTCCTTGGGGGGGACCAGGCAGTTGGTGGTCAGCAGAATGGGGCCGTTAAATGCCTCAAATTCTTCCTTTTGCATCCACCAGGCGTTGCCGTAGTTGCCCACAAAGTTCTCGTATTTCTTAAAGGCAGGGTAGTAGTGGGCAGGCAGCATCTCGGAATGGGTGTACACATCCACGCCGGTACCCTGGGTCTGTTCCAGAAGCATCTCCAAATCGTGCAGGTCATGGCCGGATACCAGAATGGCGGGATTGTTCCGAACACCCAGATTTACTTTGGTGATTTCCGGATGGCCGTAAGCGCCGGTGTTTGCAGCGTCCAGAGCAGCCATGGCATCCACGCCATATTTACCGGTTTCCAAGGTGAGAGCCACCAGTGCATCTGCCGAGAGGGTATCATCCAGCAGTTGAGCCAGTGCATTCTGAAGGAATGCGTCGTTTTCGGGCACTTCGGTGCCCAAAGCGTTGGCGTGTTTGGTGTAGGCTGCCATGCCCTTGAGTCCGTAAGTGATGAGCTCCCGCAGGCTGCGAACATCCTCGTTTTCGGTAGCCAGTACACCCACCTGAGCAGCCTTCTCCTCCATCTGCTCCAAGGTGCCGCCCTGGTACAGGCTGGCCTCAGGCAGAGCATCCTGGCTGGACAGCTGGCTGCGCAGAGCATTCATCTGGTCCAGGGTACCCTGAATCCGTGCCAGAATAGCCTCATCGTCAAAATTGGCATTGGTAATGGTTACAAACAGGTTTTCGGTAATCCAGTGGTTTACCTGAGGGTCCACTGTTTTGCCCTCACTGCGCAGGGCAGTGGTGATGGCGCTCAGTCCCTTGGTGGTGTAAATCAGCAAATCCTGAAGGTTTGCAGTCCGGGCAGTTTTACCGCAAACGCCGCCCTTGGTGCAGCCGGTACAGCCGGCAGTTTCCTGGCACTGGTAGCAAAACATTGCATTGTGCATAGTTTATCATACGCTCCTTTGAATGAAAAATAAAGTGTTGATTTTAAAAAGTCTCCCCGGCAGACCAGCCGAGCATCTGCAACGGGCGTCGGAAAAGGAAGCCAGGTGAAGGTGCTTTGTTGACTTTGTGAGCTTAGTATACTACAATCAAACTATAAATTCTGTTGGAATCACAACAAAAGGAGGGAGAAGTTTGGAAATTACCGCAATTTTAAGTGGCTCTCGTTTATTTGAGGGCATTCGGCCGGACCAGATTCGGGTGCTGCTGGGCTGTCTGGATGTGGAGACTGCCCAGTACGAAAAGGGCAGCTTTGTAATGCACAGCGGCCAAAAAACCAGGCGTATGGGTTTGGTGCTGGAAGGTACGGTACACATTATCAAAGAAGATTTTTGGGGCAATCGAGTGATTTTGGGCCAGTCCGTACAGGGGCAGATTTTTGCGGAGTCCTATGCTTGCCTGGGCAGTGAGGTGCTGGCAGTAAGCGTGGTGGCCTCCACACCGGCAAAGGTGATGTTTTTGGATGTGGGCCGTATTCTGGAAGTATGCACCATTGCTTGCCCATTCCATACGCAATTAATTCGCAATCTGCTGAATGTGCTGGCAGCCCGTAATTTGATGCTCACACAGAAAGTGGAGCATATGGCACAAAAAACAACCAGAGAAAAGCTTCTGTCCTATCTTTCTGGCGAAGCACAGAGAGCAGGCAGTGCCAGATTTACCATTCCATACAATCGCCAGGAACTGGCAGACTATCTTTCGGTGGATCGGAGTGCTATGTCAACCGAGCTAAGCAAGCTGCAAAAGGAAGGGGTGCTGGAATGCACCAAAAATCAGTTCCATCTATGCCAGGTGCCGGAGGGAATGATGCTTTAATCTCCATTGTCAAACAATAAAAACACGCTCTACCCTGTGCGGGGTAAAGCGTGTTTTTGTTTGCAAAGAATTATTCCTCAAAGATTTTGTACCCATTGCGGGAAAGTTTTTTTACCTGGTACAAAGCCAGGTCGGCTTTGTGAAGAGAGTCGTCCCAATTATGGAAATCAATAGCGGAACATACGCCAAGGCTTACCGTGGGGTAGATGACCTCCGAGTTTGTAATAATACGCAGGTCGTTTACCTGAGTAACCAAATTTTCCAGGCACTGCTTTAAACTTTCCTGGTTCATGGCACCGGGCTGAATGGTGAATTCGTCACCGCCATAGCGGCCTACCAGGGTATCGTCTGGCAGGTGATTGTGAAGCACCTCAATCACATTTTTCAGCACCGTATCGCCCACAAGATGGCCATAGGTGTCGTTGATTTGCTTGAAATGGTCAATGTCCATCAAAATCAGAGGATATTGCTCTGTTGGCTCAATCAGTTCTGCACGCTGTTTCAGCTTTTCCATAAAAGTGGCACGGTTGTAACACCCGGTTAGGCTGTCGAACAACGCAATCTCCCGCAGGCGATTGTTCAGTGTGTACATGCCTTTCAGTTCTCTGAGATCCTGAACGAACAGGATAATGAATTCAGAATCGTGTTTGTGGGCGCGCCGCATTGTTAACTTGGCAGGCAGGGGAGCACCTTCCTGATCCTGCAATACAAACTCAAACGCTGCATCTCCATGGGCAAGTGCTTCATGGAATTTATTGCTGAAGACGGTGTCACTTAAAATGCCGTTGGGCTGGCGTTCCGGTGTATGGCAGCAAAGGCAATCCAGCTTGCTTTCGCCTTCCAGCCCCAGAATGTGCAGTAATTCCGAGTTGTGGTTACACATGCGCATCTGGTTATCGTACTCGGCATATCCCATGGGCACCGTATCCAAAATTTTGCGCATATGTTCATTCATGAAGCGAATCTCCGCTTCTGCCTTGAGCTGGTCTCGCATATCGCGGATATACCCTACCACCATGCTTTCATCCTGCACAGAGATACGGGTCAGCGTGATTTCCGCAGGAATAGGGGTTCCATCCAGCCGACAGTGGTTCCAGTGAAATCTCACATAGCCCTTTTCAAAGGCTTCGGCAATGTAAGCGTGTGCCTTAATGGCGGATAGCTGCCCATCTGGTTGGTAGGTAGGGGAGAGCAAAAAGAATTTGTCCAGATATTCCTGCTCGTTGTTAAGGTCAAACAGTTTAATAGCATGCTGGTTGCATTGAATGATTTCGTACTTTTCGCTCCATACATTTACACATAGCGGTGTGGCATGTATGATTTGATGCAACAGCTCCACTGCTCGTTCATCTGCCTGCTGGGCCAGCAGCTTATCCCGCATATCCTGTGTATAGGCTGCAACAATATAACGACCCTGGTGTTTGATGCGAACCAGCGTCACTTTTGTGGGAATAGGCTCGCCGTTCAGTTTTTGATGCATCCAAAAAAAGACCTTTCGGCCAGTGGCAAAGGCTTTGCGCAGGTAAGCAGTAAGCAAAACAGAGGACAGCTGTCCGTCTGGCTGATGGGTGGGCGAAAGCTCAAAGAATCGGTCAAAATAGATGGCTTTGTTCTCTATTTCAAACAAATCAACACAGGCCTGGTTACAGGCGATGTTTTCCAGTTCTTCGCTCCAAATATTAATGCCTATGGGGGAGGATTCCACCATTTCGTTCAGCAGGTCAGCACTCCATGCCTGTGCAATGTCCTCTTTTGCAATGGGGCTTAAACCATGGTGGTACTGCTTGAGCTGATTTCGGTTAATGAATCGTTCAAAAAACGCTGGAGCCGGTACACCGCCAGAAACATAAAACCCCTGAAATGTATCGCCATACATATAGTATAGGGTGTTCAGTTCGTCCAGCGTTTCAACACCCTCTACGCACACCGAAAAGCCAGCGTTGTGGCACAGTTCAATGATGGACCGCAGGAACTTGTGTTGCGTTTGGCCTTCTTGCAGAGCGGTTACAAAGCAACGGTCAATCTTGACAATATCAATAGGGAAACGCTGCAATCTCCCCAGAGAGGAGTAACCGGTGCCAAAATCATCCATGGCAATTTTTAAGCCTACCTGTCGCAGGTAGTTCAGTGTTTCGATGGTATCGTATTCATTGTTGCTTAAAAGACTCTCGGTCAGCTCCAGCACCACATTGCTGGCAGGTACGCCGGTGTCATCCAGGCAGCTTACAACCTGTTTGCAAAAGTCCGAGGAAAGCATCTGCTGAAGAGAAACATTCACATGAAGCTGGAAGGTGGGGCAATATTCAATCCAGGATTTGCAGTGCTCTAAGGCAGTTCGCAAAACCCACATGCCAACTTCGGGCATAACACCGCTGTTTTCCAGCAAAGGGATAAACTCCGCAGGGCTTACCGGCCCCCTGGTGCTGCTTTGATAGCGCAGCAGGGTTTCTGCACCCACCAAAAGGACATTGCGCACATCCAGAATGGGTTGAAACACCACAGAAAATCCTTCGAATCCGTTTTTTACACAGCTGATCAATTCGTTGCTCAGCTGTCGGTTGTACAACTTGTGATTCAGCAAATCCTGCTGATGAAAACGGAAGATGTTTTTTCCGGCTTCCTTGGCGTCCTGCAAGGCCACCGAGGCATTGCGTATGATTTGCTCCCAGGTTTGGGAGGGTTCAAACATTACAATACCAGCAGAGAAGGTGAAGTGATAATCAATGTTGTCGATGTTGTGCTTTTGCTGGCCCAGCAGCTGAATATTGCGAAACAGCTCGGCCATATCTTCTGCGGTGGCCTGGGGGCAAACTGCCAGAAAGCGGTCTCCATCCTGGCGGAACATCTGGCTGCCCGCAGGCAGAATGGAAAGAACCTTTGCCACAGCAACCCGCATGACTGCATCACCAAAGCTATGGCCGTACAGGATGTTGATGTTTGCAAAATTATCAAGGTCCATGGCCATTACAGCGCCGCTCTGCTGTTTACACAGTAAATCGGTGGTAAATTCCTTAGCGTGATGGTAGGGGTACAACCCAGTAACGCTATCCACATGGGTATGCCCGTCTAATTTTTCCACACAGCCCACAAAATACAAAGGATTACCGGTAACAGGGTCAGCATACACTTTGCCCTTACTACGAACGGAAACATACGAACCGTTTACACAACGAACTTGATACTCTTGGCTATAATCCTGCTCAGGATGAGTAAGTACATGTTGAATTGCACGGGTGATGCGCTCGCGGTCATCAGGGTGAATTAACTCATTCCACAAGCGATCGCCATCCACCAAGTAACGGCTTTTAAATCCAAATTCCCGGCGCATAGTTTCTGAAATCAAGTAGGTGTTTTCGGGGATGTTGGATGCAAATACAAAGTGGGGGGAGGATTCTGCGATTGCTTCGTAAAAAAATTCGATGTCGTTTATTGATGAAAATATTTCTTGAGGCATAAAGTCGTAGGTTCCTTCACAAAAATTGATTGCAGATGAAAATATAGATGAGAAAGTCTCTTGTTATACAATAATATAATATAAAGTAAAACCCCAATTATGTAAAGAGTTTGCAGTGTTTAAATAACGAATTTCAGGGTATAGGAGCAAAGAACATTGTGCCGCCCAAAGTATCGCTCAAACTTTGTTATTTTTTTGCCGTCAAATCATTGACAAAGTTCACTTGCTGAGTATAATTAAAGGCAGACAGACATCCGTACAGGATGAAATGTGCTGAATTTTGAAAGTGAGGAACCAACCATGGATATCGTAGTAATTGGCGCAAATCATGCAGGCATTGCAGCGATTAATACCATTTTGCAGCAATACCCCCAGGACAAAGTTCATGTGTTCGATCAGGACGACCATATCAGCTTTTTAGGTTGTGGTATGGCCCTGTGGATTGGTCATCAAATCGACAAACCCGATAATCTGTTCTATTCTTCCGCACAGCAGCTACAGGAAAAAGGAGCGGATGTTCATGTAAATACTGTTGTAGACCGAGTGGATTACCAAAATAAAATCGTTTATGCCACCACCCAGCAGGGCGAAAGCATTGCCCAGAAGTACGACAAGCTCATTTTGGCCACCGGCTCCCAGCCTATCTGTCCCGCACTGCCCGGCATGGATTTGGAGAATGTCCAGTTTGTAAAACAGTTTCAGGATGCACAGGCCGTTGTGGATAAACTGGCCGATGACTCCATCCGACAGGTTACCGTTGTAGGTGCCGGCTACATTGGTGTGGAGCTGGCGGAGGCATTTGTGCGCAATGGCCGCAAAACTCGTTTGGTGGACTGTGCGCCCACCTGCCTGGCAAGCTACTACGACCCGGATTTCTGCCAGGCAATGGCGGAGCATATGTCTCAAAACGGGGTAGAGATGTGCTTTGGCCGTAAGGTAGAGGCCATTGAAGGTGAACATGGCAAGGTTACTCGCATTGTAACCGACAATGGCACTTTTGATACCGATATGGTGGTGTTCGCCATCGGATTCCGTCCCAATACGGAGCTGGGTAAGGACCATCTGGAATTGATGCGTGGTGCTTATCTGGTGGATCGCTGCCAGCGCACCAGCGACCCGGATGTGTACGCAATTGGCGACTGCGCTACTGTATACAACAATGCACTTAAAAAGCAGGATTACATCGCACTGGCTACTAATGCTGTGCGCTCCGGTATTCTGGCTGCCCACAATGCCTGCGGAACTCACATGGAAAGCCCCGGCGTGCAGGGTTCCAACGGAATTTCCATCTGGGGCCTGAACCTGTTCAGCACGGGCCTGACCAAAACCAAGGCAGAGCAGGCTGGCCTGGATGTACTCACCACTGAGTTTACAGATTGGCAGAAGGCCGCTTTCCTGGAAAAGGGAAACACCAAAACCACCCTGCGGATTGTATACGATAAGGCAAGCCGTGTCATCCTGGGTGCACAGCTTATGTCCGACTATGATGTTTCCATGGGTCTGCATCTGTTCTCATTGGCCATTCAGCAGGGAATGACCATCGATGAACTGAAATTGCTGGATTTGTTCTTCCTGCCGCACTTCAATCAGCCCTACAACTACATCACCATGGCTGCGCTGAACGCCAAATAACCATTGCGCAAGCAGATTTGCTTGTAGATTTCACAAACTGTTCTTATTTAGAGTTGATTTGTACACATGGTGTTCAAAAACAGATGCTATACTACGACCATACAGTTCTTTTAGAATTGTGAATTTGTAAAAAGGGGGGTATAACCCTATGATCGAATTCCGGTACATTCTTCAGCAATGGATGCTTCGCCTGTCCATTTCCAACCGAGCCTGGCAGCAATTAAGCCAGTGGGGTGTGCTGCCCACCTGGCTGCAGCCGATTACCCGGCGGGTGCGCCGCTAACTGTAATGCCTAGTATTGAAATCTGTGATTGCTGCACTGCCTGCATCCGTATCTGCAAGTATCTGATGCAGTCCCCATGCAAAAACAATATAGCACAAAAGACCGAACCCTGGCTGTAAGGCCAGCGGTTCGGTCTTTCTTTTTTAGCTCAATAATCAGCGAAAACCCGGCCCGCACAATGCGGGCCGGGCAAAGCGGCGATTTAAAATAGCGATGGAATCAACCCTTGCCAGACATCTCACCGTAGTGGCTGAACATGGGGGAGGGCATTCCAAAACCGCCAGCTACCGGCAAATCTTCACCGGTGATAAATGCAGATTGGTCGCTGGCCAAAAAGACACAGGCATTGGCGATATCATCCGGCTGGCCAGGGCGGCGCAGAGGCACGGTTTTAAGGAAGGTATTCAAAAATTCCGGGCTCATGTTCTTCATGGCTGCATCGGTGGCAATAAAACCGGGCAAAATTGTATTGGCCCGTATACCGGCGTGTGCATACTGGGTGGCAATGTTTTTGGTCAGGAACATGATGGAGGACTTTGCAACACCGTAGCCAATGCGGTACATATCGGGGTATTTACCGCCAACAGAAGCAATGTTCACAATGGAGCCGCCGCCGGTTTTTACCATGGAGGCTACGGCTGCCTGGCAGGTGTCGTATACGCTGCGCAGGTTGTTGTTTACGATGTTCATGAAATCTTCTCCGCTGGTGTGCAGCAGGTCGAAATCCTTTTTAACATCCGTGGAGCCATAGTTGTTTACCAAAATATCAATGCGGCCTTCCTTGGCAATCACTTCCTCCACGCTGGTACGGAAGGTCTCTGGTTTATCCGCATCAAACAGGCAAACGCCGCCCTTTAAGCCTTTTTGTGCAAGCTCATCCACCAGCTGCTGGCCAGCTTCCAAACGGCGTACTGCAAAATAAACAGTAGCACCTTGCTCAGCCAGTGCCTGGGCGCAGACCAGGCCGATGCCACGGGTAGAGGAGGTAATCATTGCGACTTTGTTTTGTAAAATCATGAAAAAAACTCCTTTCGTTGGTTGCAGTTCAACAACATTCTAAAAACGATTCCTTTTTAATTGTAAATTAGATATAAAATTAACTTTGTTCGCAACGCTTGGTTTGTTTTATTTTACAAAACCGTGGCTTTTCTGTAAAGAGACCATGTCACACAAGATAATTTTGAAATTGCGGTTTAAAAGAAGGGAACTGCGGCCTATACTGGGGGTACTACCAAAAAAGGGGGCATAACAAGGCCATGGGCTACCGTTTTCGATTCAAAGGATTTTCACGCAGCGCAGCAAAAATGCTGAATCATGCGCTTCATATTGCAGGGGAATCGGGGCACTCTCAAGTAGGTACGCACCACATTTTGCTGGCTATTTTGCAAACGGATCACACCCCAGCGGCTGCACTGCTGCAAAACCACCATATTGAACGGGTAGCAGTACAAGGAAAATTGCGTCAGTTGCCCGCGGGCCGAAGCTGCCGCCTGGCACCAAAAGACTTTATGCCGGAAAGCTGCAAAATACTGGATCTGGCTCTGCTAGGTGCCAGGTCGGCCCAGATGCGGGAGGCGCAGTGCGAGCATATTTTGTGTTCCATTCTGGAGGATGCAAACTGCACCGCCAGCCAGTGGCTGGTACAGCTTGGGCTGGATTTGAACGAAGCAGCCAAAGAGTGCCGCCAGCTTTCGGGGCAGTTGGTCATGCCGCTGCTGCCCAAAATCCCCAGCCAGAATATGCGCTTTGCCAAAGCGGGCGAAAAATATGGCCGAGATTTGACCCGGCTTGCTCTGGAAGGTCAGTTGGACCCTGTACTCTGCCGGGAAAACGAGGTGGAGCGGATGATACAGATTTTATGCCGCCGCCAAAAAAACAATCCCTGCCTAGTGGGGGAACCTGGGGTGGGCAAAACCGCTTTGGCCGAGGCGCTGGCCCAGCGTATTGCAGCGGGGCAGGTGCCAGGTAAGCTGGAGGGTAAACGGCTGCTGAGCCTGGATATGGCTGCCCTGGTGGCAGGCACCAAATATCGGGGTGATTTTGAGGAGCGTTTCAAGGGATTGCTGGAGGACATCAGCCGGGAAAAAAACACCATCCTGTTTATTGATGAAGTGCATATTCTGGTGGGGGCCGGTGCGGCAGAAGGCTCCATTGATGCGGCCAACATCTTAAAACCGCTGCTGGCACGCAGTGAATTGCAGCTGATTGGCGCAACCACCCAGGAAGAATACCGCCGCTGCATCCAAAAAGATACCGCCTTTGAACGGCGATTTGCGCAGGTGCTGGTGGATGAACCCAGCCCACCCCAGGCGGTGCGCATCTTACAGGGTCTGGCAGCACGGTACGAAAATTACCATGGAGTAAAAATTCCGGAAGCCACTCTGGCGGCAGCGGTAGAACTTTCGGTACGGTATCTGCCAGGGCGCTTTCTCCCGGATAAAGCCATTGACCTGCTGGACGAAGCGGCGGCCTGTTTGCAGATCCAGCGCACCGGTCAAACCACCCTGACACTGCAGCGGGACGATTTGGCTCAGGTAATTGCTCGAGCCACAGGGGTGCCTGCCCAGCGCATTACCGAGGAGCGCCGCCAGCGGCTTAATGGTTTGGAGTCGGTGCTGGCGCAGCAGGTGGTGGGGCAGAGCAGTGCGGTGTCGGCAGTGGCGGGAGCCATCCGAAGGGCCAGCACCGGACTGCGAGATGGACGCAGACCCATGGGCGCCATGTTGTTCTTGGGCCCTACCGGCGTGGGCAAAACCCATCTGGCTCAATCTCTGGCCTGCCAATGGTTTGGAACCGAAAAGGCATTGATTCGGCTGGATATGAGTGAATATATGGAAGCGCACTCTGCTGCAAAGCTGATTGGAGCACCGCCCGGCTATGTGGGCCACGGAGAGGGCGGGTTGCTAACCGAAGCAGTGCGTCGCCGCCCCTATGCCGTGGTGCTGTTTGACGAAATCGAAAAAGCACACCCCGATGTAACAAATCTGCTTTTGCAGATTTTGGAGGAAGGCTGCCTTACGGATACCCTGGGCCGCAAAGCGGATTTTTGCAATACCATTGTGCTGCTTACCTCCAACCTGGGGGCCAGGCATCTCAGCGGCCAAAGTGGTCAGGTTGGGTTTTTGCAGGGGCAGGAAGCCCAGCTGGCCCAGCAAAAGCAGATGGTTCTGGAGGAAGCCCGCCGTTATTTCAGGCCAGAGCTCTTGGGCCGCTTGGATGAACTGGTGGTGTTTACCCCGCTGGGCCAGCAGGCACTGGAGCAGATTACCGTTCACCTGCTGCAAGAGCTGGAACAACGGGCCTTTACGGCAGGTTATCAGCTTACCCATACCGCTGGCCTGGTGCAGGAGCTAAGCCGCCGAGCCTGCAAAACCTACGGAGCGCGAGAACTGCGCCGAGAGATTGGCCGGGCGGTAGAACAGGCTTTGGCAGATGGGATTGCCCAGGGAATGGTGCAGACCGGCTGCCCATTGGTGGCGGATGTAAACGAAGCTGGCGAGGTTTGGCTGCAAGCCCAACCGGTACAGGCTCAATCCGAGCCAGTGCTGCAAAATGCAGCAGGGTAAAGGCGGAGGACCTGGCGGCAAAGTAAAAATAAGCATGAGAAAAGGCACTGTGCCAGCAGAAAACCAGCGATTTTGCCCGGTTGCTGCTGATTGACAAAGAGCACAAACAAACAACCCCGATGGCCGCAAACAAAGTTTGCAGCCGTCGGGGTTTATCTTTGCAGGTTATGGGCTGGGTATCAGCCTTGCCTTGGGCAGGAATGCAGCAATCAGTGTTAAAAAGAACTTGCTTAAAAACGCAAGAGGGGAGTGCCTTGGTTCAGCCTTTTAAAAAAGCGAGAAGCTCACCGGCGTTTTCGTCCGGCTTTACCTTTTCTTTGGCCCACCGGATGATGCCCTCCTCATCAATTAGGTAGGTGGTACGAACAACGCCCATGCTTACCTTACCGTAGAGTTTCTTCTCCTTCCAAACATCATAGGCTTGAATGGCGGTCAGCTCCTGATCGGCCAGCAGCAAAAAGGGCAAATCGTATTTTTGAGCAAACTTCAAATGAGAAGCACAGCTGTCTTTGCTTACCCCCACAACCACGGCCCCTTGCTGTTCCAGTTCCTGGTTCAGCTGGGCAAAAGCCTGTGCCTGGCGGGTGCAGCCGGGGGTGTTATCCCGGGGATAAAAGTACAAAATAACCTTTTTGCCCTTCAGGTCTTCCAGGCTTACCATCTGGCCGTTTTTATCCGGCAGGCAAAAGGCCGGTGCTTTGGTTCCAACAGTTAACATAATCTTAAACACTCCTTTGTTTTGGGGTTTATCGTAAGATAAGAAGGCTGGCACTTGGCAAGCCTTTTGTGCAAAAAGTCAGTCGCCTTGGGGTTCCGTCTGCACAAAAACAAGATGCTGTGCAGTGGAGCGCTGAGCGTCATACATAAAACCAAACCGGTTAAAGCCGGTTAAGTCCTGGGGGGTCTGGCAGTTGCACTCGGCGGCATACCGAACCATAGCGCCCCGGGCCATCTTAGCCAGAGTAGCCTTTTCGGTGATTTTGTCCCCAGTGCGCTGGCCAAAGGTGACTTGCACCAGCTCCACACCGGCAGAAAGTTTGCCCTGTACGCATTTAGAGTACTCTTTAGAAGCCAGATTTACCAGGCAATTTGTTTCCTGTGAAAGGGCATCGGCAAGCCGATTGCCCCAAAATTCATACAAGGTTTTAAAACTGGCACCGCTGGGTTTTGCCTGCATTTCCAACCGGTAGGGTGCCACGCCATCCAGCGGACGCAGCAGCCCATAAAAGCCAGAAAGAATGCGCAGGTGCTCCTGCACATAATCCAGCTGTTCCTGCGTAAAAACATCCGGTGCCATGTACTGGTATTGAATGCCCTCGTAGGCAAACAGTGCCGGGGTGAGGTTGCGTTCCAGGTTCATCTGCTGAACTCGCTGGTAGTTCAGCTGGGCAAGGGCATCGTTGCACTTCCAGAGGGCCTTGCATTGAGGTAAGCTCAAGGTACGCAGATAGGCAAGCAGCTGCCGGGCATCTTCCAAAAACAGCGGGGTGCCGGCGGTAGCAAAGCTATCGGTATCCATCTTCATCTTTTTTGCAGGGGAGATAATAAACCGCATACCCAGGCAGTCTCCTTTACATATTTTTTAGCTTGCGGATATCCTGACCCAAAAAGAATACCGGCTCGCAGCTGCCGCCCAGTCGGCTGGCAATTTTTTCGGTATAGCGGGCTTCAAAGGCTTTGCCATCCACAATGTTGGTGGTGTAGATGGTAGGCCGTTTTTCCAGCAGACGGGTGTTCAGCAGGTTGTAAAAACAGCTGAGCATATAAGGGTTAACATATTCGGTGCCTAAATCGTCCAGAATCAGCAGGTCGGCTTCCAGCACTGCCTCCTGAAGGGGACTTTGCACAAAGCGCTCCCGTTCTAGCTGGCTGAACAGGCTCTGAGCACTGATGTATACCACATTGAAGCCTTTTTCCAGCACACGCTGTGCAATGGAGAGAGCGGCATGGGTTTTGCCCAGCCCCGCATTGCCGCACAGCAGAAGGTTTGCGCTCTTTAAGTCAAAATGCTCTGCATACTGGCGCAAAAAATCCAGGGTTTCCGCCATTAAGGTGCGAATGGATTCACCAGTGGCAGGGTCCCGGTCCACCGGGTAATACCGCAGGTCCATGGAGTCAAAGCTGCAAAGGCTCAAGGGCGATTCCTCGCAAATTTCCTCAAAGCGCAGCTGCCGGGCAAGCTTGCCCACACACTGGCAAACATGGCCGTCCACCATGCCGGAATCCTTGCACAGGGGGCAGGTGAACTGGGGTTCCAAATCCTGGGGCGTCCACCCGTTGCTGCGCAAAAGCTGTTCCAGCTCCTGCTGGGCCTGCTGCCGCTGCTGCTGCAATTGCTGCCGCTGGGCCTCGCTGGCGCCCTGTGCAGCCAGTACCATGGTTTGCAGGCCCAGCTGGCGGATGGCATCCTGCTGCTGAACCAGAGCGGGAATGGCCTGCTGGGCCTGTTCCTGCCGCTGCTGGGCCAGTGTTACAGCTCGCTGGCGGCGGCTGGCAATCTGCCGGAATGCCTCTTTATACAGTTCGTTTTTGGTGCGCATGGGCTGTTAATCCTCCCGTTTTAGCCGCAGGGGACGGCGTGTCGCCCGCTGCAGAATATCGTTTCCGCTGGGTGCAGGCCGGTCCACCCGTGCATTGCTGCCTTCCAGGCTGCCGTTGCCCCGTGTGTCCGCCGGGGTACGCCAGCCTTTGGCATACCAGCTTTTCAAAATGCCGTTGATGTACTTTGCATCCTTGCTGCCATTGCCGTGAAGAATCGCTTCCTCCACCATGCTCTGATTGTAACCGTATTCCTCAAACCAGCGGCAGATGCAGCGCTTGTCCGCCATGGTAAGTGCTTCGTAGGGTATGCCAAGCAGAGCAGCTACAGCAGCCTGCTGTTTTTCCCGCTGGTGCAGCCGCTGCAAGTAGGCTTCGGCCTCCTGCCCGTTGGTTACGCCCTCCAGGGTCCAGCGGTCCAGCTCCCGTTCCAGCTGGGTAACGGAATGGCGGCCCTGGCTGGCAATGTGGGCGGCACACAGCAAAATCACATCCACCGGAATGCTTTCGTTCACATACAGCGACACCAGCCGCTGAATATCCTTTTGGCCAAGGCTCTGGCCCAGGTAGGCTTGCGCCTCGGTGGCCAGCGTGCTTACCATAGGGTCACGCATAAAGGCGGTGCGCAGCTGCTCGGCGGTAATGGGGGGCTGTTTGGCGGGCTGAGTAGGCTGGTTTTCCCGGCTGGTGGGGCGCTCTGCTTCCAGCAAGCCCACCCCATGCCAGAAATCCAGCGCCTTTTGTGCCGCTTGCAGACTTTTAAGGCCCAGGGCATGGGCTATATCCTTGGGG